>DATKZQ010000144.1:0-71505 GCA_035527895.1 Desulfatiglandales bacterium
TTCAGGTTGGCCGCTGAATATCGTGTTTTTGCATTTTGCTGTACAAGGTACCGCGGGGGATGTGTAGCTCCCTGGCTGCCTGGCTGATATTCCAATCCGTCTCTTCCAAAACCATCCGAACAAGGATGGCCTCTGCTTGTCGGAGAGAACTGTTGAGGAGGCCTAGGCTGATCTCCTCTTTGGATTTCTTTTTCTTGCAGCTATGGGGCATGGTGAAAAACTCCTTCCAGTTACCACTGGGGGAATTCGAATATCACCGTTTATGCTGTAGAGCACCCTGAATATAAAAACAGTTCAGAAGCATGCTTGGTCATTTATACCAATAGTGAAGCAATTTGAGTGCCAAATCAGATGGCGGGATTTTCAGGCTGGTTCAAACACCTGGAGTAGCGGGATGCAGGCCTTCATGAAACCCGGTGCGGACAAGCCCTACAGGGGAATCCGGCCTTGTAAGCCTATCCTCATGACATGATCCTATCCTGCTCAACCATGTAGAGAAGCCTTAGAAGAACGATCGTTCCTCCCGAGTAAGTGTTCAGAATCAGTCATAACCGCACTATTCACTCGGGCCTTTCGATTCCGTATTTCCTCATCTTGCTGTAAAGTGTCCCCCTCGCAATATCCAGCTCCCTGGCCGCCTGTTTCAGGTTCCAGTTGGTATCCTCTAATACCTTGCGGATGAGTGTCTCTTCCGCAAGGGGGAGCGATTTGGAGGGAAGACGGAGTGTAAATTCCCTTAAGCGAGGGGGTCTCTTGATATCTTCAGGCAGGCAATCCGGAGCAATCTCTCTTCCTTTACAGAATACAACGGCCTGCTCAATCACGTGCGAAAGCTCCCTCACGTTTCCGGGCCACTCATAGGCTCTAAAAATGGTATGACTCGCCTTCGAAACTGCCTCTATGGTCTTGTTGTTTTTTCGAGAATAGATCGACGTGAAATAGGTTGCCAGCAGGGGAATATCCTCTTTTCTCTCTCTGAGGGGTGGCACATGGACCGATGCTGCCTTTATACGATAGTAAAGGTCTTCACGAATCCTCTTTTCCCTCACTTCCTGGTGGATATCCTTGTTTGTTGCACAAATAATTCTGACATCGGCATGGATGGTTTTTGTTCCACCCACCCTCTCAAAATTGCCGTCATCAAGAACACGGAGCAGTTTTGCCTGCATCTGGGGCGGCATCTCACCTATCTCATCCAAAAACAGGGTTCCTCCGTGGGCCAGTTCAAATCTGCCCTTCTTTTGCGCGATCGCAGTGGTAAAAGCGCCTTTCTCGTGGCCGAACAATTCGCTTTCAATGAGCCCGTCCGGCATTGATGCGCAGTTTATCTTGACATACGGTTTCTTCCTTCGGACGCTCGTATAGTGGATCGCATTGGCAACCAGTTCTTTGCCGGTGCCGCTTTCTCCGGTTATCAAAACGAGGATGTTTGACTTGGCAACATCTTGAATCCGGTTGTAAACATCGAGCATCTCAGGCGTCTTTCCGATGATGTTCTCAAACCGGTAGGTTTTTCTTCGATCTTCGTGGGGATAGAAGCTCTTATTCACCAGATGCTTCTGTTCGGCGATCCTTTTGGTAAGGGCAAATAATTCATCGCGATCTGAACCCTTGAGGATATAATCAAATCCGCCGTGCTCAGATTTCCGTTTTGAAACCTCGGTTTTACCATCGGCACATAACACCACAAAAACCTCAGGAAATCGTTCTCTCAAATGCTCTGAGAGCTCCAACCCTCCCATACCGGGCATGACCAATTCGGTAAACACCAGGTCAAAATACGTCTGATCAAAGTATCGTAACGCCTCATTCCCGTCTCTTGCCGTCAGCACATAGGATACTCTGGCTTCGAGGAAATCCTGAAGGTGTTCGCGTTGCGCAGCATTGCTGCTCACAATCAAGACTTTTAATTCGTCAAGCATCGGAGCCCCTATCGGGATTACCGGTTGGGTGCAAACTGCCGGCCCATCCAGCCACGGACCGGTGAAACCCGCTTATTTACCGGAAAAGGTATCATGACAGGCACGCCGAGTCAAGCAGTCTGCGAGCTGGGTAACTGAACGGGGATTCTGCTAAACTCTGAAAAACCGCTGAGGAGGAGGTAGCACGGGATGGTTGTGCGTATACTTGCGGGCGGGACAAAAGCAAAGCGGGAAAAAAAGCGCCGGGTCGGAAAAAATGGTATTGGGGCTTACGCCTTCCTCGGCGTTGTAAGAGAGAGTCTCCGTTCGCCCAGGCTTCCCTCCGCCTGCTGGGAAAGACCAGGGGTGTCAAGATCTGTGCATAAGAGAGATGGCTCGATTCTTGCGTTCCATAAGACATTTATCCGGTGGAATGCCGATCCTTATTTCACTGAGGCAGGCGATTGGTATTTGTGATATGCTTTTCTCGGGCACACCCTTGCTTGCAACGCGGGCCAGCCGGTGCCGCTCTACAAGCACGTTGCGCAGAATCATGAAGACTATGTTTATTCTTAAATACATCATACTATTGCTGGCAGTCTTTTCATGTGTACAACCCAATCCGGCCGGCAAAAAGGCCCTAAAGAATGAACCGCAATTAGGCGAAAACACTATAAGGGAAACCGTGCAAATGGAGCCATCCCGCGCACAAAGGCGAGACTATGTGCCCGGCCAAGTTCTCGTCAAGTTCAAGGATGGGGTCGATGAGCAGGCCATACAGACTATTCAAGAAGCTATGTCCCTCAAAACAATTCGGGTCATCCGCAGGCCGAACCTCTATCTAATGAGAATTTCGGATGGCACATCAGTGGAAAGCATAATTGAGCGCTTAATGGCATTCCCCGAGGTGTCCTACGCAGAGCCCAATTACCGGGTAACTGTGCACTGACGAATAGATGTGAACGAATATGAAAAAACCAGCTCTCTGGCTTTCTGTGGCTTTCCTTGTTCTTATTTCCCCCCTTTGGGCAGTTGCATCTGCTGGGGAGTTGAAACCATCAAAACCCCGAGGGCCTGCCTATGTGCCCGGCGAACTGCTGGTGAAATACCGGCCATCTATGGGCGCTGCCGTGGCAGGGTATTATCGCACACACTGGGGCATATCAAATATCCGCACCTTCAAAAGCACCGGGGTTCAGCACGTTAAGCTGCCCGAAGATATGACCGTGGAGGAGGCTCTGGAGGTCTTCAGAACCGACCCGGATGTCGTATACGCAGAGCCCAACTACTACGTGCACGCAACAGAGACCCCTGATGATACCTTCTTCAGTCGCCTATGGGCCTTGCACAACACAGGGCAGTTCGTAAACGGCATGAACGGGACTCTTGACGCGGACATCGATGCCCCTGAGGCATGGGAGATAACTACCGGCAGCACTGAGGTGATAATCGCTGTAGTTGATTCAGGCGTAGATTACAATCACCCGGATCTTGAGGCCCATATATGGATCAATCCGGGTGAGATACCGGGAGACGGCGAGGACAATGACAACAATCTGCTCAAGGATGATGTCAGGGGCTGGGACTTTGTCGATATCGATAACGACCCCATGGACTCTGACGATCACGGCACTCATGTAGCCGGCACCATTGCCGCTATTGGAAACAACTCCTTGGGTGTAACTGGCGTCTGCTGGACGGCCAAGATAATGGCGCTCAGGTTTTTAGATGCCTTTGGGGACGGCACCACTGATAAGGCGATCAGCGCCATTGAGTACGCCAATGACAAGGGGGCACATGTCATTAATAACAGCTGGGGAGGCGGGGGATACAGCCAGGCCCTCAAGGAGGCAATCGATGCATCTTCAGCCCTTGTAGTGTGTGCCGCGGGCAACACCGGCACCAACATCGACATCGCCCCATTCTATCCGGCCAGCTTCACGACCCCCCACATCATCTCAGTGGCTGCAACCGACCAGAACGACAACCGGTCCATTTGGACGCCGTATGCTTCTTCCAACTACGGTATATCCTCGGTCGATGTTGCCGCACCGGGAACGAACATCTATAGCTGCCGGCCGGCCCGAGAGGACGTTTGGAGCGATGACTTTGAGGGGGCTTTTGACTGGACGACCGATGGAACAAACAACTTCTGGGGGTTGACGGAAGAGGCCAGCCGCAGCAGCTCTCACTCCCTCACCGACAGGCCCGACGCCGATTATCTTCCCGGTACTGAATCTTACGCCCAAACACCGGCCATCGATCTCTCGTCGAAAAGTGGCGCTGTTCTGACTTTTTGGTTCAAGGGGACCTCACTGAGCGGCGATTACTTTTACGTGCAAGCGTCAAATAATGGCGTCAACTTCGATGAACTGATCTTGGTGATTGACGACCAAGAAGGCATTTACTGGACCGGCTCACAGTCCACCTTTGCCCTGGCCACCGCCGACTTGGGGGCATACGATGGGAGTAGCACCCTCTACCTCCGGTTCAATTTTTACTCCAACGCAGACGGTACTGTAGAGGAGGGCTGGTTTTTCGATGATGTCACCATCACCGCTGCTTCATCAACTTACAATGGAACGGAATATCAGTTTCTGCAAGGCACCTCCATGGCCGCACCTCACGTGTCGGGCATCGCAGGCCTCATAAAGGCGTTTAACCCCTCCTTGACTCATACGGAGATCAAGTTGGCCATAGAGAGCAGCGTTGATCCTAAGGCATCTTTGAACGGCTTGGTGGCAACAGGTGGGAGGGTAAACGCATACAACGCCATTACACCGTGCTCGGCCCCAGGCAACTTGTCAGCAGGGGCAGCCTCTGCGTACCGGATCAACCTGGGCTGGACCGACAACGCTCACAATGAAATGGGTTTTAGAATCGAACGAAAGGATAGCCCAACGGGAATTTATAGCCAGATAGCAACCGTTTCTCCAAACGCCACCAGTTACAGCGATACGGGCGTCAGTCCGTCAACCACTTACTCGTATCGCATTCGCGCCTATAATGCTGCCGGTAACTCGGGCTATTCAAATGAGGACGATGCCACCACTCCCGCTGCCCCTCCCCCATCAGACAGCGGCAACAGCATCTGCTTTATCGCTACGGCGGGACATGGGTCTTTCGTAGCAGATCACTTCATCCGTGGAGTCATCCCGGCACTTGTAATCCTGCTCCTTGGCATGGCTGGCATTGGTTTGGGGATTACCGGCAAGCGTAGGAGAACCTGACCCCAGGCGTGGCAAAGCAAAACCAGCAACTGAGGGAAAGAAGGGCTTAATCCATTACTCTGACACTCGTTGCTCTTGACAACAGAATCAGCAACTTATAGATTCACAAGAGGTTTCCGCTATTGTCCTTTCAGTATGCAACCGATTATCTGTAAATCGGAGTAGGCTTCTTTGAAGTTCTTGGTTAAAGGTGGCAAAGCTAACATTCAAATACGATAGGGAAGCAGACATTCTCTATATCAACACTCGAGGCCCTTATCCCGAACAAGAGTCCGAAGAAGTTGGAGATGATATTATTGCGCGGATCAATCCTTCAACTGGTGAAGTAGAGAATGTCGAAGTCCTTTTCTTCTCAACACGTCTGCTACGGGACGACCTATTCGAAGTCCCAGTAACCCTTACAAAATAGTAGGATCGACCGCGCACCATTTCGATAGATGAGTTCAGCTCAAAAGGTAAAGCGTGAGAAAGACAGTAAGCGATCAAATAGTGGATGAAATCAAGCGCAGGATTGTTGAAATAGCAAATCCGCGCAGAATCATTCTGTTTGGGTCAGCAGGACGCGGTGAAATGGGACCAAATAGCGATCTGGACGTCCTTGTCGTGATGCCGCCTGGCGTCCATCGACGCGCTACGGCTCGATCTATTTACCGCAACCTTATTGGTGTCGGCATTGCTGTAGATATTATTGTGGTAACCGAGCAGGATATAGAACGCTACAAGAATGATATCGGCATGGTAATCCAGCCAGCTCTTGAACAGGGTAGACTCATATATGCAAATAGCTTTCCGCTTAGTTCATGATATCGCGGAGCTTTTGACTGCCCTGGAACAGCACGGAATTGCGCTGCCGGAAGAGATACGAGCCGCAGCCGAGTTGACTGAATATGCAGTAGCAGCTCGATATCCAGGCCCGATAGAACCAGTTACTGAACATGAGTACAACGAAGCTGTGCGAATCGCCGAAAAGGCGGTTGCCTGGGTTGAGGACCTCATTGGGTCCAACACTGAGGGAACCACCGGCAATTGACATGGTCGATCTGTCCCATGCCGTATTAGGCCCCTTAATACGAAAGAATCTGCAACTTTTTTTGTTGAATTAATGAAATCCTTATAACGCTTGCCCTTAAGCTCCTCCCTTCTAATCCTTGTCCAATCTACATTTCAGAAGATACTACGGATTTTTCGTCGTATTTTATGCGTAGTTTTTTAGTCTTGACTTTTGCCGATTTTCTTGGCTAAATCTAATCTCATCACGCAGAAACCACCGCGGTTCTTCCATTATCAGGTTTTTGTAAACACCGTGGAGATTCGTCATGGTGGGACGCTTACTGGATAATTGCACTAGGCCTTCGTCAGAGAAAACAGCTGCTGTCTGATCGAAGGCCTTTTGTTTTTGTACCTCTACGGACAACTGACAACGGAACAGTGCCCAAGGTACCTATGCCGCTCCTATTGCTTGCTCGATAACTCATGCGCTAAGGTCACACCAGCTTGAGCCGGGGGCCGAAAACCATAGCTTTGCAGCAGGCACAGTTATGAAGGCAGACAATCGGATAAGATTGCGTATCCTTGCAGTCGATGACGAACAGACAGTGCTGGATCTCTACCGGGATGCCCTTTTTCCTATGGCTGATCAGGGTGGGCCAGGATATGAGTTTGAGGTGATGCTCTGCAAACAAGGGAATGAAGCAGTTGAGGCGGTCAGGAAGGCAAAAGAGGAAGAACATCCTTTCGCCCTTATCTTTCTGGATTTAAGATTGCCGCCAGGGCCTGACGGCATTTGGGCTGGAGAGCAGATCAGGAAGCTTGATCTCTATGCAAATATCGTTATTGTCACGGGGTTCTTCGACGTTGATCCTCGAGATATCGCTGCGCGCATCCCGCCGGAAGAAAAGCTCCTATATGTTCAAAAACCACTTTACATACGAGAGATCCGACAATTTGCTGCGTCGCTGGGGGCCAAATGGCACGCGGAGCAGCTGCTCCTAAAGGCCAAATCGGAACTGGAGGATACAAACGAGCAGTTGCTTGAAATCAACAATGCCCTGTCAGTCCTGGCCAGAAATCTTGAAAGAATGCGCACGGAATCCGAAAGGCGGATACTCCAGCGAACAAGGACAATTATCATGCCGATTATCGAAAGGCTTCAACAGGATAAGAACCTGGAACGGTATAGAACTGATTTTGATTTGCTGCTGCGCTATGTTCAAGATATAACCTCGGATCTGGCCAGTGACATAAAAATAGCCGAATCTCTTTCCGTAACCGAGCTGCGTATCGCATCCATGATAAAGAACGGGATGTCAGGCGAAGACATAGCCAGGCACCTCTACATTTCACCTGCCACCGTTAAAACCCACCGGAGAAATATTCGTAAAAAGCTGAACATACGGAACTCGGCTATCAACCTGAGGGCGTATCTGGAAACCCAATTAGGCAAGGGTTCCCCTCAGCAAGACCGCTTGTAGACTCCTAGCCCGGATAAACTAAAATTCCCTGGCCCAGAACTGGATTACAAATGACTAAATTCTTTCACGGCGCCTTGGTAGTTTTACCGTCTGAACTTTCAGGTTCAAAAGCAGTCGCACAGGGAGGGCCGAAGCACCCCAGTTAAACAGAGAAAGGCATTTAATGGGGCAGGCGAAATTCGAGACGCGAAACAAATCCAAAATAATAGTGCTCGAATGTTCAACACACTGAATTTAGGTCACATGTGATATCCCTGATTGTACGTTTACTTTTGGTCATTTGAACTTGATAATTCCCTGCAGCTTGCTGCAGGGTTACAACATAGTTCCTCCCCCTTGATGGGGGAGGTTAGGTGGGGGTGATAAAATGTTTGGTCACCCTCCCCTTTATTCCCTCCCATTAAGGGAGGGGACTTTGACATTGGATACCCTGCAGCTTGCTGCAGGGTGGTTCATTTTTGAAAATTGTAAATTTATCTCGGGCCGCGAGGTCGGCCGAACACAGTGTGGTCGTTATGGCATTTCGCAACTGTAGTGAACATCCTTCTGCCCTGCAATCCAGGTCTGGGCCAGGGATTTCGACCTGCCCGCCACCTGTGTGCTCGTGTCGTGCAATAGCACCTGTTTCGCACTGGCCTGTCCGATATCCCTTACAGTTATTGTATAGCTCAGGCCAGGCAGGCGGGTATTCGGATTTCGGATTTAACATTCCGATTTTCATAGGATTTTCTACATATCAAAATACTCTCTGCAAGAAACCACGGATCGTAGTTCTTAAGGGACTATGTGGAGCAGGGGGTATCTCACCTACCCATTCCATACCCCCTAAAATCACCCTTGCCCATTTCGGAAATAGAAAATAAGGTATAAAAGTCGCACATTCTTTATTGATCACCAACCTCCTACCCTAAAACGGGGAACCATGAACCCCGAACGCAGAAAAACGGTGCGATTCCTTCCGCGAGATGAAACATATGTTGCCTTACGACCGGACTTCACTAAATTGGGTAGGCTAACCAATATCAGCAAGGGAGGTCTCGCCTTTCAGTATATTGCCCCTAAAGGAGAAAGCCGAGGTTCGACTCATCTAGATCTATTTACGGGCAATAACGGTTTTTATCTATCCAGGCTCCCATGCAGGGTCATCTATGATAACAGATTGCTCGAAGACAACACATCGTCTACCTCTCTGGAGCGCAGGCGTTGCGGTCTGGAGTTCGGGGAGGCAACAGAGGTGCAGGCCGCACAATTGGAATTGTACCTCGCAAACCATGTAGCAGGGGAGGTGTAATCTCTTAGAAGTTATATATATTACGTAAGGCCAAACCCATCGTAAGGTGGGGACGGAAAGCCACGGGTCTTTAACGACTCCTGTTAGTGCTTTCGCAAATTCCATCTCGCTTTCTAAGAAAAGACAGCCGGGGTGCTCGCCCTGTCGAATAACGAGCGCTGATAACAAAACACATAAATGAGGATTAAGAAAGGCTCAGAAAATAATACCCATTGATAATTCCCCGTCCAAACTCACTCGCTCTGTAGATGCAACCTCTCAGCTGAAACGTATATCGACTTAACGAATAACTATTCGATGGGGCCGAGGGTGACATCGTCAAAGTCACGAAATGTGCAGTCCGGCTTTCGTAGCTTTTGTGACACATAAAAGGCTGACTTATTGTCTGTTATTTCTAATCGACAGTAATCGGCAAAACAGCAACTGTTAACCAAAAAGGAGGCGAACTATGAGACGACTTCTTTATTTGACCATGGTTTCAGTTTTATTTTCTGCGTTTGTTGTTGGAGGCCAAGCATTTGGGGCACCGGCCTTATATGATGACTTTGCAGGAACCTACATCGACAGCCAGAAGTGGAGTAACCGTGAACTTGTTCGAGAAGTTGCTGGGGGAAAGCTCGTATCCAAAATAGGGAATGACACTTCCACTGATCAGGCTCGAAATAATACCCCTTTTCAAAATCCATCATCAATTAATATTATACAGTGCGACATTACCGTGGTTGCGACCAATTTGGATGGTGGAACTGATCCCAGATCCTTTGCGAGAGTTGATGGACGCTTCTACAACACGCTGAACTCTGGAACAGAAAAAGGGGATGTTTGGGCAGCTGTTTTTATCGGCGATCGTGGCAGCGGGCTGGAGGCATGGTGGGAGATTATTGAATCCTTGGATGATGAGGGGAACAGTTGGGCAGATAGAGGACACGATACTTTGGCTACTGGACCACTCAGTTATGGGATAGCCTACACCGCGAAAATAGAATATGATAAAACTAACAACCAGTTTACCTTTACCGTGGCTGGGGTGAGCAGCGGCCCCGTTCTTGTACCTGCCCGACAAGGAGCGGAATTCAGCGCATACAAGGCACTAGAAACAGGGGTATATTCTGCTGGCGGTTCCGGCACAGGATATGCGTCCGCCATGTTTGACAATGTCTACATCAATAATAACCCAATTGGTTACGATGACTTCTCTACCGGCGCCCTTGATCAAACAAAATGGCGGGCTTTGGAATTTGTCAGGGAGATATCTGCTGGTAAACTCCGCTTGAACGCCCAGGCAGACGAGGCTTATGGAGGGGCGTACGTTAACTCAATATATCAGACGACCGCCTATCTTGAGGCAAAAGTCCTCGTTGAAACCGGAAGTGAGGTATCTGGAGCCACTGGGAGGGCCAGACTACGTGGCTTTTATTACAACGACAGCAGAGGACCTGGGAGTGGACAAGACTATAACGGACGTGTGGGTGATGTCTTTGGATATACTGGTATAAAGCTTGATGATGGTCCCACTCTTTCAGCTATAGCTATTATATTGAGGTGCGATGATGCGAATTGTTCTACAAATACCGTAGTAGATTCCCACGACTTTGCTACGTCTATTAGTTTTGATCAGGAGTATACCTTCTCGAATGAATTTACCGGTTCATCGCTCATCTTCACCTGCGACGGTGAAACCTATACATACGACATAACCACCCCGATCTACCCTCCTTCCACAGGACAAGAGCGACGACTTGAATCCTGGGTATTTGCAGGTCCAGGGCAATCGGGCTACGTAAAGGCTAATTTCGATGATGTGTACGTGGGGGCACCTGGCTCCATCTCCGGACAGGTAACCGGCCCAAACGGGCCAATCCAAGGCCTATGGATGCAGGCCTATGCCGGGCCCTGCTGGAATACCTGGCTAGGGGGAGGAAACACTGACGAAGATGGAAATTATACCATTGAAAATCTGCCCTCAGTGAATGTGTATGTGCGGGCGTGTGCCGGTTGTGTCCACCTGAACTATGTCGATGAATGGTATGACGCGAATAACGGTACCACCGACTGCAACGCGGCTGCGCCGGTACTGGTAGTGTCGGACCAGAACACACCTGGGATAGATTTTGATCTTGAGAGAGGTCCCAAGAGGATGCAGTCGTTCAACGCTACTCTCTATAACGGGGGCCTAGGTGTCGACTTCGATATCTACCCTGGTTTTAATAGTCAGCTCGTAAGTGCCACTGTTGACCTGGCAAGGGGAACACAGTATGAATTCGACGTGGTCAACGACAGATTTGTATGGGATAGCGAGTGCCGGTATCTTGACATGTGGAGCCATGATTTCGGCCCTGTTCAGTCAGCTGATTATGGCGACTACACTTTGACTCTGGTTTTTTCGGATGGTGCGCAGGAAACAGAGATTTTTACTTTACAGGAAGCTACCGTGGTCCCTGTAAAAGAGGGTTCAATCAGCGTCACGGTCAACGACGACGGAAGTGTTCACGTGAGCTGGGATAGGCAGACCACAGATACCTACAATTACCAGGTGAGAGTCAGAGATGATGCCGGCAAGGAGATTTATCGGGCCGGATCACAGCTCAACATAAACCAGATGTACATCCCAGCTCCCGATTTGGGGTGCTTGGAGCTAGGCAAGACCTACCGGTGGCTTGTGCGTGTTTATGACCTCAATAATTATAGGGCTGAAACCCGAGAGACCACAAAGCAGTATTCCCCTTCTGCTTTCACAAATCGCACCTCCCAGGTCTATGCCTGGGCATGGAACGGCAAACTGTCGCTTGGTTTCGCCGTGCGGCCGGGCTCCAGGAATAACATCGATCATGTCACCGTAACCGGGCCAAATGGGTTCTCTTATGCATTCGATTTATCAGCAGACTGGTTTGATATTTCCACAGAAACAAGGCTTGGTATGAAAGGCTGGTCAAGGGAATTCGATCTCGGGCCCAACAGTTACGGCATCTACAATTTCGAAATTGTCTTCAAAGATGGCCCCACTGAAAATCGTCAGACGACCCTCAACGCCGTCCCAGTGACTCCAGTGGATTCCACCACCATGGCGGCGGTGATTTATGCGGATGGCGCCATCACCTTCTCCTGGGATCTGCCCGACGCGGTGACTGCGCGGAAATACCAGATGAGAATCAGAAGCGAAGATGGATCGAAAGAATACTATATTTCTCCCACTCAAGAAGATATGGCCACGGTCACTGCCAGTTTCAATGATCTGAGGGCTATGGAGCGCGGCAAGACGTATCAGTGGTTTGTCAGGGCTACAGACGACTATTGGGGCACGATGAACACAATGGAGGGGAGCGGCAGTCTGACCTTCCTCTATGATCCTTTCCCTACCTACAACCCTGGCGCTGCCGTCTTTGGCCCCGATTCGGCAAATATTACCAATACATATATTCCCATGGAGCTGGGAGGCAGGTTGACCTACACTGGTACCGGGGCTCTGGTCGGATACGGTCATTACCTGGCAGCTGTAGCCGTTGAAACTGTGGATTCAGTGTCCTGCATGAAAGTGCTGGTAAGAGGCGAAGGCAACCATCCTGACCCGGACCAAGATCCTAACTTTCTTTATGCGTGGGTGGCCCAAGACAATGATGGCAACGTCTGGATACTAAAGGATGAAGAGCATGAAGGTGCAGCCGTGGAGACGTACGTCTTTGGCAGGAGCGGTGCAGTTTTGTTTATGCCCGCCAATCCCGTTGTCGGTCAAATAATTAGGCAATTTGGCGAGCCATACACGCAGGTACAAAACATGGGGGTGACTGTACCCCAGTTGACCACCGGTCTGGGCCCCTTCACCGATTGCCTGAAACTCGTGGAGGTATACGGACAGTGGGTTGACAATATCGAGTACGTGGCTCCCACTATCGGCACCGTAAAGGAGGAATGGGATATTCAATGGGATCCAAAGGGTTGGGAACTCGTCACTCTTCCGACTGGATTCCCATCGGTAACCACCGGTTTGGCCATCGACATAACGTCGTCTTCCGCCATTCTGAACGGTACGGTGAACCCTAACGGCCTGACTGCAACGTATTATTTCGAGTACGGGACCAGCACTGGCTACGGCTCAACCACAGAAGAAGCAGATGCCGGCTCAGGATGGGATGAGGTGCCGGTAAATGCCCAAATCACCTTGTCCGATCCCCTTGCCACCTATCATTACCGACTCGTCGCAACCAACAGCGTCGGTACCTCATATGGGGAAGATAAGGCCTTTACCGATGACACCGATGCTGATCTGATGCCTGATGATTGGGAGCGTAACTATTTTGGTGACCTCTCTCATGCCGGAACAGCCGACACCGATGATGATGATCTGACAGATCTCCAAGAGTACCAGAACGGCACCATCCCCACAAATCGGGATACCGACTCCGACGAAATGCACGATGGCTGGGAGGTCACCTATGGCCTTGATCCGCTGGTTGATGATGCAGATGGCGACCTAGACGGTGACGGCGTTAAAAACATAGATGAGTACTATGCCGGGAGCCATCCCAATAACTGGGAGCCTGATCAACCCGTTCTCTCCTCGCCGGTGGATGGGGCAACCGGCGTGTCGTTGACACCAACCTTAGAGACAGCAGCGTTCTATGATGAGGACGGCGACTCCCATGCCACAACCGACTGGCAGGTCAGCACTGACAACGTCAACTTCTCAGACAACCTGGTGTTTGATGTGAGCTGTGACACACATCTAACATCGCTGACGGTGCCGGAGTTCATCCTAACCGTGAGTGATGTGATTCCTGCATACTACTGGCGGGCGAGGTTCCACGACGACCGGGATGCTGCATCAGAGTGGTCAGAGGTTTCCTCCTTTACCAACATCGATGCAGCCGCCTCCGATGACACCGATCAAAACGGCGTGCCAGATGAGCAGGAGATCACTGATCCCAATGTGGATTTAGATGAAGACGGAAATCCTGATATGACCCAGGGCGATATGAAGTGCGCGAACACCGTTGTTGGCGATGGGCAAGTAGCAGTTAAGCAGGGTACTAACGTGAGTTCCGTTGATTCAATTAGATCGATCGATCCAGCCACCATTGCCGACACTCAGAATAAACCAGATGAGATGCCACTTGGTCTGATCAGCTTTAGGCTGACCGTGGATAATCCCGGTGACACTGCCCAAGTGACCGTGTACCTCTCCGAGCCCGCACCGAGTGATGCGAAGTGGTACAAGTATGACACGGTAAACGGCTGGCAGGATTACTCAGCCCATGCCATCTTTAGTGCGGATAGAAGGTCAGTCACGTTAGAGTTGCAGGACGGAGGTTACGGTGATGCCGACGGATTAGCGAACGGGACCATCATTGATCCTTCTGGTGCTGGGGCGGTCACCGCACCCGCTCCACCCGCTCCTGCACCTGCTGGTGGCGGTGGTGGCGGCGGAGGCTGTTTTATCGACACAGCAGGGTCCGAGTTCCGTAGGTAGTACATACTAGCCGGAAACTCAGGCATTGCTAGCCTAACGCGCGTTATTGAAAGGATTACCCTTTAAGCGCAGAGGGATCAAGCGCAAGCCCTAAAGAACCTAAGTCCCTCGATTCATAAATTCGATAACGAATTTATTTACTCGGGACTAAGTGCTGAGTGAGCAATTGTAGAGATTATATAATGAAAACACATTATGGTATCTGCGAATCGCAGCACTAAGCTTGCTCTTGCATAGAAAACGGGCGGGGAGAAATTCCCGCTCGTTTTGAGCACGTTTTTAGAAAACACTGAGAGCAAACCCATCGTGAGGTGGGGACGGAAAGCCACCGGGCAAACTCAGGAGGAGGGCGAACGACCGGGGTTACAGAGATAAGCGTTCTATTTGCTTATTGGTTGGTGACTGAATTACCGCTGATTTCTATCTATAAGGAAAGTGTAGAAAGGTGGTAGACAAACTTAAGGTCCTCTCTTACCGTACTGAGAAGCCGCTCGTCACCAGTGACAAAATCTATCCCCTGCTCCTGAGCCAATACTATGTAAGAGAAATCGTAAATTGCATATTTGTATTTGATGGCATAGTCAAAGACCTTGGGTAGGTAGGGATTGATACCATGGCTCTCAAAACCCATGGAGATCAATTCACTTATGAAGGTTTTGCCTTGCCTTTTATTGATTCTTCTCCTCAGGATTGCCGTTCTGATCCCATTGGCTACCTCATAGTGCCATAGGTCTGGGACAACGGGGATGATTCTGCCCGCGTAGATTTGGTTTAAGATTTCCCTTGCCTGAGCCACATACTCTTCGTCATCCAACCACCACTTGAGAGAGACGGACGAATCGATCACCAACCTTCTCATAGATTATCTTCTTCCTTCAGCAATCAAATCAACGACTCTATCTGGTGTAATTTTGACAGGCTTCCTCTTTAACACACGTTCGATGGCAGATAAAGAATCACTCTTGCCATCTTTCAAGAATGTGACCAATACAGGAACCTTTTTTTTTATTGTAATGTGCTCTTCCAATTCTATTTTTCCTCTATAGTAGTAGCCTTTGATGGTCTGCAGCATGAGGTCCTCCAGCTTCTTTAATCACACGCATACTCGCGATATATTCTAAAATACCAAAATAACCTATTGAAATCAATAAATCTCTGGAGAGGGTCAGTGCTCTACCTTATGAGCCTTCGCTCCTATAACTTCGTGATCAATCACTGCCTTTATCTCCAAGATTTGCGGATAAGCCATTTTTCATCAGGTTTTTGTGGCAAGAAGAATCTGCGATCATGGCATACTAGATCATTTTGAAACGAGCAGGGAGGGCCGGTTCATTATTAATTTGTGGGGGTCAGACACAACACACTCTAGAAG
Source organism: Desulfatiglandales bacterium (assembly GCA_035527895.1). Taxonomy (GTDB): domain Bacteria; phylum Desulfobacterota; class DSM-4660; order Desulfatiglandales; family B25-G16; genus JADFWK01. The sequence continues at coordinate 15,730 of DATKZQ010000144.1, forward strand.
AGGGGTTTCATTTGGGAGGAAAGATAACCTGGAGGCGTGAAGATCTTTATGAGCGCTAGCGCATGACCAGCCCCTAAGTCCTTCGATTCATACATTCAATAACTAATTTATTCACTCAGGACTTAGTGCTGAGTGAGCATTCCCTCCGGTTCAGTTTGCAAAAATACGTGACTGTATTTGCGAATCGAAGCACTAAGTTTCAATGAGCCTGCGACAAAAGAAAGGTCTCAGGGTCCACCACCTCAATACCCTCTGCTTCTTGAACATCCTCCGTGTTGCGGGTGATCAAATACTTGGCACCGATTTGCTTGGCGCAGACAACCTGTAAGGCATCTGCAAAGTCCTTGAAACCAAGGTTCAGGGCTTTTCTAATATCGGCTTGAGAAACGGAGGTGATATCAAAAACCATCATGATTTTCTTAACAAAATCATAGGGCTTTTCTGCTCCAAGCTGTTTCTTGAGAATAGAGAAGATATCAGTTATCGTTGTGGCAGACAAGGATCCTTTCAGATCCCTGGTCTCCACTAACTCCCAAATCCTTGCTGAGTTCTCATGGTAAGGTCTTCTTTGTGCAAGCACATCCAGAACGAGATTGGTATCAATAAATGCCTTCATGCTTTTTCTTCAAGCGCTCTTCCTTAACTTGCTTCATATCAGCCGGGGCCCTTTTAATCACCCCTGAAACCTCTTTCAGTATCGGTGCCTCTTTAAGGGGAATAAATTTACCTAAGGGCTTTCCCCTATAAGACACTACGACCTCCTCACCGCGCTTTATAGCGCTGATCACCTCGCCGGTTCTGTTTTTTAAATCCTTTGCCGTGACTGTCTTCATCTATCTATCTCCCAAAAAGCTAGATCAAGATAGCTATTATATGAAAACGATAATAGCTACTTTATTTTTTTGGCAAGTAATTACTCTCCATCATGAGCATGACATTTCTTTCCTGATGATTATACAATAATGTTCGGGTTTGCTTTGAGACAGGCGAATGCCGTTGATTTGATAGGATGGCGACTGTAACAAGAAGCAATAAGCCGAAGCGCATAAATTAAGCAAACATCAGCGTTTGTTTGCTCCCTTTGCAGAGATTACCAAGGCCTATTACCCTCATGGACTCCTTTTGGTCCTTGCCCAATCTGCATCTTGAAGGGCTATACCTAATTTGGTCGAGTGTTTTCTGAGTAGTTTTTCAAACATGGGCAACATGGGCAAAACAAACATGGGCAAAACCCTTGACTTTTAACACCCATTTTATTTATAAATCCTTTATGCAACGGACCGATGAAATCAAGACATCCCTAAAGCGTGAATATGATCTTTACTCTAATGCTATGGCCTTTTATAAAAACGCCTTGAGGGAGTTGGAGCAAAAACATCAACTTAGCACACAGGCATTCCTAAAGAGGTTTGAATCTGGCCTATTGGGAGATGACGCCGATTATTTTGATTGGTATGCCTTTGCAAGGCTTCTTGCCAGGTGGCGAAAGGCACAGTCCGCAATTCGTTCAGCAATCCAGTGATACGAAAACTTGTCTCAGAGATCGAAAAAACTATCGACTCATCCTCTATCGTCTTATCCTCAAGTATTCAAAAATTCTTTGGTCCTGGGGAAGAAACTGTCTACCTGAAAGGCCATGTCACAATTATAGATTCTTCAATTCTGGAAATCGCTCTGTTTGCCATTGAATCTGCTGGAACACTGTCTCTAGATAAATACAGGCTGCATTACATGAACAGTGCCGGGCAAATGCTGTTTCGCTATGATAATTCCCCGCATCATCCCGAAATAGATTCCCATCCCCATCACAAACACACACCAGATAAAATAGGCCCGTCAAACATACCTTCCATTAATGATGTCTTAAAAGAGATAAGCGCTGTTATCGTTGGGCGGGAAATATGATCTTACTTATTCGGCATCCAGAATCTAGCCTCCAACACCTTTCGCTTGGAATGTTTTGGTAAAACAAAATAGCTTTTTCTGCCCCGCGAATTAGAACTCGAACCCGATCAAAAAAGCTGCGGTCTTGTTATCCACAGCGATCATGGGAAAAAACCTGGCGTCTTCGTTCACAATCCGGTAGGCGTTCAGGAGGGATTTGACTGCGACGATAGAAAGCAATGCCCCCTTGCTGAGGCCTGTTTCCTCCCTGATAAGGTTCGGGTCGTATAGGTCATTTTCCGGATGCACATAATTCCCCAGCAAGGTGTAGATGAAGAAATCGGCACAGCTAAAGAACAGCAGTGCCTTGTTAAAGGTGGTGGGTTGATACCGATATGAATCCAGTGCATAGTCAAAGGTAAACCCTGCCATTCTCTCACCGCCCACTGCATAGGGCAATTTCGATTGCTCGGGTATGTCTTTGTAGGTGGAAAGTCCGGGATAGAATCTGCCGTTTCTGCGGGTAAAGAAATTCATTTCAGGCGACTCAGCCCCAACCTCCTCCGCCACCACCTGGTGCCCCAACTCATGGAGGCCAAGATGCGTGATATACGCCCCGCTTATGGCGCCTATGTCCCTCAGGCCAAAGCCGAAGGCCGTCTGGGCGTTACCCATCCAAAACAGGCATACCAGCAAGCCCACCACGATGGTTATGTAACGACTCTTCCGCATGATCCCCTCAAGCGATCCCATAATTCGCCTTTCCCTATTCCTTTCGGCAAAGGCAGGTGATTACTTGAGGGAATCCTCTATCTCACCGCAGTGGCACCCCGGTGAAATAGAGCAGATTCATTTCACAGGGCAAGCGGAGGGCACTGAGGATGAATAGTCTTCTCGATGCCGGCAGGTACCGGCATCGAAAAGACATAACTCTTGCTCGATGTTCTCTGTGTCTCGAACGAGTCCAGCTCATAGCTGGACGAGTGGGTGGTTAGGGGAATCTTTGGCGAGTTTTACTGGAGTTCTCCGATAGCGCTTTCCACTTGTTCCACTATCGTGCCGCTTTTCATGAGGCCCACCACCGTTTCAATATCCTTTGAGAGAACCCGGTCCTTGTCCAGGTGTGGGACCGCGTCACGGATGATCTTGTAGGCCACCATGGTCCCCTGACCGGGCTTCATATTGGTAAAAAGATCCATGGCCTGGGCGGCACACAAGAGCTCGATTGCGATGACGTGTTCGGTGTTGTACACGATTTCTCTGCATTTCCGGGCAGAAATGGATCCCATAGACACGTGATCTTCCTTGTTGGCTGAGGTGGGGATGGAGTCCACGGAAGCGGGGTGCGACAGAACCTTGTTTTCTGAAACCAGCGATGCAGCCGTGTACTGGGCGATCATGAAGCCGGAATTCAGTCCGCCATCGCTTACCAAGAAGGCCGGAAGCCCGCTCAATTGGGGATTCACCAGCCGTTCGATACGCCTCTCCGAGATGTTCGCCAGCTCCGCGATTGCTATACCCAAGAAATCCATGGCAAGCGCGACAGGCTGGCCGTGAAAGTTCCCTCCCAGCAGGAACTCTTCTGATTCCGGAAAAATGAGTGGATTATTTGTAGAAGAGTTCATCTCCGTTTTCACCACGTTCCTGGCATACATGATGGCATCCTTGCTGGCACCGTGCACCTGAGGTGAACACCGCAGCGTATAGGCATCCTGGATGCGGGAGCAGTCCTTATGGGAACTTATGATCTCGCTGCCTCTGGTGATCCGGTCCATGTTATCCGCTGCCGCGGCCTGCCCCGGGTGCGGGCGGACCTGGTGTATTCTGGAGTCGAATTCCGTCCTGCTCCCCATGAGCACCTCAAGGCTCATGGCAGCGGCTATATCGGTCATTTTAGAAAGCCTGATTGCATCAAACACCGAAAGCCCACCGATGGCGGTCATGAGCTGGGTGCCGTTCACCAGTGCAAGTCCCTCACCCGCTTCCAACTGGAGGGGCTCCATACCACACTTCTTTAAGGCCTCAAGCCCTGATATCCTTTTCCCTTTATAAAAAGCCTCCCCCTGGCCTATAAGCACAAGGCAGAGGTGCGCCAGGGGCGCCAAGTCACCGCTGGCCCCGACCGATCCTTTTGCAGGGACTACCGGAACAACCCCCCTGTTGAGTAACTCTATCAGGTGTTGAACAGTCTCCAGCCTGATTCCGGAATGCCCCCGGGCCAGATCCTTGATGCGAAGAGCCATGGTGGCCCGAACCGTCTCTTCATCCAGGATCTTGCCCACACCGGCAGCATGGCTCATGAGGATGTTTTCCTGGAGCTGCCGGGTGTCCTCCCTGGAGATGGCAACATCGCTGAGCGCCCCGAACCCCGTGGTGACGCCGTAGATAGTCTTCCCCTCCTGAACCCATTTCTCAATCAGCCTGCGGGCCCTAACGATTCGCTCTTCAGAATCCTTTGCCAATCGAACCCTTGCCCCCTCTCGCGCAATGGCCACCAGGTCATCAAGGGTCATGCCGTCCATACCAAGTACGATCGCTTTCATATCCCATAAGCCTCCTTGCCTAATGTGAGTTGTGAGTGCAGTGGTCCGCTAATAGTCACTGGTTAGCAACGCCACCAACACCAATCTCATAGACTGTGAGCAAAATAGTCTCCGTTCCGCGAGATAGTATTGTCAACCTATTGTCAACCTTCAGAAAATTTTATTGTCAACCACATGATGGATGATTGGTTCCAGGGAAGGACTAAGGTTTTCGGTTTTAATGAGTATATCGGGGTGCGCGTTTCTAAAAACTCTAAATGCTTCGTCAGCAAATCCCTGACCAATTGACTTGACGCCTTTAAAATCTAGCGTTATTTGCTTAAATTTATCAAGCCCGGCGAGTAACCTCTTGGCCTCCGATCGTGAGATACAATCTTGCTTAAAGAGTTTTACTTGTGCCCTGGTCTTCTCAAATTTATAGTCAAATTCTTCAGGAGCATACTCTGCAAACACTTCATCAAGCCTTCTCTTCGAATGCCTGCTAATGCTGAAATCTACTTGAGTCCCTTTGATGAATTTTCTTTCCTCAACAAAAACATCCTTTCTCCGGTTGTCAAAGATGAGATTTATTTTATGAGACCTGAAAGAAACAGCGTCAGACAATTTCGAAGTAAAGAACACCCCTTCTCCAGAATGTCTTTCCTGCATCGTAGTTGTTTTTCCTTTAATCAGTTCTCCGATTGCTGCATTTTCATTGGGCAGATCGAACTTAGAAAAGACTGAATAGAAAATCCCAATTCCAAAATCCCGGATAACAAAATTGAATCGGTATTGGTCAACGCTGGTATTCACAGAGCATTGCTCGGCTTCCGAGTGTTCTATGGCATTATTTAGAATTTCGGTAAATGCATAATAGGCCGTGTCCCAGGCAGTTTTCGCGAGCTGGCTCTTAAGATTGAGAAGTGTCGCTAGCTCTTGAAACACTTTATCTTCCTCAAGGCCTGCCAAAAGGTATGTCTTTGTAAATCTTCTTGCAGGCTCGATCTCGCTTTTCGCAGTAGAAGGCCGGTAAACTGCTCCCTTGGTAGTGCCTTGTTTTGTTACTCTGCCATTCTGTATTAATTCCTTCAGGTGCTTATTTACGGCCTGTCGGGATATCCCAAAAACCTCAGATAGCTCTTTACCGTTACTAGATTGTTTTGTTTCAATGTGTCGGAGGATTTTCTCTTTTGTATTCATGGCTTAATTCTATCAATTGTCAACCTATTGTCAACCAAAATTTCCTTTTATTGTCAACTCAGCAGAACGCAAGCGTGGAATTTTCGATGGGCGTAAGCCAAAAGCAGCCCTCAGAAAGGACAATTCTCGGAGTTGGCCCTTGGGCACCCTAGCCGCAGCGGTCTTTCGACGGGAAGAAAGCTAGCATAGTCAATTCAAGAATAGAAGCATGACACGCTCGATTACAGACGGTGACAATCTGGTGACATGGGCGCTAAAAGCCACAATACCAAAAGTATTTAAAGGGGGCAGGGGACATCAAATCCCCTCGCCTGAGCCTCAATAAAGGGCGAGCTTTTTCGTGCTGTAACTGGAGTTCAGTGCCTGACATTTGATCAGACAGTTTTGTGATGAGCGGCTCAAGATTGCTGTTCAATGCTGCCGTGTGCTCTTCAATTGAGTGCTTTGACTTGATGATAAATTGACTGAAATATGCAATAGATTAGGACTATCCGGAGTTGATGCAGTTAGTAATGTTGGACCCAGCCTGTATATGTTACGTATGGTAATCGTAGGCCAGGAGATTTCTGGGAGGCTTTACACTCATAGCAGAAAGGAAACATTTGGGCAATAGGTCAAAACCACAACAGAAAAACGGAGAAGCCCGATCAATAAGGCTCTTGCATAATGGTGAAAATTGGCCTGATTTGGTCTGGTGGTTATTGAAGGAATGGCGGCCAGAAAACGCCTTTTCGCCCCATGGTGGCTATCCCTTCAAAAAATTGTAGTGGTTTTGTGCTTGTCTTATTAATTTTTTCCTAAAATAACCTCACATTTTCCAACATAAGAATCAAAAAAATGTCCAGTTTTTCTGGTAGTTGATTGATTTTACTAACATTTTCAAAATTGCTATTTTTAGACTATAACTCGGTAAAGCTTTCCAATAACTTCCTTCTACTCGGGTGCCTCAGTTTTCCTAATGCTTTAGCTTCTATTTGCCTTATCCTCTCTCTGGTAACATTAAATTCTCTGCCTACCTCCTCAAGGGTATGGTCTGCCTTTTCACCAACCCCAAATCGCTTTCTCAATACCTTTTCCTCTCTGGGTGTCAGGGCAGTCATCACCCTTCTCGTCTGCTCCCTGAGGTCAGACTTGGTTGCCGCCTCAACTGGCGACATTGCCTTCTTGTCTTCTATGAAATCCCCTAAATGGCTATCCTTCTCTTCGCCAATAGGTGTTTCCAGGGAAAGGGGCTCCTTGGCTATCTTTAAAATCCTCCGAACCTTTTCCAAGGGAAATCCCATTTTCTCCGCAATCTCCTCTGGGCTTGGCTCCCTGCCATGTTCTTGAACCAGGCTTCGAGATATCTTGTTAAGCTTATTAGTTGCCTCTAGCATGTGAACCGGTATCCGGATTGTTCTTGCCTGGTCAGCAATAGCCCGTGTTATAGCCTGCCTGATCCACCATGTAGCATAGGTACCGAATTTATACCCCCTCTGGTATTCAAACTTATCTACTGCCTTCATCAAACCGATATTGCCCTCCTGTATACGATCGAGAAATTGAAGGCCTCTATGGGTATATCTTTTTGCAATGCTCACAACCAGTCTAAGGTTAGCCTTTATAAGCTCATTCTTGGCAGACTCCGCCTCTCTTAAACCCCGGTCTATTTCCCTATTGATTTTTTTCAATTCCTTGAAAGAGATGGTTGTCCTATTCTCTACCTCATCCATACCGCTCTTTATTTCCTGTATCCGTTCCGTGATGGATGAAAGCTCTTCTTTCGATAAATTCAAGGCCTTAACCTTCTCTCCACCCTCTTTAGAAGCAGACAATTCCTCCAGGCATTTTCCTAAATAGGTCAAGGATTTCCCGCCGGCATTGAGCATACAATTGGCCAACTCACTTTCCAATTCTTCCAAGCGCTTAAGGGTCTCCTTATATTTTGCGACCATCTTCTGGATATGCCCTTTTTCTAGCTTGAATGATCTCATCATCTCGAATATGGTTTGTTGCGTTTTGCCGATTGCATCATGAATTTTTTTTCTCTGAGCCTTATCGCTACAACCTTTCAATTCCTTCCAGGAAGAGCAGATTTCCTGATCGAGGGCCTTGATTCTCTTAATAAGGTTGAGCAAAAAGTCCCTCCTTTGGCCAATATGATGCAAATCATGTTCATCCTCTATATCAGGAACTATGTCCCTTACCTTTAATCTTCCTGCCTCCAAATCCCAACCTAACGCTGTTATATATTCTACGCCTATCCGACATCTAATGAGGGCATTTAGCACCTGATTCTCTCCGCTCTCAATCCTCTTCGCAAGCTCAACCTCTCCCTCTCTGCTCAGCAATGAAGCAAGGCCCATCTCCCTTAAATACATCTTAACGGGATCATATGTCTTGGTAGTGAATTCCTCCTCAATACCACCCGAGTCGCCCTTTTCCTCTTTGTCCTGCAACGCTGCCTTCTCAGACTTTTTACTTTTTTCAACCTGGCGACCTACAGGCTCACTTACTACCTCGATATTCAAATCTTCAAACATCTGCAAAAAATCATCAATCTCTTCAGATGATATTACATCATCTGAGAGATCTTCGTTTAGCTCTTGGTAGGTAATGTGGCCCTTATCCTTGCCGATATTCATTAACCGACGCAAGTTAATCTCATCACTGTTTGTTGCCATCTATGGAATCCTTCATGAGAAATAGGGTTCAGATACTAGGTCATAGCACCCTCATTAAGGGCTATTTCTATGGTTTCATTTCTTCACTAATAACATTCTGACTCGGTACTATTAGCTACTGATTGGGCAGCTTCCGCTGCACCCATTGCTTCCTTGGCCTAATATTGAGCCTCCACTAATGATGGTCTCGTAAAAAGTCGTCACTCCGGTGAAAACCGGAGTCCAGAACCTCTGTAACTAACTGAAAAGACTGGATTCCGGCTTTCGCCGGAATGACGGAAAATGGTCATTTCCGACTTTTTACGAAGTCATCACTAATGTGTTACAATAATATGCTTTTCTTGCATAACCGTATGCCTCACTTGCGCAATCGGCAGCACTATCCATATCTCCATAACTGAACGTTAAAGTATGCCACAGAAAATTAAAGCATGCAAGCAAAAGGATAGGGTAGAGCTCCTTTAGGAGTAAATGGGATGAAAAATTGAAAGCCTCCAAAAGGATATGAGAATCCCCTTGGAGGCTCGATAAAGGCCTCCAGATCCTCTCTGGTGAGCGTCCCCAGGTGGGTATGCCCTGACCTTTCAGAAATGTGAGGAAGGAGAGAAGGAAAGAGACGGTGCCTTTGAGGGTGCCGGCTTGGAGGTTGAGCCGATACTTATGGGGGAGATATCGTTCAGCGTGGTGTGTTCCCGGAAGGTTGTTATTGGAAAGCCTTTTTACCCCCTCTTCAATTATGCGAACCCTGCGGTAGTTGATGTGAGGAGCCTGAAGTGAGCGTGGATCGGGTACCCTATAAGGGATAAGATCATTGGTATATGGTGTAGGGCGGAATTCAATTGCGATCTGGTCCATCATCTGCCTCCTTTCTTAGATTCAATAGAAAAAACAGGCAGATAATGGACCGTGCCCTATGGAGAGTCAATTATCATTTTGTTACGTATAGCAGTTAGATATACGTAGCCAGCCTATCCATGTTACGTACAGTAATCGCAAGCCATGAGACTTGTGGGAGACTTGCTACTTATAGCAGTAAAATCCTCAGAACCAATTAGGGGAACTACAAGATGTTGGGGTTTCCGAATTGAAGACCGGCGCTAACTGACTTGGCCACTCTAAGGGATTTCGCAAGGACTTCCCGCCAAGGCTATAATGCATTTAATTCTGATACAAATATCACAAGATATTAATTAATCTTGGATTAGCTTCAAATAACCCGGGGTAGTTTCGCCTCTCTCCTATTCTCTACCTACCTATACCACTTTGTAAACTCCTCAGGCTTTTGCTTGATTGCCCGGTAGGTGTTCAGTTTGGCCTCGTTATCCGGATAGCCCAAGGATATGCAGATTAGCAGCTTTTTGCTCTCCTTTAGCCCCAGGAACTTCTTGATTTCCCGAGCGTAGTTGGTGACGGAGGCCTGCAGGCAACTTTCCACACCAAAGGAGTGCGCCGCCAGAATCAGATTCTGGGCAAAAAGCCCCATGTCGAAGATCGACCACTCGTTAAGCGAGCCGTCCATGAAAAGCAAGATTGCGCAGGGTCCCCCGTAGAACTCAAAGTTCATCAGGCTCAGCTTCTCCCTTTCCGTCTCTTCATCCCGCTTCACGCCGAGGGCGGCCAACCTCAGTTTCCCATGATCTCTTGAACGTGCTTCATGCTCCGGCGGCCAACCCGTGGGCCTGGGGAGGTCGGGACGGGTTTCTGCTTTTTTGCTGGCCAAATCGTAGATTATTTTACTTAAATCTTCTTTCTTTTCTCCGCAGACAACGGCCACCTCCCAGGGCTGGGTGTTGCTGAAGGATGGGCTGTTGGCTGCCACCTTCAAGATTTTATTCAGTGTCTCTTCTGGGATTGGGGTATCCTTAAAAGCCCTGATGCTGCGTCTGGTCTCGATCCCTTCGATTAAATCCATAGTTTTACCTCCTGAAAATTAATTAGCCTCTCTGGCTATCAGAATGCTAGTTATGCCCAATGTTTCTTGATATGTTTCTTGCCAGAAGTGAACTTCCGTTAATTTTAGGGTTACATATCGTGGTTGAAAGGTCAATACTGGATTGCACCGAGCGAGCAAAATTATCTCTGCAGAAGATAAATAATTCAAGATGAAATACGCAGTTGTTCATCTATGACTATTCTGTCTATTTCGGTTTCAAATAGTCAGGATCCCGAGTTTGAATATTTGCCGTTAAAACTGCAGCCCTTCAGAAGTTTTCATATGTGAATCTAAGGTCTTCATTATCTCACCCGGCCCCTCTCAGTCAGGTCGAGACAGTTCATTCCAGCCTATTTCCTTTCGCCTCCGTAAATCTATTGCATACAACATGACATCGAGTATGCGCCGCTGCGGCAGGATTATGCAGTATTTCCAATGACAATCAACGGAGATATGAGCGCTTGAGGTCGCCTCCTCGGGGCAGCCATCCGCGCCTTTCTCCTCTGCTTGAAGGAATCCGATTGACACGTCAATTGCTGGCTTTTAGAATCAATTCCGGAAATGCGTTCCCCCTGTTCTCGTGGGTACCATGGCACGCGATGAGCAGGGAAGATTGTACTATTCTGGCTTCAGATGGGGAATTCCCGCGAACACCTTGAAGGGGTAAGAAACGCACAGAGGTGATAGGCATGAGCAAGGAAACCTTCCGGTTTGAGATAGGCAAGATCGAATGTACTGCTGTCAGTGACGGCACGTTCACGTACGCACCTCCAATCTTCCCTCCTCCTGCTATCCTTCTATTCGCCAATGCGCCAACTGAACCTCTTGAGCAGGCACTGGTGGAACACAACCTGCAGCCAGAACAATGGGTCGAGTGGACAAGTCCGTACATCTGTCTGGTGGTTAACACGGGTGACCATTTGGTGCTGGTGGATACGGGTGCAGGTGATCTTGCACCAACAACAGGCAAACTCCTTCAGAACCTTAAGGCCGGGGGGATCGCGCCGGTGGACATTGACACGGTCATTCTCACCCACGGGCACCGAAAGAATGTTCTTGACTTTACAAATCCAGCCCGGTATTAATTGTGCTGAACTCATTTTCTGTATCATTCCCTAGCCTAAGGCACTATGCATTACCTCTTCAAAGAACCCATAAAGATCTTCAAATAAGTATTTACTAACGGACCAAGCAATGGATAAGGTTATTGATCTGAGAAGCGACACGGTAACCAAGCCTACCCTCGAGATGCGTGATGCCATGAAAAATGCCGTTGTCGGAGACGACATTTTGAGGGATGATATAACGGTGATTAGACTTGAAGAGCTTGCTGCAGAGGTGCTTGGAAAGGAAGATGCTATTTTTACCGTTTCAGGCACCATGAGCAATGAGATTGCTGTTATGATATATACGAGGCCAGGAGATGAGATTATCGTTTTTTCTGATTCCCATATTTATAACCTTGAAACAGGAGCTCTCGCAGCTATTTCCGGTGTGCAGGTTAGACCGATCGAGAGCGATAGTGGAATCTATGACACGAAACTATTAAAAGAAGCTATTATGCCTGAAGGTGTCCAGAGGCCGAGGACATCCCTCATCTGTCTTGAAAATAGTTTTCATCTTAACCGCGGCCTTGCTGTTAAACGGAGTGATTATGAGGAAACAGTGAAAGTTGCCCAAGAAAAGAATATACCGTTATTCATGGATGGTGCGCGCATTTTCAACTCAGCTGTTGCACTGAATGTGGATGTGAAGGATCTCCTTGATTGTTGCGACTCTGTTTCCTTCTGTCTCAGCAAGGGTCTTGCAGCCCCCATAGGCTCTATCCTTGCTGGGAAGAAAGATTTCATATATGAAGCACGGAGGGTTAAACAGAGGCTGGGAGGTGGATGGAGGCAGGCTGGAGTTATAGCAGCGCCATCAATTATAGCACTGACGAAAATGGTAAAAAGGCTGCCTGAAGATCATGAAAATGCCGAAAGAATACGAATCGGTCTTGAAGAAATGGGTATCACCGTAGACAGGGGTGGTGTTATGACAAATATAGTAAATGCAGATCTTTCTCCCTTGGGGCTTGATGCACCATCCATTGCAGGAAGGCTAAGTCAGTTGGATATCAAAGTTAAGGTGTGTTCAGAAAGCACCCTACGTCTTGTTACCCATAATGATATCAGTCAGCAGGATGTTGCTTTTGTCCTTGAGAACATGGGGGAGATTGTTTCCCGCAATCATAAAAAAACAGGGCTATCTCCTTGAGTCAACTAAGTACAAGATTTAGTATCCCAGGGCACGGAGGAGTATCCAAAGACCCTGGAAGAACTTGAATGTCAGTTTGCAACGGAGGCGGCATGCGTTCAGTACTTGTATGCCGTGCGGTAGGCTCAAGGGTTTGCATGCCCGCCATGCGGGGCGGGGAAGGTGTGGTTCACCGGCAGAGGACCTTGCAAATGTGCAGCCTGTGCGTATCCTGTTTCGGTAAAGGCCGGAACGATCTTTGAAAGTTGCCGACTGCCCGTGACGATGTACGTTCGGGCAATCTGGTGAGTGACCAGCCAAAAGAATGGCGCCAATGCGAAGGGGTTGCAGCGGATTTTGGGGTTGGGTAGTTTCGAGACGGCGTGGACGTGGCTGCAGAAGGTGCTGTGTGCGATGGTGCGGCCCACAAGAGATCGACTCACGGGCATCGGTTAAGTTGATGAAACATACCTTGGCGGTGAGAAACCTGCTAAACGCGGTTGTGGGGCTGAAGGGAAGGCATTGGTTATGATAGCGGCGCAGGTAAAGGCTAGGGCAGTGGACGTATTCGGTTGCAAAGGCTAGCGGATGCTTCGAGCGGCAGGTTGGAGCCAGTCGTTCAACAGGCAGTGGTAGCGGGCAGTATTGTGCGCACTGATCGATGAAACGGATGCAATCGATTGAAAGCCCTTCGCTATGCTCATGAAGTGGTGCGGAATAAGGCGGATGTCGGAGAGAATCTTCTGCCGCGCTGCAACAGAGTAGCCGGACTGCTGAAGCGATGGTTGGTGGGTACTCATCAGGGAGCACTCAGCCATGATCATCTCGAGCATTACCTCCTGAATATACGTTCAGGTTCAACCGGCGCACATCCCGCTACCGGGGCAGGCTGTTTTACCGGCTTATTCAACAGGCGGTGGCTATTGACCTATTGCGATACTCAGATCTTGGCAAGCACAGGAGGGGACCAAAGCTCAAAACGCAACATATAGGGGATAGTTGAGTCAAGGCGAGATCCCTATAAAAATACAAAAAAGGAGGTATTAGATCATGAAACCAGTGAAACCAACTCAACTCATTATCAAGCTCGTTGTGGGCATAGTTCTGGGAATTATTATCGGGACCTATGCCGGTGAATGGGTAGGGACAAAATGGCTCATGTATGTTGCTGTATTTGGAAAAGATATCTTGAAGGACCTCATTCAGTTTTTCCTTCCATTGATTATGGTTACCTTTCTCGCCGTGGGGATAGCTGATCTTGGAAAGAGAGCGGGTAAAATGCTGAACTTTACGGTGGGCCTTTCCTACACCTATACCGTTGTTGCATGTGTTTTAGGGGCTATTGTAATTGTTATTTTTTTCAAAGCTTTTCCCTCGATTACCGAAGTGGCAATGGGTAAGATAGTGCCACGGAAGCTCCCACCCAATATAGTAAATATCAAGATTCCCTATCCCTTTTCAGCATCACTCATAACCTCGATCGTCCTTGGATTCGTTCTGGGTATAGGCATGACGTGGGTAAAGTCGGATAATCTGTTAAAAATTACGCAGGAGGGTAGAGAAATATCCTCCGAGATGATTAGAAGAGTTATTATCCCCATAATTCCTTTTTATGTCGGATGTGTGTTTGCAACGATTTCCTATAAAGGGGACATCTGGCCGAAAATGGTTGTATTTGGGTATATGCTGGTTATTATCGTGTTGTTACAGTGGGCATGGCTTTTCATTCAGTACTCCATTGCAGGTGGCTATGCAAAGCGCAACCCTTACCCAGTATTTAAGACCATGTTCCCAGCATATCTCACAGCCTGGGGAACCACCTCAAGTGCTGTTACCATGCCTATTTCTCTGGCAAGAGGAAAAACAATACCTGATATGAGGGAGGATATAGCGGATTTTGTTTTTCCGATGTGTTCCCAGACTCATCTGTCAGGATCTGCAATGACCATCACCATCAGCGCAATTACGGTATCATTGCTGACATACGCTAAAATGCCAGGTCTGGCTTCATTAATCCTTTTCATATTAATTCTTAGTGTTATAGAGGTTGGCGCTGTTGGAGTTCCTGGTGGGTCTATCATGGCAGCATGGCCGGTTCTAACAGGTGTGCTCGGATTCGGTGAAGAGGCAATGGCACTAATGTTCGCCCTTTTTCTGATACAGGATTCTTTTGGGACTGCTGCGAATATAACAGGAGATGCTTCCATAGCGATGATCGTCAATAAGAAATTTGGCGAAGCAGCTGCCGCCAGTTAATCTCGGTGGCGCTCCGTTAGGCAGTTCATAGAACAAAAAGGGTGAGGAGGATGGACCTCTTCACCCTTTCTTCGTGTAAACGCACCTTGTACAGTCTACGAGGAATTATCAGGTCTTGACATTTGACACTATTTCTGTAACAAGATCCCGTAAAGCGTTATCGTCTGTCATCTCCGTCTCCAGCCTTGCAGAGGACTTGCTCACCGCACTGTAGTGCATACCTCCGAACAAGGTACCAATCTCCTGATTGCCAAGCCCTGAATAGCGTTTAATGTCATAGATTGCCACTTTCTTTGCGGTGTTTCTGCCGCCCCCTTTGCCTTTACCGAAAACTGCTTTGAGCAGAAATCGGTAAAAAAATCGTGTCGTGCAGTCGGAAGCTTAGAGGAGCAAGAGCCAAGAGCAGAGTCGACCCCATCTTTATTGGCGGCATACCTAAGCTCAAGAGAGGGCACTAGAATGGTTGACGCTGCTGACTGGGAATCTTCAAAAGAGCAGCCAGTATGATTGCGCAGATTGCAAGAACGATCCCATTGGCGTAGAAAGGGGCCTTTGAGCCAATTGCCTCATAGAGCCATCCCCCAACCAGAGGCCCCAAGGTAGCTCCCAGCCCTGCTGCCATAGCATACATGCCGTAAGCGCGACCACGTTGATCACCCCCGGTCAGATCAGCCACGAGTGCTTCCTCGGCTGGGTCTCCAGCGGCATAACAGAGCGCCTGAAATGCCCATACCGCTGCCAACCCCAGCAGGCTTCCGATGTGAGGTATACAAAAGGAACTGGAAGCCGCAGCGATCAGACCCAGCACCATCAATGGTTTCCGGCCAAATCGGTCAGCCAGTGCCCCTAACCGGCTGGGGAGAACCGCCCAGATAAGCGCAGCGGGTAAGTACGCTGTACCCAGGCTCGCCACGTCCGTGGTCAGCTTTTCCTGCAAGAATATCATCAAGACTGGCGTGATCATCGCCCATGATGCACCGGTGACTGCTGTCACGAGCAGCAATAGTATCCAGGGGCGAGACCGCGGGAGTGGCGGACGCTCGGCATGTGTGCTGAAGGCTGGATTAGTTTCGGGTACATGCAGCAGTGCGAGGAGTGCCCCGATCAGACATGTAGTAGCGTAACCGAGAAACAACGGACGCCAGCCGTTGTTGATGCCCACTGCGGAGAGCACGCCAAAACCGATAAAGGTACCAATGATCGCGCCTCGGTATGAGGCTTGGGGCATACTGCCAAAGGAGCGACCTCGGTCATTTGTCTCGGCCGCATCGGCAGTGATAGCCTGCACCGAGAGCCATAGAAGGGCATAGGCTGTTCCCTCACAGGCCCGCGCCAGAGTAATGTGCCACAACTGGACGGAAAAGGCTATAATGAACATGGTAACGGCATAGCCTGAAAGTCCGAGAATCAGAAATGGACGTCGCCCGAAACGGTCGAGGGCCGTTCCCACAATTGGCCGAATGAGAACGGTCATGAGGGAAAAGACCGAAAAAAAGAGACCTATCTGAACCGCATCTGCTCCGATTCGCTTACCATAGATGGGGAGGGCGAACAAAAGAATCCCGAAGGGAAGGGACACGAGCAATAGGGAACGTCGTAAAGAAGAGAGTGTTTCCACCGGGGTGTTTCAAACAGATATTAGATGATTGGAGCATGGAATTAAAACTGATACAACGACAAAAGGCTTGTCAAGTCAAGGAAAATCGGCCTTTAGCTTAACCTCAGGATCAGCAGATTTGCAGTGCTAGTGGGCACCCTGCCTTTGATTCCTGCGATCTTCTGCGTTTGGAAATCAAGGCTCCGAATGTCAACGCGCCAAACAGGGAATTGAAGATGCCATCTGCGAGCAGCTACCTCTACTGAATTTGTCGATTTGCGCTGGAAGTCTAGGTCGATACCATCTCATGGCTTGAGGCTTTGGTATCTTTATCATACATCCGGTTTTTCTATATTGAATGTCGTGGCAAGTTGTGTTGCCAGTTTGCTTATGTTGTGAGTATTTGGTTCCATATGATTCCAGAAAGAGAGGAAAGATCCTTATAATTCTTCTAATTCTCTTTGATTTTTTTCCTTTGTGTAATATTGTTTTGATAAGTGAGGCGTACGCCTTTAAACAGGTACCTCGCTTTTGATATGGCAAGCTTCTCTATTCCGGATCCTTCGTATAAGGGCACCTACGTGCCTTATGCGACATCAGAATGCCCAAAAGAAATAGACAGATCTCCACCCTGACCCTGTAGCCTCTTAAGCGCTATTTCATCCCTGGATGAACCAAGCAAGGTATGACTGAATGCTAGAATTATGTTGCGAGTTTTCCTTACAATTTTGTAGGAATCCTTATAACCCATTGGCATTACAATGAATTCTCGTTTCCCACGCTCAGAATGAAAACCTCCGTGTTTTTGATGGGTTAGGGACACTCGCAACATAAGGCAAGGTACACGAAGCTTCTTATTGGGGAATTAAGATGCCTTGAGGGCGTGGCAGCACGGCAACGAAGTTGTGAGCATATTAAGGCCCCTTTCGTACCAACTCGTTAGAATTGTATTGAAAAATTCCCTTTTTCCCTATATTCTTTTCTCGGTGAAAACGCTGAACTTCTATCCTATTCCTTCTACTCTTGTTCAGTACGAATTGAGTTACGCTTCTCACGGACCTCATTGCGGACCTGATCAAGCAGCACCGTCGCAAGAACTCACTCAGGGCAGCGCTCAAATTCAACGCCAAATTCTCATTCGCCGAAAAAATTCTTCGTCGGATAATCAAGGGTCGTTTGGAGATTTCACAACCTTCTCTTAGCCGAAGTTCAATATATAGAAGTTTGTAGTTAAGTCAGGTAGCCTAAGGAGGGAGAATAGAAATCTGTGCTTCCAGACTTACCAAGCCTCAAACAAGATATCGAGCAAGCCCTTTATCGCTATTTTCAAACCCAATTGAATTTGCGGCTTGGATTTTTCGGTGAAGTGCCGAAATACATAATTCATGAATGTGACCGCACGCGGACTCTGCGAGCAGATGGTACAATTGACGAATCAAAGCTTAAACAAGCCTCGGCGGAGTTGTCGTTGAAATCAGGCGAAATTCCCGAACTCACAATCAAAGAGCGAAAAGCTAAGCTCAACGACATGGCTGACCAGATGGCTGGCCAAATAAGTAAGCAACTGTTCGGCACCTTAAACGAAGTGCTCGAAAAGGCAGGGCAAGTTACGGACCAGAAAGGGAAGCCTCTAGATGCTGAGGCTGTATTTACCGTTCTAGAGACCATAGAACTCGATTTCGATGAGACCGGGAAGCACAAAAATCTTTCGATTGTTGTCCCACCAGCACTGGCTCCAAAAGCGAAAAAGGTCTTCGAACAAATAGAGTCGGACCCTATACTCCAAAAGCGGCATGAGGAAATCATGATTAGGAAGAGGATGGAGTGGCGTGCTAGAGAAGCTTCTAGAAAATTGGTTGGATAGCGCAAGCGAACGTAGCTATCAGCCTGTATTCGTACAATTGCTATCCGCCCAAGGATATAGAGTTGTGCATAGCACACGGCATACTGCCCTTGAATACGGCAAAGATGTGCTCGCGATTGACGCAAAGGGCAATGGGTGCGCTTTCCAACTAAAGAGCCATCGTCGTGGAAAACTGGGTTTAACCCAGTTTCGTGACGACATTCAGCCGCAACTCGTTCAGCTAATGACCCAGCCAGTTGTCTTCCCGGGCTTTCCGGTTAGGCCGCACAGGGCCTACTTGGTAAGCAATGGCTACTATGATGAAGAAGTCCAGCGAGCAATTGATGACCTGAATCGGATGCCTTACCCGTCTAAGGTCTCACTTCTTTCTCGGGGCGACTTGCTTGCGTGGTGCAAGAAGTTCGGCGCCTCTCTTTGGCCAAGCGAGCTTGATGACTCTCGACTATTACTTGAACTTTTTTTGTCCGACCCGAGAGATGTCCTACCCGCAAAAAAACTCTCTCAGCTTATCGGCAAGATTCTGGCTTTAGAATCGAGTGAGGCAAAGCTCTCAAGTAAACCTGCATATTACCGTTCAGCAACAAGTGGGGCACTATTAACGGGTATCGCCACTGCGGGTTTTGCGGAGGCAGAGAATCATTTTGCCGTGGCTTCAGCATGGACACTTTTAGCGGTCAGTCTTATAGCAGCGGGAGAGAAGCGCCAATACAAGATAGATGGTGCATCATTGAAGACGCTGCAATTAGCTGAGACAGCCATTGCCGATGCTCTCTCGCAATTATGGAACGAGGTCACGGAACGAAAGCACCTCATCGAAGGAAATGCCCTTTCGGACCATGAAGTGTATGGGTGGCGATGCACGACACTTTTAGGTTTGCTCAGCTGCCTTGCCCTATTAGATGAAACATCTTTGTGCTTGACGGAGGAAGCTCGACTGGAACTGAAACAGTGGTTAATTCAGCCTCACAAGAATATCGATTTGTGGGGAGAAGGTGCAATAGCGAGCTTAGTACCTTGGCTCGTGTGGCTACGAAAACATGACGCGACCATTCGGCCTGACTTTGAAATAGCGCGCCTTGCCAAAGCTGTAATAGCTCGGAGCCAACATAAGAGCACGTCCCCACTAGCAAATCCGTACTATAGTTATGAGGAGATCGTCCGGTTCTACTTGCGTTTGGCCAAGGATGGAGAAATCAGCTCCGTCGGCGAAGAGGCGGCTGCAGGAAGCAGTTTCACGGCGGAACCTTTGATCCATCTACTTGTACGCACTAATCTTAAGCAGACGTGCAGGGCTCTGTGGCCTGATTTCACAAGAATCTCACATCGGGTTTGTCTGCCTGACAAGAAATGGGAGTATTGCACTCTCAATATTACATCTGGCGCCGACCAAACCAAAATTTACCCATCGACATACAATTGGGCTGACCTAAAGGCCGAAGCGATTCAGCCTAGAAATGCGACGATTCCTTTGGAGCTATCCGCAAGGCCGTGGCTTCTGGCACTCTGGTGGCAGGTTGCCCCTTACCGTTATACGAGTGATTCCAGCCATGCTTTTGTAGAAAAAGCATTCCCCCGATGGGGTACGTGACAGGCTGCCAATGCAGAATCGGTGGATACGCAACTACAGATTGAGGCTGGAGAACATGGCAAGGAGCAGGAAATTAAGGTATCAGATATACAAAAAGGACAAAAGATGAGGGAAAAATGTCCATTTGACTAACAAACCAATCCAGCCGATCGCTTGCAGCGCCAGCTGATTTCGGTTTCAAATAGCCAGGGCCACAAGTTTGAATATCTGCTATTTATCTCCCGTCCGTGACGCTTAGGAAATACTTCGATATGTTCTTGGTATCTCGTGGGAGATGGGAGGTTACGGGAAGAAGTGCACGAACGTGCCCGCCCGCATTGAAAACCCCCACGGCGGGTTACCGCGGGGGTCTGAAGACATTATGAAGGCCAAGGGGACTTTCATATAGATCCTAGATTAAAGGGAGAGCATTGGGCTGTCAAGCCAAAAATCTTGAGTAAGTGGGTCGGAGTAGAGCTGGGCCGTGAAGGATGGGCTCAAATACATAATTCAATTACTTTTGAAGTTTATGATGGTTCTGATTGGCGATATGTTCCTCTCTGCTTAACGCATACCCAATAACCGGTTGCGTTAGCCCAAGTTGCCTCGCCCACTCCATTAATCCATACCCAAGCGCTGTAACCGCACGGTAGCACAATAATCCCAATGCACGAGCCTTCACCTTTTCTTTGCTCTTAGAATAGATATCTTCTGTTCCTATACTAAATAGTTTACATACCCGATCTTCAACCGTCTTTCGATCGTGAATCGGGGGCAACCCTTTTTCAAGGACATTTTAACAGTAATGCTATATCTAAGGTCAGAAACGAGCATGGCGAGGTCATTGCGCATTGAATATCAGGGAGCTTAATACCCATATAACCTCCTATGCCATGACTGGCCCTGAGGTGACTCAGTCCAGCAGAAGATTCAAGCAGCTCATTGGCACCGACAAGGGACTCAAAGACATCTTGATTGCGATTATCAAAAAGCCCGATCTTGTTGAAAGTTGCGACCTGACCCCTTTTTCCCCGCACGTCATTCCAAGGAATGGCACGAGGATTGCTGCTCTTAAAGCTATGCCGATCTAATGAGTTTTAGGTTTGACAAATCGTGATTATTAATAGTAAGCAGCACAAACAGTATATCCAAAGCACGTAGAAAAAATTTATGGATATGAATAGGGTCGATACCCTCCTCAGATATATACTTTTAGTCGCTGGCCAGGAAGACCCAGGCAATAGAGAACTTGGCCCCATTCATTTAGTTAAATACGTCTATTTAGCTGACTTAGCCCACTCCCAATGGCATAAAGGTCCAACCTATACCAATGTTCCTTGGATATTCCATCGTTTTGGTCCCTGGTCTACTGAAGTATATAAAAGAATTGAACCTGTTGTGCGGGAACTCGATGCCTCAGAAAGAAGGATAAGTAGTCCCAAGTATGAAGATGACTTCTTTCGCTGGGAATTAGTAGATGATGAATTATTCGAGGAATTGGATAGGCAACTCCCTTTTGAGATTGCCCTTACCCTTAAAAAAGCTGTTCATGAATTTGGGGATGATACATCAGCATTACTTCATTATGTCTATGCGACAGATCCGATGCTTAGAGCTGCACCCGGAGAACAGCTTTCTTTTGAGCCCTATCCAGAAGATGAAGAGGATACTAGGGAGATCCGAGCCTCCACAAAAGATCAGAGATTAAGCAAAACAGCGAGAAGCCGTCTCAAGGAAAAAATGGAAGCGATGCTGTCAAAGAAATTAGCCAAAAAAAAGAAGCCTTCTGTTTATACCGCGCCTAGATATGATCAAGTGTTCTTTGAGGGGCAAAAATGGCTAGATGAAATAGCTGGTGAGCCGATAGAATCCCAAGAGGGCCAGCTATCATTTTCTAAAGAAATATGGAAATCGCCGTCTAGGACTGAATCTGATGTATCCTGATGATTCCATCCAAGCATACGTTAAGAAATGGTGGCTCATTGATGAATCTAAGGATATTAAAAGAGGTCGATTAATAAAGGCCTTTGTTCCTCATGTCGATCAAATTCCCATGACTCTCAACCCGATTGGAAGAACCGACCCAACTGATCACTCCAAAGCTAATTATACTTTAGAAGCCCTGAGAATTGATAAGCCATCCCGGACATATGTACTTCCGGTTGCTGCACTCCCAGACTTTGAAGGAGAAGTGAGAACAGTCTATCGTGCAAAAAGGCGCCCGGTCTTAATAATAAGCATTGGCGGTCCAGATATTCCTAAAGAATTGAGACATGGAAAACCAAGATGGCAGACTGCCCCAACTATATTAGTGGCACCCTATTATGGCGCTGATAAAGGGGGAAAACGGTCTGGCTTTAGAGAGGAATTTATTGATAGGATAAAAAGATGCGAATACCCTCATTACATTTGGGATATACTCCCCTTGCCTGGTGATGTTGGCGAGTCTATTCTAAGGCTTGACCATATTCAGCCAATAGGGCGGCATTATGAAACCTATGAATGGACACAACACTGCTTAAGCGAGGAAGCAATGCTAATTCTCAATGAATGGCTTCATTGGTTTCTAGAAGATGATCTGCCTGCCGATAGCACTCTTTTTGATTTCAGGGAGGAATTGATAAAACGCGATCTTTAGTTCACTGCAAATCATAACAATTCTTGTGACCACCACACCCAAAGAACTCCAATCGAAACCTAGCAAAACCAAAAGTTCAAAAAGCCCCGAAATCTGCAATAGAAAAGGGGAAGCCTTTACTATTAAGGCCTTCCCCGTCTCCTGAAATCGGCTATGAAAGTGACTCGGAATCCTCCGGGTCTCGCGTCTATGTAGGTTGGGTGCCAACCTCCGGCACCAGAACAGGCCAGCGGCAACAAAAGGAAAGCTATCCTTGTTAAGAGGCATAAAATATCCTCAGGGGAGTTGTCCATTCGAGTTCGAGTCTGAATCTTGCGCGGAGTTGCATGTACGAAAAGCGTATAACAACATCTTGGCTACATCTATGATGTCAGATCGTGGCAAGATCACAGATTTAGTTTTTTGATAACAAGTATTGTTTCAATTGTAGTAAGTTGTTTTGGAACCAATGTTCCCCTCTTATTGACGGGGCTGATGTTGATGCTGCGGGTGTGATTAAAGGCCATGATGAGATAGGGAGGGTTGTGACTGGGAAGGTAGATTTTTAGCAAAAAAATGGCGGGCCAAGATAATGACCCGCCTTGCCATTTATTTAAAAGGAATGGCTACTTTTTCCGGACAGCTATTCGTCTTGTTCCGGAAATGTTTTTTACAGACCCGCTGAGGCCTTTATTCCTCATGGCCTTTGCCGCATCTTTCATTAGCGGTTGTGGAACTTGGAGGACTCGGTTGGGCCTGCCGCTAGCCTTCAGCCTGCTGGCAGCTTTATCCAGATTTTGGCGATTGCGCTCAACTTCTGTTGCCGTCTTGCTTGTAGCAGAATCAAGCCTTCTACCACCTTTAATTGGGACTTCAATTTTGCCTGGTGCATTGGCCTTGGCTCGCTTGTGGCTTATAGTTTCCGACATATTGGTTTTCACCTCCTCCCCACCGGCAGGATTTGAAAAAGCAGCCGACGGGAAGAGTAGTAATGTTCTTACAATTTTTTTCTTGACATGATACTCCCCATCAAGATATGTGAGAACCTACACAATCAAACAAGAGCCCATCGGGCTTTTTCAACCGGAGCCCTGACCGCCTCAAACGGTCAGGGCTTTTATATTGGCGAATTATACCACCATATATTGGTGGAGTCAAATCATTATTTCCCACAAATTGTGTTAGAGGGCGTAAATTTACAAAATTGTGGCTTTTCAATAAGCTCCATAAATCTCCTATCATATCCAATGCTTTATAGAGGCGCATATCCCGGCAAGTGATCAAAGGTTTTGACAAGTCCGATTTTCGTGAGGTACTCTCAATATATCGCAAATCGACGCTAAACAGAGATAAGGCAAGAGGTTTAAGTTTGAGTGCTTAGGATAGGCGTTTTCCAGTTTTTTAGCGTAATACTTCAATAGGTGGGAAATTTTCCATCTAATATTAATGATGACGAATCATTAAATTGTTAACTTCTTGCAAGGAGGGAACAATTATGACCAATCAAAAGGCAAAGGAGCTAGAGGAAATAGCCAGCAACACAAACCTCAAAGATTCAGTTCGAATTGAAGCATGTAAGCAGCTCGGAAATCTGGGCTCAGATGGAGCCGAATCTTTAGGCCGTATTGCGAAAAATACGAACCTTAAAGACGAAGTCCGCATGGCAGCCCTCAAAGGCCTCGGTAAAAAGGACTAATGCGAAGTCAATTTATAATAATGCAAAGTTCCTTATTTGTGGTCGCTTCTGTCACATAACCCGCTGCTCCAGAGGACGGCAAACACCTCGCCGCCTTTGAGCAGCCCGTTAGCATCCCAGGAAATGAGGAAAAAATGGTAACTTCAATAAGCGCTGATAGAATTGATGAATTGGTAACCAGCTCTATCAAACAGTTATGTTATAAAGATCGACATCTGCTGAAACATGACCTTAACGAGTGCTCAATTAACCATAGACTGGCGTGCCATCTTCAGAATCATTTTCCAGATTGGGATGTCGATTGCGAGTATAACAAAAATGCTGATAAAATTAAGGAGCTTGATCTTCCAAAAGACAAAGTTGATTGGAATGATACCGAGGCAAAGTCTGTTTTTCCAGATGTTATTGTCCACAAACGAGGCGGGGAAGGACCAAATTTGCTCGTTATCGAAGTCAAGAAGAGTACTAATAAATTAGATCGAAAATATGATTATAACAAGCTTAAAGCGTATGGAGATACTTTAAAATATTCATGTGCTCTTTTCTTAGAAATTGGCACAAAAGGAAGATGGGGTACTTGGGATTTAGACTGGATAAAAAGAAATGATTTTGAAGTATGATGCTAACAAGGCTAATTCAGCCGACGCAATAAAACCGCGCGGCTGAGCTCATCCGTCAGGCTGAAGAATACAATATGAAAACTGTGCATGTGCATCCATGGGGTGGAGTCTTAAAGGTCAAATATTCAAGTTCTGCCATTATCTTTCTTCAAGAACTTGAGATATTAGAATATTTAATTTTTTATTTACTTGTTTCAGACAGAGTATTCTATGCCCGTTATGAAAATTTCCGTGAGGAAAGCTTAGATTACATAAAATCCTTGGGACCAAAATTTAAAGAGACCTTTGATCAAATCGTTGTTAGCAAGGCAGACAGATTGCTTTTTAGAAGCAAGACTTATGAAAACTTGCTTAGCCAAATGGCTTACAGCAGATCAGTCGATAATTTCATTTTATATCTAAAGAATATCCTGGCTGAAATAATTGAAGTTAAACCTCAATTGCTTAAATCAGGCGAGAAAGAAAGACTAGATTACATTCTCAACTTCGACGATATAGTTGAATTAAGAAGGGCTCTTGCAGATAAAAAAATTGAAAGCCTATTTTATAGTGGGTTCAAAGATATTTTTGAATTTTATGAATCAAGAATAGGCATAAAACTTAGTGACAAAACTGACGATATAGAGAAATTTATTCTAATGACCAAAATTAGAAATCTAATTGTTCACAATGGAGGAAAGATTAATTCTGAGTTTAAAAAAGCCTTTCCCAAATACCCATTTGAGGTTGGTGAGTCGCTAAAACTTAGCTTCAAAGAAATTCTGGAGGATAATTATTTTATTCTTAGATCTGTTGATTCAATCGATAGTAAAATTACAGGTAAGTTTGGGCTGAGTTTAGTTCCTGTAAAAAATAGCAATTGACCCTTAATAAATATAGCCTAGCCATGCCCTTCAACTCCGACTGGCTTTTCGCTGCGCTCAAGCCACGGTCGGGGGGAGTTGGCCTGGCAGTCTAGCGGGTGAAGTCGGACAGGTATTTCGCTGCGCTCTATACCTAGCACTTACCCGGAGCGTCATGTATTCATATATCTCCAACGTATTCAACGTTATTTTGAATGGAGATAGTCTCAATATATCGCAAATCAACGCTAAACTGAGATGAGACAAGAGGTTTAAGTTTGAGTGCTCAGGATCGGCCTTTTCCAGTTTTTTTGCATAATACTTCAATAGGTGGAAACCTTTCAATCCAATATTAATGTTAGACGGCGTTTTTGAGGCAGGTGGTCATGGAACTGTTGATTGCTCTTGTTGGCATCTTCCTCGCCATCGTTTTCTGGCTAGCCTCCCCGAAATCACTTCGACGGAGGCTCGGGGAGTACTTCAGCGGGCTGTTCAGGAGGCATCCAGCAGTAACGGCCGAGGCCTATATCGACGTGTTCGATGGGCGCGTGGAGATTCTCACCGACGAACTGCTGTCGCACCCTGCAGATGCTGCCCGCAAGAAAGAGTTTTACGAAATTGCGCCCCTCGACTGGGATATAATCGCCGCTCACGCGGATGTCGAGCGCGACCAGCAGGCTGATGTGATTGAGGAGCTCACCAAGCCCGTGGATTCTCTTCGCTTTGTTTGCATCCACGGAGAGTCAGGTTCCGGAAAATCGACCTTGGCGTGGCGTGTTGCGGCACAACTCCACAAGGTGCATCGCATGCTTGTCATCCGCGTGAAAGACAAGGAGGAACCGGAGGTATGGTATCGGATGACCGAGTTCTGCAGAAGGTTGCGTCGCCCTGTCTGCGTGCTCGCGGACGACCTTTTCCGGCACCCTGAAGTCTGCCAAGCGCTCCGAGAATTGAATCCTTGGTTGCCACTCGCCATCTTGGCGACGTCTCAAACAAACGAGTACCCTCCTGGACGACTCAAGGGCCAGATAGTCTCCATACATTTGGGACCACCCAGTTTTGAGGAGAAGAAGCGTGTGCTCCATCGTTTGGATCAAGATCTCGAGGACCTGACTCCAGATCAGTTGACCCGATTGAGAGCGGCTAATGAGTTCCTCGTCTTAATGGCGGAGTTAACTTTTGGGAAGGGATTCCAGGATGTCGTCCAAGACTCCTTGGACAATCTCTTGAGACGGTACGAGCAAATGTACCATGCATACGAATACCTCTGTTTTGCGTATAGCTACGGCGTTGCGACACCAGCATCTCTGCTTGAGCGTCTAGACGCAGAGGGGAGGTTCCACGATCTGCCCAACCGGGAAGGTGCGCAGGGGCTAGTTTTCTGCGACGAAAAGCGCCAAGAGCTGTTGCGCCCTGGCCATCAAAGACGTGCCGAGACGGCCCAGAGGCTTTTCGAAAGGCATCGGTCTTCCGCGACTGTACTCCGCGAACTAATGAGCGTAGTTGAGGTTTCCAGTCCGTTAGAGAGGGGATTCTTCGCGCGTCTTCTTCGAACCTTGGCATCCAGGAAGTCTGAAGCCCTCGATAAAGCGTTACCTCACATCGAAGGAATGGTTGCGCAGTGCGTGCAGCATGCTGAAAGAATCAGCGAGCTGACCATCTGGCAAGCCTTCTATTTCGCACTTGAGCGTTCTGATGAGGCTGATCGGTGTGTAGATTATGCACTGGCGCTGGAGCCGATCAGTTCAGACGACTGCAATCTGCTGCTTCGCTTATACCGCAAGCGTGGTCGTGAACGTGAGGCGCTTCCTATCCTGGATCGCTGGACCCAGAGTCATCCTGAATTGGGTGGCAGTCGACCTGCCTACCTCGGACTAGTTGAACGGTATAGCAGTGAAAGAGACCAAGCAAGAGTGATCCACGACACCAGCGCCTGGCTGGCCTCGCACCCCGATGACAACTATGTGCGAAGGGCCTACCTCGGTTTGGTGGAGCGGAAGGGCACGCCCGGGCAGACCGAGCGCGTCCTGAAAGAGACCCCAACTTGGCTACACGCTCATCCGAATGCCACTGACGTCTGGACCCGCTTTATTTCCTATCTTATTGCCTCCGAGAGGTTCGATGATGCACGAGCACTAGCGGAGGAAATCATAAGCATTCACTCCAGGAACTCCAATGTCGTTACTCACTACCTGCACCTAATGCAAAACCACCTCGAGGAGGAAAGAACTAGGGAGTTATATGGTTCCCTCATCAAGCTATTTCCCCGCGACATTGTAATCAGAAGTGTGTGGGCTCGGTGGCTGACGACCGTTAACTCTGGGGAAGAGGCTGAGAAGGTGTTCAAGGCACTCATAGCGGAGCATCCGAAGTCCTTCGATCCACATTACGGCTACGGTAGACTGCTTCTGGATATGGAACGGTACGGTGAAGCAGCGGACCAGTTTAGACAAGTGCTCAAGATCCATCCTGGCCACGCAATGGCGCACGATGGACTTGCTGCGGCATTGCAGGGACTGGGGCGGCGTGCCGAAGGATTACATGATGATTCCGAAGCAGCAAGACTCTTTACTGCGGCTGAGCGCGAGTTCAAGAGCGCGATCTATTGGGCAGGCGTCGCACAGGACAGGCAAGCAATATTCTTCACACATCTTGGCTGGTTCTACGTCGATAGGAAGCGTTGGAGTGATGCCCTTGCCGCATTCGATCAAGCAGCGAAGGAAGACCCGGAGTACTTCGGAAACTATTGGGGGAAGGGACGGGCGTTTGTGGGCCTTGGGCAATGGCGCGATGCCTTGCACGCACTTCAGACGACACTGGAGAAGGCACCAAATACTCTCGGACCTCCTGCGTCTGATGACATTTCCCAATTGATTGAGCGATGCGAATTGGCACTTACGACCGATCCCTAGGAGAGTTGGATCGACGCCGTCTAACGAAGTTATGCAGCTGACCGCACTTCGCACCGCAGCTGATGCCGGAGCTGTTATGTATTCATATATCTCCAACATACCCAGAATGAAAACAGAATTTGATAGTATGAGGTCGTGGCAAGAAACCTCAGGTTTCAAATCGCATGATTTCTATGGTGTATTATTCTCTTATCACAAGTTTGGCTGAAGTTAAGATATTACTCTCTTATCGCAGGGTTGGGCGCGGTTATGATCTTTAAGAGATAACCAAAAGTTAAAATGACTAAGATAGAGGACAATGACAGAGACTATGTAAATCTTGCCTTCCATCTACATTTCTTGATCCATTTTGGAGTTCGGCTACCCTACTTCCCAAAAGGGACCTATCCTTTCTCAATTTGCTTTCTTATCAGCGTCCCACTTTATGACAGTGCCAGAAGTCTTTGACCGATTTGCCGAGGTCTTCTATGAGGCCCTCCGGTTTTAAGCCCCATCTTTCGATATTGGCTATATGACTGACTCCCTTCTTTGGCGGTTCATCGAGCTGGCGGCTTCCTGAGGGGCACCTCCTTGTTTTGATTGTTACTGTTTGCTTCTTAAGCATACCTGGAGATCGTCTCCCTTGGCTATGCTCTGGAGGTGCCTTTTATGTGATTATCAGGCTTTGATTCGCCTCGAATGACCTTCTACCCGTCCACTATCCATGCAGGATGTCCCCTCTTCACGGCCCTCAAATCTTGCTAAAAGCAAGATGCTCACAAACTCTTTTGCCCCTGAAGCGCAGCGGTCCTCAAATGAAGTGCTCACGAAATTGCTTGCTTCACAGGTATTACTAGCTAATTTCCCTCCATATTTTCACTGAACAGAATTTGGCATTGACTTTCCCCAATTTTCTCAATACATTATCCAGGGCTGAAATAATGCTTTCTGATTCCTGTAAACTGAATCGCCTTGCACCTCAAATCCTGCCGCGGGCAGGATCATCCTCAAGTGAAACGATCTTCAAATCGCGCCTGATGCGGAACGACCCTTCTAGTGTCTCCAAGCTGATGCTCCTCTTGTGTGATGCCTCACATTCTCGTTGAGGCTTAACGCCTTGCGCCTTTACCTAATTGCGATCAGCTAGTAGCTAAATTTACCTTTAGGCCTTATGCTAGGGTTATTGAATGCTGGGAGGTGACTTATTCGCATAAGAAACCCCGTCGAGCAGTGGGAAGGTTAACTGAGCAAGAGTCAAACGGAGACTTGACCCGTTCACATTTTAATGTAAGATACATTTCATTGGATAAAATTTAACTGCCATGATGGCAAAAAATATATAGGATGCAAACAGCGTAGTGACTCCAAACATTATTTATTCTGTCATATATAAAATATATCTCAGAAATTTTATATACAGTTTCATGAGAGTTGTGAAATTAGATTAAGTTTATAAATTCGGGAGGGTGATTATAATGTCAACTCTACAAAAACTACTCAATCTTGGCCTCATGGAAATTGGCGCTGATGACTCCCGCTTCAGTAAGATGGAAGCTGCTAGTGCGGCATTGGTCGACAAGTTAAAGACCGAACCGGCTCTCATCATCCCTGCAACCCTGATAGCCATAGACAGTGATGTTGGAGAAAAAGAGCCATTTTTCGACATAGTCGAGAGTTTGGTGATAGAACAATGGAAGACGATGCGTAACACTCACGTCAATCGACCACGAGAACTCCTTCGGTCTATTATTATTGATGCTCTCGCTCTCGTATCTAAAGACATTCCTGAAATAGCATCTGCCATCTGGCAAACTGCCCTAAGTCCTCTCAATCATGGTCAGGCTAAGTTTGGGAAAGAGGCCGATCTTGTAAAAAAACTTTTACAAGATTTCGGGGAATATGCAGAGCTTGAAGCAACTGCCCGTTTTGGTAGTGCAAAGCCAGTTCTAGATGAAAAGAAGGGCAAAAAGAACAAAAAAAAAGAAGCGTTTAAGCTTCAATCTTATTCCAGCCTCAAAGAAACCGAATTAGTTGAGGATGTCAAACGCACTGCAGGACCACAAGATGCTCAGGGTCAAGCTCCGCCCGATCCAAACCCGCACTGGCCAAAATCCGACGCTAACTGGGTGACGGAATTCGCCCCTAGAATGAGCGCAGCACTAGCAAAGGCTGTCAATCTAGGAACTAGTCGCCTGTCCGATGCTATTTCTAAAAGCTTGCAGGAGTACATGAACATATTTGAAACGCGACTAACTGAGAGCCTTGATTCAATCGAAACGGTTCGAACAAAGGTTCTTGAATCGCAACAGTCTAGTCAAATGCGATTAAACGTTCTTTGGTGGTTCGAGGCCATGTATTCTCCAACGCTTAAGCTCGGATACCGAAAACTATCTACGACTAACGCTGCCATGGCCATGGCGTACGATTTAACCAGTATAGTCCCTCCCCTAGCCCCAGTAAGCGTAACTTACATCCTTAGTGAAGCAGTTGCCGCTCTTTTTCAGCCTCAGAAAATACCTAAGCCACAGTCTATAAAGAAATTTCTGGACGATTTTATCAAGGATGGCTCTACCCTGCGAGGCATAGTCCCTAAAGTTTCGAACAACAAAATGCGCCAACCGCTATCCGAATTGACAATAGAAGCCATTAATGGGATTGAAATTAGCGACGAAAACGTGTTAACTCGGACTGGAATTAATCCAAGTTTGGAACTTACTTTCCCTGAATTCGCAATGTGGACTTTCCGTGATTTCAATGCTCGAAGGCTTATAGAGGGAATCAAATGACAGGGCATTGTAAGCATGATGGGTGCTATCCAGACACGACTTGTGCTCTGGGGCATATTGACCGTACAAATTGTGAGAACTGGATTACAGATCAAAAAGATACCACAAAATTAGAGGTCCAGTCCGATTCCAGTGACATCCCTTGGAATATCTATGCTTTAGGCACCAACGATCTTTCGATTTTAGCAGGTAGAGGTAGGCCGATTGTTGTAGGACTGATTGGGGCTCCTGGCTCTGGAAAGACTACGCTCCTTGCATTCCTTTACATGTGGCTTCTTGAACACGGAGTGGTGTCGGGCTGGATGTTCTGTGGTTCTTGGACACTTGGGATGGGAGTCGATTGTAAAGTACTGCAGGTGGTCTGCAGAACCTCCTCCATCGTTTCCCCCTCACACAACAAGCAGTGGAAGAGTACCGGGCCTGCTCCATTTATCGTTACGAAATAAACAGGGTTTCTTCCGGGATATTCTATTTACAGATGCACCAGGAGAATGGTTTACACATTGGGCTAAAGCACCAAGCCACGAAAGTGCTGCTGGCGCACGCTGGGTATTTAAGCATTCAGATGTATTGCTACTGCTCGCTGATCAAGATGCTCTGTCGAACAATGAAACGCTTCCCCAAGCACGGAGAGCCACACGTGACCTCACGGAACGTGTGGGGGCCATCGCATCGAACCTCCCCCTCGGTTTTACTTGGACTAAAACCGATATTGGGTTATCACCGGAAACCAAAAAAACCATTGAGAGTTGTCGAATGCAGTTCACACCACATAGTAAGGTATGGAGTACAACAATTAAAAAACCAGAGACTATTGCTAACACACTTTTCCTCGCAATTGATCTCGGTGAAAAGCAGAAAGTAGCTGAGAGATTTTATGAGCCAGTCTCAAATCATGAACCTTTTTTAGCGTTTAGGGGACATCATGTCTGCAGTTGATGTGCTTGTTCTTGGCGGTCCCGATACTGGGAAGTCACATTATGCGGGGCAGCTTTTAGGACGCTTGAGATACAATCGTCAAGGTGTATTAAAACTCCGGCCAGGAGGAGCTGACGACCTAAACAAATTTGAAGAAGTGCTTAGGTGCCTTGAGGAAGGTCGTACTGCTGGCCATACACCAACTGAAACTTGGATGGGAATGAAATGCCAACTCGAAACGCGTAATGGTGCCGAGGTACAACTAGAGTGGCCCGATTATGCTGGGGAGCGCCTTGATTCCATTGTGGAAAGACGCATTCTGCCACGAGAGTGGCGAAAGTCAATATCTGCAGCTCATGCATGGATGCTTTTTATCCGTCCGTCGATTTTAAAATTGCACGAAGATCTCCTTAGTCGACCGACAGAGCTTAATCCTGATCAAAGGACGCTGGGTGAACATCTCGTTAAAAGAGCAGGGTGGGACGATAGAGCCCGATATGTGGAGATGTTGCAGATGCTACTTTTTGCTTCGGGCCAGTCGACTTTCAAGCAAATTTCAAAACCTAGACTTGCTGTCGTCCTCTCATGTTGGGATGAGCTCAATGAGGATAGAACCCCTGAAAAGGTTTTCCAGAGTCGAATGCCACTCCTGCATGCCTTTATCCGAAGCATATGGTCGGGTGAATCTTGGTCTGCATGGGCTCTTTCATCTTTGGGTCGAGCTTTGGACCCGAATTCTCGTGACGATGAGTTTGCTAGACGAGGCCCTGAGAACTTCGGTTATGTGATTCCTCCGGGATCAACCGATCAAGATCCAGACCTCACATCACCAGTGGCGTGGTTGCTTGAGGTATAAACCAATGGCCTCTTTCGAGCATGCTATTTTTGGAAACCGTGACGGTAGCCACCAACTTCTTAAAACAAGCCTGGTTGGAGAAGAATCCATACTTGAAGAGCTTCGATTTTTAGTTGATCGTCCAGTTGGACATGTGGGTACTGAGGTCATCTGGTCTCCCTACTGGGGATGCGGACTTTTACGTAATTGGTGGGTTCTATGGCGCGGCGAAGAGGATAAAGATGCACCGCGTAAAAATATGGTAAAAAGTTATGTTTCATTGATCCCCCAAGAGACAGTCGGTTCCATCGAAAATCTCAAAGAACTTTTTGAATTTTTTCCTTTCGATATTTCAGAAATACGTGAACCACCTACAGGCGCTGTCATCCATCTTTTGGCTTGCGGTATTAGACCTGTAGTTGTGCCGGATATCTCATTGGCCCCTAAATTACTTCTGACACTCTGGCCTCGTCTTTGGCCAGCTGCGCGAAAAAATCTCTCACTTCGGACTGTTTTTAATAGTGAAGCCTTGGAGGTCGGGTCTTTTCCTGACATTGTTATCATCCCAAAGGAGCTAATCCCTCGTTGGCGATCACACGAATTGTTAGATAGCAAATACAAGCAGCCCGATAACGATATTGTCTCTTATTTCTCAAGTGGTCTTGCGCCTGAATTAGAACAGCTTCTTCATAACAACTGGAATCGACTTCCTGGAGACTTCACTGTTCTTAAACGCCTTGAACGTATTGCTTCTGTCTTTAAAATCCTCAGGAAAAGTCAAGGAAGATTTGCTGATGTTCTTCTTGTCGTCAGAACGCTGGAGGCTTTCAAGGGGGGCCTCGATTTACAGCCGGAAGACCTTGAATTATTGGTCGACAAGATATCCGAAATGCGTGACCCTACGATTACAGATATCCGAAGTGCCTCTCTAGCCAAGCTCACTATCGCAGCCAAAGCTCAACCAAATGTTGAGTTAACCACAGCTTTTTGGATTCAGAAGAATCTCCAAAACAAATCAGATGAAGACGCACTCTGGATTCTCGAACATCAGGCCGGTAATGGCCATGTTGCTTGGTGGCTCAGAGCAGTTCGGAAGGGATTGTCTAATGCATTTAATGACATGACCCCAGATTGGGCAAAGGCAATCTGGCGTTGGTGGTCATCCAATATAGACGCAGTGAATTGGACCCAAAGTCTGATAAGTTCTGATCCTGGCACAGAGGATTCAATTCTTAAACACATCCCTAGTAAGTTAAAACCCGAATTAAAAACCCGTCTAATAATGCTTTGCGCTGATAAACAGTGGGCTAGACTACTTGCGGGCATTTTACGAATCTCTGAGCCTCTGAATGAAGCTGTAAGTGTGCTGCGTGAAATGGTATCAGAGCCAGAACTGGGGCTTGATGTGCTCATCCAAAATAGGAATCCAGAAGATATTGTGGCTGCAGCGGTAGATTGTGGGTGGGTACCATTAATCCACCGTGCTGTGAGCTGTACTACTCGTGACATCAAGCTGCTCAGTGGTGTTGATGTTAACGCAAGTGGAACAGTCACTCTACTTGCAGCACATATCAACGCAGGAGGCATTCTTCCATCTGAAATTTACGACATCAACTTTATATTTCAATTGTTTGACGGTTGTATTGATGGAGAAGAAACGTGTGTAGAAGTTGTAATACATCTTGGTTCCCGAGCGGCTGCAGCAGCTCTGGGGTACTCCCGCCAAAATGATCTCTGGAATGCATTGAAGCCTGGTCATAGAGAGTTTTTCCTGTCTGTTGCTTCTACTATATGGCTGGACACATTCTTGTCTGGAGAAATGATATCGCTACCTGATTCAATTCTTAAAAAGAAGATCCGAGAAAATGCGCGAAATGTTTTAGCAGGATGCTCAATCGACAAAGTTATTGACTTCCTAACAATGATCCCTGAAGTATCTGAGAAAGAGGCTGTAGATTTGCTTAATTCCAAAGGATTTTCGTGGGAGGATGGCGATGATAAAAAATTTGGGCAGCTACTTGTTTCGCGTAAATGGAATTCTGCTGCTCACTCTTTCCGGTGGTCATGGAAGACCGAGCTCAAAGCTGTAGCATGGCATGCTAGAGAATTGTTGAGTAGCTGGGACAGATACTTTTTCAGCCCTCCTTCAGGAACTGACGTTCAAGCTGCTACAGCGTCTAACAAGATAATAAATAGGAGTGATAAAGTGGTAAAAATTTTATTTCTTGCTGCAAATCCTATGAACACGACTAGGTTGGCAATAGATGAGGAATCTAGGTCTATCGAAGAGAAGTTACGCTTATCAAGATTACGTCACGCGATTGTGTTTCATACTAGATGGGCTACTCGATCCGAGGATCTTCAGCAGGCTCTGCTAGAAGAAGAACCAACCATTGTTCATTTTTCAGGACATGGAGGAGGGATGCTCGGCATTGTGCTTCATACAAATTCGCAAGGAGAAGAAATATTGGTCTCTTCCGAAGCACTTGCAGACTTATTCAAGGTATTAAAGGAGAATATTCGGGTCGTGGTTCTTAATGCATGCTATTCAGAAGAGCAGGCTAAAGCTATTGTAGAAGAAATCGACTTTGTTGTAGGAATGTCACATTCCATCGGAGATGAGGCCGCCCGAGTTTTCGCAGCAGCCTTTTATCGAGGTCTTGCCTTTGGCAAGAGCATGCAGACTGCCTTTGACCTTGGTCTCAATGAATTAAAACTTATGAACTTGAAAGACGATGAGAATATACCTGTATTACATGTACGCAACAATGTTAATGCATCAGCCGTAACTTTGGTGTGTGAATCCTCATCTTAATTCTCGACTAGCAACTTGCTTTTTTCTAAGATGATGTTCTGATATTCGATATTGCACCATAAAATGTTAAATAATCACATTGCTGTCCATAAAAGGGAACGTTGGTTCCAAAACGGCTTGTGACAGTCCAAGCGATACATAATATTTAGTAAAGTATAATCTGTGATATTATCCCTTCAGGTCAAAATATCGCCCACCACAAAAACCTGTGATATGTCTGACAGATCCACGCTTGCCCCTGATTGCAGGTATCTGCTATGTGCCGTGTAATTCCCAAGGTATCTAAAATACTGAGATATGGTTTTGTGATTACGCCAAGTAAATGTTGGTATTTCCATCCACGTCCGAAATGAGGGCGTCCTGTCGTTTGAGGATTTCGGTGACCTCCTTCTCGCATCTCTCAACAAAGGCCTGATCTTTGATCCGGGAGATGTTGATCTGCACGTTATAGCTCGCCACAACTGCCGTGGTGTTGGCGAGTTGCACTGCCGCAGCGGCGTCCGTGATGGCATTGGGGTTTCCTCCCCGCACTGCGTCTCCGGCTGCACGAATAAGCTCTTCCGATGCCCTCAAGGTGTCAAGAGGCACGGCGGCCGCCTTTTTCATGGCTTCCTCTATGGCTTCCTGCCGCGAAGCGTTCTGGTCATCGGTTTCTTTTGGAAGCTCAAAGGCCGTTATTACCTTCTGGTATGTGTCGGAATCCTCCTGCATGAGCTCAAGGAAACGGGCCGACAGATTTGCAGCCGTTTTCTTCACCTCATCCATGCTGTTCCAGGTTTGCTCGTATTTTTCTCTCTCCACCGTCAGGTTGGCTACCATTGCTGAAAGCGCAGCACCGAGCGCACCACAGAGCGCTGCTACGCTGCCCCCTCCCGGGGTTGGGTTACCGGAGCTCAGCTCCGTAATAAATTCTCGAACGGACAACTGTTCAAGTTTCACAACAATTCCCCCTCTAAATTGACGATTTTCTATTGAAGATTGACTATTTTTTAAAGAAGCCCTTAATCCTTGAATATTAAATATTCAATCGTCAATATTCAATTCCTTGCCACCAGTTCTGCACGCTTGTACACTTCTACAACAGGGGAGACGCCGGCATGGTAGGCCAGAATTGCAGGGCTCTCGCCATCCAGGAGCAGGAAGTCCGCGGATTTACTTACATCCAGGCTGCCCACCTGTTTTGCCATGCCAACTGCATAGGCACCGTTTAGGGTTGTCGCTGCCAATGCCTCACTCACCGACAGATTCATCTCCAAGACAGCCAGGCCGAACACAAAGGGCATGGACTCGGTATAGCTGGAACCGGGGTTGCAGTCGGTGGCGAGGGCCACGGGCACACCGTAGTCTATCATTTTCCTGGCCGGGGCATACGCTTTCCGCAAAGAATAGGCCGTTGCCGGCAAAAGCACGGCCATAACGCCCTGGTTGGCCATGGCCTCAAGGTTCACATCGCCGGCTGCCAGAAGGTGCTCGGCAGAGGTTGCACTGAGCTCGGCGGCGAGCCCGGCCCCTCCCAGATCGTGCACCTCATCGGCGTGGATCTTGACCCCCAACCCCGCTTCCCGTGCGGCCACCAAAATACGGCGGCTCTGCTCTAACGAGAAGACCCCCTTCTCGCAAAAGACATCGCAAAACCGAGCGATCCCCTGGTCCGAGACCGCCGGGATCATTTCCTCAATCAGCATATCCACGTACGTATCGGGATCGTGGGCATACTCCTCAGGCACGGCATGGGCCCCCAAAAACGTGGGAACCACGTCGAGCGGTGTCTCTCTCCCGACACGGTCGATAACCCGGAGCATCTTCAGCTCTGTATCCGTGTCGAGCCCGTAGCCGCTTTTGATCTCCAGGGTAGTGGTACCGAACTCAAGTGCCGATAGGGCATGCTCTCGTGTCACAGAAAGAAGTTCCTCTTCGGAGGCGGCCCTTACGGCCCGCACCGAAGACAGGATTCCCCCTCCCCGGCGCAGGATCTCAAGGTACTCCGCCCCCTGCATACGGAGGATAAACTCTTCCTCTCTCCTTTTGGCAAAGCACATGTGCGTATGAGGATCCACGAACCCGGGAATAAGGCAGAATCCGGCGCAGTCTACCTCCACATCTACATCGCGGGGCGAGAGGGGCGCCTCTACATCCTTTTCATCTCCAATGGCCTTGATCACGCCGTCTTGGCAGAAGACGGCCCCTCGCTCAAAATGCAGTATTTCCCCGAGCCTTTTCCCCGTGAGAGGAATGCCCGGATCGGATGCCGTGAAGATCTTTGCATTTCTGAAAAGCTTTCTGATCATGTGTCATCTCCAAACATCTCAAGGAGGCGGAGTTCAATCACCTGGCTGGGATCAAAACCGGCTGTCTGCATGTAGTAGGATATGCTGTCCAAAAGAGCCGCAGCAGGTATCATCCCGTATATTTCAGTTTCCGCCACAGATACCCCCCATCTCCTGGCCTCCATACGCACGAGCTCCAACACCCGATAGAGGCCATTCTTTTCATAGTCAACTATGTTTATACTCACCTGGACGAGCCCCCGGTCTTTCAGGGGAAGGCCGATGCACTTCACGTGGCCCAGCCCGCCGCTTGAGGCTCGAACCCTCTTGGCTATCTCCCTGGCAATACTGACGTCATCGGTACCCAGGTTCACGTTGAATGCAATGAGAAACTTCCGCGCGCCGACGACCGTTGCCCCTGCGGTGGGGTGTAGCTTGGGTTCTCCCACGTCCGGATGCCGCTCCGGTTTTTTTATGTCTTTTTTCAGGCCTTCGTACTGACCTTTTCTAATAACCTCAAGCCGGCTCCGCCCAGGTATCAGCGCTGCTTTTTCATAAAAAAAGACAGGAATCCCTGTCTTTTCATAGTACCTGCGGCCGAAGCCGTGAGCAAGCTCCACGCAGGCTTCCATGGTTATGTTTCGGAGGGGAACAAAGGGAATGACATCCACCGCCCCTGCGGGGATGCCCACCCTGATGATGGTTCAGATCAATGCGGGAAATGGCGATCTGAGCGGCTTCAAGGAGTGCTTCCTGAATTGGTTCCGGCTCACCAACTAGGCTCACCACCAGCCGGTTATGGTCTGGATGTGCCCGAAAGTCCAAAACGGCACATCCCTTCTTTTTCCGCAAGGGTGCCACAATAGCTTCGATCACTTCGGATCTTCGCCCCTCGCTGAAGTTGGGAACGCATTCGATCAGTTGTTTCGCCATGATTGTATAATCCTTTCTTCAAACATCCTCAGTCAACTACCGCCCCTTAAAGAGGTGGCTTGAATACTGACCCGAAAGGGTCTTATGTGTCTCTCACCCCAGTACGATGCACAGCACCTACGGGGCAGGCAGAGCTCGCAGGGCCGCATGGCGGGAACCAAGGCAAACCGGGCGACAGAACAAGAAATCAATCCTTTCACGAGCAAAGCTGATCTACACCATCCTGCAAAGCATGAGGGTTTTGAACATTACTAAATCATGAGGTAATCTGCCTTTGAGATGTTTTGATGGTCTGGCCCCATGTGGCCTTATGCGCAGAGTCTCAGCATGAGGTATCAATTGATGGTGCCATAAACCGGTTTTGTAGAATTTTCAGATCAATTGAGATTACTCGCCGGAGCATTTCTTTGCAACATGAATACGGGCTCTTTGCTCAAATCATTCATATGGCTCAAATTCAGCATAGACCCGGTATCGATCTCCCCGGTATAAATAGGTGACCATTGTAACCGGTTGCTTATGAGTATACGTCGTCCTTTGAAGATAAAGGGCTGCTGAGCCTACCTTCACTTTCAAAAGATTGGCTTCCTTCGTACTCAGATTCTTGGCCTGAACAAATTGTGTAACCTTCGTTAAAGCAAGCTTATATTTATATATGAGCAAGTTGTGAATAGATTCTTGCTCAAGATTTTCCTTTAGAATTCGCTTACATAGTGAATAGTTTAGATAGCGCTCTTCGAGCAGAAGAGGCTCATTATGCGCGTATCTGAGCCTTTTGATATAGATTACCTTTGAATTTGCAGATAATTCCAAGGCCTTTCTGATTCTCTCTGGAGCAGCACAAACCTTTACTTCCAGTACATTTGTAAAGTGCGCCATCCCACGTTCCGCCATGTCCTGATTAAAGCTGGTAATACGAAAAAGAGAATAGTCAAAGCGTTTCCCCGAGACATACGTACCTTTCCCCTGTCTTCTGAACAGGAATCCCTCTTTAACAAGTTCATTAATAGCTGTTCGCACAGTCATACGGCTGACTTGATACTGCGTGGCCATTACCATTTCAGATGGAATCGCCTGATTTATTGCGTAAACCCCCTTGTCTATTGATTCGAGGAGATTCTGTTTTATCTGAAGATAAATGGGTTCCGGATTGTTTTTATCGATGGTGTTATTCATTTTTTAATTGACATTGTCTATACCGGTATATATCGAAATATAGAATAAAGTCTAACCTGTCAAGATCTAGAAACATATTCCCTTGCAGGCTTACGCGCAAGCACAATCTATGTCGGAAAATCTATCTACCAAGGAGTCCCAAATCGAGCGATCTATCGATACGCGCCACCTTGCAATTTTTTCCAAAGACCTTGTAAGGCCGCAGTGCTTACTCATGCCCTAGCAGATCTTGCGTGCCAGCTGAGAAGGGGGTTTTCTGGCTTAGCCAGAACCGCGCAGCAACAAAAAAGCCTGCTTGTTTATCATATAGGCCTTACGGATGAGGCACAACAATTTTCTCTCTTTAAAAAAGGAGGGCACAAAATGAGAAGGGTTCTTATTGCGACATCCTTATTAGCTTTTTCGCTCGTCTTTTTTTCCGTTACCCAGGGGGTATTTGCCGCGGATAATGTGTGGCGCATCGGGACCATTTATCCTCTCACGGGACCAAACGCGAAAAACGGGATCAAGAATTTTGATGGGGTGAAGATTGCCACCGAAATGATCAACGAGGCTGGAGGGGTCCTCGGTAAGAAGGTTGGTCTGGTAAGCGCAGATGCCCCTGATCCCCAGGCCGCCGCCAGCGAAGCGAACAGGCTTATAACGAATGAAAGGGTCACGGCCATAATCGGGACCCAGTCCAGCGGCCTTTCCATGGCTGCAACCGTGGTTGCAGAAAAAAACAAGGTCTTTTACATAGAGACCGAGGGCGTCTCAGGCCTCATTACAGCGCGGGGGTTCAAGTATCTCTTCAGGACCACGTTTAGCGGCGACATGATGGCCACTCAGATGGTCGATTTTTCCGCAGAGGGACTGGCCTTGAAACTTGGAAAGACCAAAGAAAATCTCCGTCTGGCCATAGTTCATGAAGATGGGGGCTTCGGAACATCCACAGGAAAAGGCCTGCAGGCAAGGGCCAAGGCCCTGGGGTTGAATGTGGTCTCTACCCAGAGCTACAGCGCCAAGTCAGCGGACCTCTCCGGCCTGATCTTAAAACTCAAACAGGCAAAACCGGATATTCTTCTCGCAGCCCAGTATATCAATGATTCCATACTGTTCCACAGGCAAGCCAAGGAACTGAGGTTTAAGACACTCGTCTTCGGAACTACCGCAGGGCAGGGCAATCCGGACTTCGTCAAGGCTCTAGGAAAAGATGCAGATGGGGTTCTTGCCGGTGGCATCCCAGCGGAAATCTCCATCAAGAGACTGGGGGCTCAGCCGAATAAGGACGCGGCTGAGTTTGTTCAAAGGTATGAAAAAACACATCATGGTGAATACCCCAACCCCACATCCTTTGTTGGGTTTGCCGGGGCATGGATCTTTTACAAATTTATTCTTCCGAATGCCGGAACTCTGGATCCTGACAAGCTGCGAGCCACTGCGCTGAGTCTGGACATCAAGCCCGGCCACGGGGCGCTCAACTGGGGCGTCAAGTTTGCAAAACCAGGCGCGAGCAACGCAGGGCAGAATCTCTATGCCTCCCCAGGTATCAACCAGTGGCAGGATGGACACCTGAAACTCATCTATCCCACTGAGATTGCGACAGCAGATTTCAGATAGTTCCATATCCTGATAGCATTTCGAACTGCTCATTCATGGAGGTGGGTCAAGCCACGGCTTGAACCACCTCCAGATTTGTACGGAACAGAGAAATTATGGACATATCACTCTTTGTCCAATTACTCATCTCTGGTATTCTGATTGGCGGGATATACGCCCTGGCAAGCATTGGCCTGACCCTCATCTTTGGGGTTATGAAGATAGTCAATTTTGCCCATGGCGAATTCCTGATGGTCGCCATGTACGTGACATTTTGGCTTTTTCATTATTTCGCTTTCGATCCCTATCTATCCATCCTGGTCGTGATGCCTCTGCTTTTTATTATTGGAATCGTCACATACCAGTTGTTCATACGGAAAACCATCGGCGCCCCCGTTCTTACCCAGATCTTTGTTACCCTGGGTTTGTCAATAGTCATACAAAACCTGGTGCTTCTTTTCTGGTCTGCCGATTTCAGAACGGTGTCTCTGAGTTACGCGAGTACCCCGATTGTTTTCGGCCCCTATGCGTCTCTGAGCATAGGGGAAATCCTTGTCAATCCACCGAGGCTTATCGCCTTTGTACTGGCCATATCGCTCTCATTGGTATTCTACCTATTTTTAAAATACAGCTATACCGGAAAAGTCATTCGGGCGACCTCCCAGGACCGTTCGGCTGCCCTTCTCATGGGCATCAACATCGAAAAATTCTACAGACTTACTTTTGCCATCGGGATCTTGCTGGTTGGCATCGCCGGCGCCCTAATGATGCCGATTTACACCGTCCATCCTTTTGTAGGATTCGATTTTGTCCTCGTCATGTTTGTGGTGGTGGTTCTTGGCGGGATGGGCAGCATTGTTGGTGCCATGATAGGTGGAATCTTCATCGGAATTGTAGAGATATTTTCAAGCTTCCTCATCGGCCCCGACAGCAAGCAGGCGATCTATTTCCTTGTGTTTATTGCCGTTCTCGTAATTAGGCCATCGGGCCTTTTTGGATTGAAGGGAGAAGAGGAGCTTGAACACATTGAAACGATTGATTGATACGTTACAAAGCAAGCAAGCTATTGTTTTGCTAATAGTCTTTCTGACCCTGGGCATTGCTCCGCTGTTTATTAAAAATGACTTTTATCTTGATGGTTTCATTTTGATCTTCTTGTGGGGGGCCTTTGCCAGCGCGTGGAACATTCTCTCAGGATACGCCGGGATGGTCTCTTTGGGCCACAATGCGTTTTTCGGTATTGGAGCCTATACATCCACGCTTCTTTTTCTTCACTACGGGCTTACCCCATGGCTCGGAATGTTTGTCGGCGGACTGCTGGCTGCCTGCGTCGGCCTCGCGCTGGGAGTCGTGTGTTTCCGTTTGAGGAGTCATTATTTCGCGCTGGCCACCCTGGCCTTTGGAGAAGTCAGCCATATCGTTGCCATGACTTGGCGCTCTTTAACGGAGGGGGCTGAAGGTCTTGCCCTGCCAATCCAGCCGAGCCTGTATAATTTTTCTTTTTCCGGTAAGCTTCCCTATGTGTACATGGGGTTGTTCCTGTTCCTTACCCTTATTGCAGTCTCCTATGCCATAGAGCACTCACGACTCGGGTACTACCTCACCGCTTTCCGGGAGAATGAAG
The DNA here is from genome assembly GCA_035527895.1 of Desulfatiglandales bacterium. Lineage (GTDB taxonomy): Bacteria > Desulfobacterota > DSM-4660 > Desulfatiglandales > B25-G16 > JADFWK01. The sequence continues at coordinate 59,049 of DATKZQ010000144.1, forward strand.
ACGCGGCCCGGGCCCTGGGGGTAAAGACCGGCCGGGTTCGGTTGCTGGCAATGGCGATCAGTTCATTTGCTTCCGCTATTATTGGCACATTTTATGCCCAATACTTTGTTTACATTGACCCAAGCAGTGTTATCAGAATCCAGATATCCATCCAGGTGGCCCTTTTCGCCATTGTGGGCGGTCTCGGTACGGTACTCGGTCCGGCTATCGGGGCAATTATCTTTATCCCCATAACCATTCTACTGCGGGCCAAACTGGGAACCGCAATACCAGGACTTCATATGGTTATCTACGGGGCTATTCTCATCCTTGTCCTTCTTTATATGCCAAAAGGTATCTATGGAATGCTCAAACAGAGAGGTTTCAAGATCTTTGAAAAGCCAAGAAAGAACTTAGCTCCGCTTCGCTCCGGAATAGAAGTAAACAGTGGGCAGTAAGCACCATGCAAACTTCCTTGCTTTCGTAAATCCTCAATAAGTTGGGGTAAATTTTACGGGAAAGTAATTTTGGCAACATATTCTAAACCCGAACTTGTTGAGAAGTTACTTGCTTTTTGCTGCTTACTGCATACTGTTTACTGCCTTTTATGAGGATGGCAATAATCGATTGCTAGCAAAAGAACTATAATGTCAATAAGTTCTAGAAATTCCACTACATTGAATTAGTGAAAGGAATTGCATGCTCGAAGTTAATAACGTGAGTAAGTGGTTTGGAGGAAACCCGGTCCTTCGCAACATAGGTTTCACCATCGATAAGGGTGAGGTGGTCGGGCTGATCGGGCCGAATGGCGCTGGCAAAACAACCCTCTTCAATGTTATTACCGGTTTCTATCGAACGAAAACAGGGTCTGTCAAATTCAACAACAAGGATACAACCAGGCTGAATCCTGAGACGATTTGTGCCCTCGGACTGTGCCGAACATTTCAAATAGCCAAACCCTTTGGTAATATTCCGGTGAAAAAGAATGTAGTGATCGGTGCTCTGAGTCGAGAAAAGAGTCTGAGGAAGGCTGAAAACAAGGCTGAAGAAGTACTGGATTTCGTCGGTCTGCGGGAAAAGGAGGATCTCCTCGGAAGAAACCTGACCACCGCGGATCGAAAAAGGCTTGAAATAGCCCGGGGGTTGGCTACTTCACCCAAACTGTTCTTGCTGGATGAGGTCATGGCAGGCCTCAACCCCAATGAACTGCAGGCAATGATGCAATTGATAAGGAACATGATCGATTCCGGCATCACCCTGTTCGTTATCGAGCACATCATGGCAGTTATCATGAAGCTGTCTCACAGGGTTATCGTGTTGAACTACGGCGAGATGATAGCCGAAGGGGAGCCCGCGGAGATTTCCCGTGACCCCAATTGCATAAAGGCCTATCTCGGAGAGGAGTATCTTGTTGCTCACGGTTGATGGATTAAACGTTTTTTATGGCGATGTCCAGGTGCTTTTCGACATTGCTACAGAGGTAAATGATGGAGAGATTGTCTCTATTGTCGGCGCGAACGCGGCCGGAAAGAGTACTCTCTTGCGTTCCCTTTCAGGCCTCCTGAAGAAGGTGTCGGGCTCCATGGTGTTCAAAGGGGAACAGCTTATCGGTAAGCCCCCGTATGAGATCGTGCAGCACGGCATTATCCACATTCCAGAGGGCCGACGCATCTTCCCCCTGATGAGCGTCCAGGAAAACCTGGAACTGGGAGCCTATTCTCAGAGATCACAGGCAAAAATGGGTGAACTACTAAGGGGAGTCTATGAATTTTTTCCAGACCTTTACGACCACAAAAATCAGCTGGCCGGTTCCCTGAGCGGTGGGGAACAACAGATGCTGGCCATAGCCCGGGGGTTGATGGCCAGGCCTACCCTTCTCACAGTGGATGAACCTTCTCTCGGATTGGCTCCAATGTTGGTGGAGAAAACCTTTAAGATCATCGAAAAGATTAACAAGGAAAAGGTGACCATCCTCCTGGTGGAGCAGAACGTCTTCAGGGCCCTGACCATGTCTGACCGGGCGTATGTCCTTGAAAACGGAAGGATTGTCTTAAAAGGGAAAGGCAGCGATCTCTTAAAAGATGAACACCTAAAAAAGGCCTATATGGGGATTTAAGGGAAAACGACCTGGCTTTGTGTGAGCCCTCTGAAAGGAGGGCCATAAAGGCTCAGGTGCTTAGTTTCAAATGTCAAACCTCAAAGTTAAGGATGTTTTTGGCAGAACCAATCGTCTCTTACCAGACCCCAAGGGAGTGCCTTTGCAGGCATGAATAAAACAGATACATCAGGATAGAGCTTATATGACTATGAACCGTGAAAAAGAGGCCGAAGTGAAACAAGATGATCCGAAATTTCCCTTCCCTGTTCCAACCTACCGGTTTGATCAAAAAAATGAAATGTTCAAGCGGAGAACCTGGGATGAAGAGATACGCCCTCACGGAGACCGGCTTTACAAAACGATAAAATACCAGGATAAATATGGGTACAGAAAACTCGACTATGCCCTTAGAAATGCCGCCTGGAATATCGAGTACGGCTTTGGTTTCGGAACCATGCGGAGCAACTTCGGGCTTTTTTCATGGACCGAAGTTTCGGACAAGGCCAAAAGGTTTATAGAGACTGGGGGCCCGGTCACGAGCACCCCGGAAGCCAACGCCCGAATCATAAAGAAGGCGGCTCGGTTTTTTGGGGCAGATCTGGTAGGAATTTGCTGGGCTCACCCAAACTTGGTTTACTCCCATGAATACGATTTGATCAATGTGGAACACCCCCCTCTTGAACTCCCTGATGGGTGCCAGAATGCCATCGTTATGGCCATTGCAATGGACTATGATTCGGTGCGTTACTCTCCTGATGCCATATCCGGCGCCGCAACAGGCTTGGGATATTCCATGCAGGCGGTTTTGGCCAACATGGTTGCTACTTTTATCCGGGGCTTGGGGTTTCAAGCAGTACCATGCGGAAATGACACCGCCTTGTCTATTCCTCTGGCCATGGCTGCGGGACTGGGAGAATTGGGCCGCATGGGACTTCTGGTCACCGAACCTTTCGGGCCCCGGGTGCGAATCTGCAAGGTTTTCACGGATCTCCCACTTCAATATGACACCTATCGGCCTTTCGGTGTAACAGAGTTTTGTAGGACCTGTAAAAAATGTGCCATCAATTGCCCCTCTCAGGCTATCTCCCATGAGGACCCGACCATGGAAGGCCCATCCTTTTCCAACCATTCAGGTGTCTTGAAGTGGTATATTCATCCTGAGAAATGTTTTCTCTTTTGGGTAAAAAACTGGATGGATTGCAACAACTGTGTCAGGGTCTGCCCCTTCAATAAACCTCCAGGCATTTTCCATGATGCCGTGCGCACTGTCATCCGGAAGATGCCTCAACTCAACCGTTTTGTTATCTGGATGGATAGCCTCGTGGGATATGGCAAGCCGATCCGTTTAAAAGACTTCTGGGAAACACCTTGACCTAAAAAGACTAAGGTGTATTAGTATTGATGGTCTCGTAAAAAGTCGTCACTCCGGTGAAAACCGGAGTCCAGAACCTCTGTAACTAACTGAAAAGACTGGATTCCGGCTTTCGCCGGAATGACGGAAAATGGTCATTTCCGACTTTTTACGAAGTCATCAGTATTGATTAACAGCATTTTTGCTGACTTATTCCGCATATAAGCAAGAATTGAAAGAACAGAACCCCTCGTCGGTATGCCGAGGTAATACAAGGGAGGTATCGACCATGAGACCGATGTTCTATGAAAAGAGACCTTCAGCGCCCATTAGATCATATACCGGCATGCAACTCCACTGCAAAACCTGGGATGCTGAGGCGGCTCTTCGAATGCTGATGAACAATCTGGACCCAGATGTGGCCATTCAGCCTGAGGAACTCATCGTGTATGGCGGGTCGGGTCGCGCCGCAAGAAACTGGAAAGAGTATCAGCGAATTGTAAACGCCCTTGAGAGCCTTGAGCAGGACGAAACCCTCTGTGTCCAGTCCGGGAAACCTGTGTACATAGCCAAGACCCACCCCCAAGCCCCCCGCGTGATAATCGCTAATTCCAACATAGTACCAGCATGGGCCACTCAGGAGAATTTCCACCGGTATGACGAGATGGGCCTAACCATGTACGGTCAGATGACGGCCGGAAGCTGGATCTATATCGGCACCCAAGGTATTCTCCAGGGTACCTATGAAACCTTGGCCGCCCTGGCAAGAAAAGAGTATACAAGAACAAGTCTGCGGGGGAAGTTTGTGTTGACTGCTGGCATGGGAGGTATGAGCGGCGCTCAGCCTATGGCGGTCACTATGAATGAAGGGGTTATTCTGGATGTGGAGGTAAGGCCGGAGAGAATCCAGAGAAAAGTGGACGAAGGATACTGTGACAAGATGACAGGCAACCTGGATGAGGCCATACAGTGGGTTACTGAAGCCAAAAAACAGGGAGATGCCCTGTCCGTTGGACTGGTAGGAAACGCCGCTGAGGTGCATCCGGAGCTAGTCAGGCAAGGCATCATTCCAGACATTGTAACAGACCAGACCCCGGCCCACGATCTCTTAAATTATGTGCCCAAGGGGAACCTGAAAGAACTGGAAAAGCTCCGCGAGAAAAACCCGGCAGAATATCAACGCCTGTCCCGGGAGTCCATTGTGGGTCATGTGGAAGCCATTCTTGAGATGCAGAAACGAGGGGCAATCTGTTTCGATTACGGAAACAATCTTCGTGCCGAGGCCGAATTGGGAGGTCTTGATGTCAGGGATAAAAACGGGGACTTCAAATATCCGGGTTTTGTCCCAGCATATATCCGCCCGCTGTTTTCTGAGGGAAAGGGGCCTTTCCGATGGGCAGCCCTTTCAGGTGATCCTCAGGATATTCACCGTATAGATGATTGCGTTACCCGGTTATTCCCCGAGGATCAACCTCTCAATCGGTGGATCCGCCTGGCAAGAGAGCGGATTCCTTTTTTGGGGCTACCTACCCGGATATGCTGGCTGGGTTATGGTGATCGTGCAAAATTCGGACTCGCAGTCAATGAGATGATCCAGAAAGGTGAAATCAAGGCGCCTATCGTGTTCGGCCGGGACCATCTGGACTGCGGCTCAGTGGCCTCTCCCAATCGAGAAACCGAGGGTATGCTTGATGGAAGTGATGCCATTGCTGACTGGCCTCTTCTCAATTTTGCCCTCAATGCAGTCAATGGAGCAAGCTGGGTGAGTTTCCACGACGGCGGTGGTGTCGGCATAGGCTATTCTCTGCATGCCGGTATGGTGATCGTTGCCGACGGAACCTCTCAGAGAGCGGAGAGACTGCAACGGGTTCTGACGGTAGACCCAGGAATAGGCATTGCCCGGCATGTGGATGCCGGATATGAAACCGCCCTCAACACAGCTAGGGATAAAGGGGTAAAAATCCCGCCTGAATAAGCGCCCAAACCCTTGCAACTAAACGAGTATTTCACAGAAAATACTGGATCCGCCCACCTCGAAAATCTTGGGGACAACACCAAGCCCTGAAGTCAATGAGACAAACTCTTGGCGACCAACTGCACTGGCTCTGAATCCATCCTTACACACAATAACACCATCGCCAGTAACATCATAATCGATCTCGCCGATGAGTCCCCGTTCAGATTGGATTTGGAACCACTCGAGGCGAGCCTCCCAAAAGCGTTCCGAATAGCTAGAAAAGAGGGCTATTCCCCCTGGACGGGTGACTCGTATCGCCTCTTTTATCAGTTCTCGTTGATTGACCTTGAAGGCCGATATGCCGTTTTGAATGCAGACTACCATATCAAACTCTCGGTCACGAAATCCGAGCTCGACAGCATTCATCTGACAGAGGTGGCACAAAGGGGTATTGCCTTTCATATCCCGTGCCAGTAGCAGGCTGCCGTGTGAAGTGTCGATACCAACCACCTTTCTTGCCCTGGTAGCCAGTCTTTGAAGGACTCTGCCATATCCGCACCCAAGCTCTAAAACCATAGCAGAAGGCGTTACTTTGTTCAGAACGAACTCGATCTCTGCCTCAAGATACCGCTGAGCTCGGGGAGGGGCTATCTCATAGCATTGCCGGAGCCTTTCCGCTGACAGTTTCTGAGAATAGTAGCCTGAGTTTTCAATGCTATTCACCATTGTAAACACGCCCTATTTCCCTAAAACGCAAACCGCCATGTCAGCATGAGGGATTTGCAACCATGGGGCTTAGCCAGGGAAAAGGTCATTCCTGTTCGTTCTCTGAGGTGATTCAAAAATCGCTTTTTTTCATCCCGGTTATATTTGTGGGCGCTGCTCACGGCGCTGTAAATGTTCCCGGTATAAAAGCCCAGCTCAAAAAAGGCAATAACAAAACCGAGGGCGTCCAGGTCTTCATCAAAGGCCTCATAGGCAGCGTAGATCATGGCACCGTTCAGCAGAAAGGATATGAGGGCATCTCGGGGTCTTTCGCAATAGAGGTGGCCGGCACCGGGGACAATGGCAAGCACCCCGGCGGCCGTTGGATTCTTTTGCTTGAGGGGCATTTTGGTATCGATCTCATGCATGAGGTTCTCGATATGGTATCGATCCTTTTCCTGATCTGAGATCTCTTCAAAATGCTCACGGGCCCTTTCCCACAAACCCATTTCCAGATAAACCCAGCCCTTCCGGTAATAGGCCTCATCCCTGATTTTTTGATCAGGGGCGATGGTGATCAGGTTATTCAGGCTGGTAAGGGCCGTATCGTAGCGCCCGAGCAGGACGTATGCCTTGCTCGTTCCCAGATACGATTGAAAGGCATATTCAGTGTCCTTATATTCCTCTATGAGCGCCTGAAAGACCTCAATGGCCTGCTCATATCGTTCACCCTTCAGGTAGGAAAGGCCGATCCTGTATTTTACCAGCTCGACCTGAGGGGAGTCGGGAAAGAAATAGATGAACCGCTCGTATTCTCCGATAGCCCGGTAATGCTCGCCTTTTTCAAAGTACTGTTCGGCGAACTGAAACTGGCTTTTCGGGTCGAGCACTCTTTCTTGACCGGCATACAGAGCGATAGGGCAGAGAAAGAGCAGTAGAAACATCAGAATCCCTACCGATTTTTCCCGGATGCTACCGGGCGCGCTATTCCACGCGCTGCCGAAGCCGGTCCTCAGTTTGGCCAGATTTTTTAATAACCTGCTTGACCTCTTGAGAGATGATCCCATGAAGTTACTTACCATCCTTCCATCAGCCTGTTGCCCAAGGCAGATTGGATCTGCGCAGCCTGTCTTATTTTGTGCCGGCCTGATCGTGCAGCCAACCCCGATTTTCATGTTCCGTATGGGCCTTAAACTTTCATCAATTTTATCCCGGTTCGCAATCACGGAAACTAACGGCTGATACCGGTCTCTCCAAACTCTGTTCTCCCCTCTCTTAGGACCCTTCACTTTCTGCATACCACAGGTTTTGTGAAAAACAAAGTCATTCTATGGTGTTTCTTCTCTCTCGCCTATCAGCGATGATCAAACCTTTTGCTGGGATTTTTTGGTGCAAAAAAAATAAGTTGATTTTTTCTATGTCTACTGTATAAGGGCTCGATTATAGTGTTTAAAATGAGTATAATTCTTGCTTGGCCGGCGAGGAACAATAGGGAAAACATGATAACCGTTGTTTTTCGTCCACCATTTGTAAACCGCACTGAGCTGTGTAAACTATTTGCATATGCTGACAATTAAGAGGCTTCTCGGCATACTTACGAGTTCTGAGACTCTCAAATCTCACCCTCTGTCAGCCACAGGGCTAGCTTTTATATTGCAGGTAATGCTCATGCTTCTCAATACCAAAGTGTAATGATATGAAAAAATTTCTTATTTTAGTGATTGCACTAACAATAATTGGCCTTCTCGGTTGGCGGATTTATCATGAAATCTTGGACCTGAAAAAGCCTTCAAATCGACAGCGCGAAGCGCTGGCCGTTGCCGTTGAAATAGCCCCCATCCAGAAGACTTCGGTCCGAGACATCGGGTTTTTTACCGGCACACTAGATCCGCGTGCCAAATTCATTGTTGCACCAAAGATTTCCGGACGGCTCGAGAAACTCCTGGTAAACCTCGGCGATCGGGTCAAGCGCGGGCAATTAATCGCAGTTTTGGAGGACGATGAATTCCTCCAACAGCTCGAACAGGCCCGAGCCGAACTGGAAGTTGCCAGGGCACAATTGGAGGAAAGCAAGAGTAACCTCGAGAATGCTCGTCGCGAATTTGAGCGGGTCAACGTGCTTCGAGAGAAGAAAATCGCTTCCGCATCAGAGCTTGACGCTGCGCAGGCGCAATTTGGAAGCCTGAGTGCAAAACACAAGGTGGCGCTTGCTCAGGTCACCGAGAAAGGAGCTGCCTTGAAGGGAGCGGAGGTCCGTTTGTCTTACACACGGATCCATGCGAACTGGGAGGATGGGAACGAACACAGGGTGGTCGGCGAGCGATTCATGGACGAAGGGGCCATGCTCGCGCCTAACTCCTCCATTGTCACCATCCTCGATATTGGTTCTGTGACGGCGGTTATCCACGTTATTGAACGGGACTACCCCAAGCTTCGTATCGGCCAGCATGCTGTTGTGGTCACTGATGCGTTTCCCGATAGATCTTTTCCGGCAAGGATTGTACGTATAGCACCGCTATTGAGGGAAACCTCCCGCGAGGCAAGGGCGGAGCTTGAGGTTCCCAATTCGGGATATGTTCTCAAGCCCGGGATGTTTGTTCGTGTTCAGATAGAGTTCGAAAAGCACGAACATGCAGCGGTAGTTCCCTTGACCGCTCTGGCAAAACGCAACGGCCAGCAAGGTGTTTTTGTGGCTGATCGACAAGAACTAAAGGCCCATTTTGTGCCGGTGACGCTAGGCATTGTTAATAACGAAGCGGCTGAGGTACTTAAACCGCCTCTTACCGGATGGGTTGTTACTTTGGGCCAGCACTTGCTTGAGGATGGCGCTACCATTATTCTTCCCAAAACCGAGCCGGGTCGTTCGCCGGCTACTACAGGTAAGAGCCCGTCGGAAAAGAGCGGAAAGCCAAAACAAGAAGGAAAGCCATGAAGCCCTCACGATTCGCTGTCAATCACCCGATCTTCACCATCATGGCGGCCCTCATTGTCATCATCTTGGGTGGTGTGTCGTTGACGCACCTCCCCATTGACTTGATGCCGGACATCACCTATCCAACGTTGAGCGTTTCCACGATTTACGAGAATGCCAGCCCTGAAGAGGTGGAACAGCTCATAACACGGCCCATCGAAGAAGCCATGAGCGCCGTTCCAGGGGCTGAAGAAATTACGTCTATTTCAGCGGAGGGAGCCAGTAACGTTAGGATAACCTTCACGTGGGGTACCGACCTTGATGCTGCCGCAAACGACATTCGTGATCGCCTGGATCGGGTCACCCGCCATCTCCCGGAAACCGCGGAGAAACCGAGTTTGCGAAAGTTCGACTTAGCCAGTTTTCCGATACTCATCCTTGGCGCTTACAGTAACCTGGACCCCTTACAGATGAGGAGGATCATAGATGATCAGGTTAAGTACCGTATCGAGCGCCTGCCCGGTGTGGCAGCCCTTGATGTGCATGGCGGCCTGGACCGAGAGGTTCACGTAAATCTCTCTGCGGACAAAATCAAGGCCTTGGAGCTCCCTCTGGACCAGGTTATCAGCAAGATTAAGTCTGAAAATGTTAACATTCCGGCAGGCGCCGTTGAGCGAGGAAACATCGAGATAACGGTCCGTACGCCGGGAGAATATACAAACCTGGATGAGTTGCGGAACACCGTGATCGCCATGCGCGAAGGGGTTCCTATTCAGCTGAAAGAGGTGGCGAGTGTCGAGGATTCATGGGTAAAAATCACCCGTATTGTGCGTGTGAATGGCCAGCCAGGGGTTCGGTTGGGTATCAGCAAACAGTCGGGCACCAACACCGTGGAGGTAGCGAAGGGGGTCAAGAGGGAGATCGAGCTCATTAACCAAGACATTCCACAGATTCACCTAATACCCATTATCGACACATCCGATTATATCCAGCGTTCTATCAGGAACGTGGGTTCATCGATTATTTATGGTGGGGCCCTTGCTATCCTCGTACTGCTTCTGTTCCTCCGGAGCATTGGCAGTACGGCCGTTATCGCAACGGCCATTCCGATCTCTATCATCGCTACGTTCGCCCTGTTGTATTTCGGCAATTTCACGCTGAACCTCATGAGCCTGGGCGGCCTGGCCCTGGGCATTGGGATGCTCGTTGACAACGCCATTGTGGTTCAGGAAAACATCTACCGCCTTCGGGAGACGGGGGTTGAGGCAAAGCAGGCAGCCGTGGCAGGCAGCGAGGAGGTCACCGCCCCAATTATCGCAAGCACTTTAACCACGCTGGCGGTCTTCTTACCGTTGGTGTTCGTGCAGGGGATGTCGGGGGTAATGTTCAAACAGCTCGCCTATGTGGTGAGCTTTGCGCTCGCCTGCTCGCTTGTGGTGGCTCTTACCCTGGTGCCCATGCTAGCGGCCAGAATTCGTAGCCTCCCAACAATAGAGCAGGAGAACAGCGAGACCTTGAGACACAAGATCTTTAGGGTTAGCGGCCGCTTCTTTATAGATATGGAATACGGTTACAAGCGCCTACTGCACTTTGCCATGGCTCACCGCAAGCTCGTAATTACTGGAGCGCTTAGTCTGCTCTTAGGCAGCGTGGCGCTCATTCCACTGGTGGGAGTTGAATTTATGCCTGCCACCGATGAGGGCGAGGTAAGAATTGACGGCGAAATGGACGTGGGCACCCGGCTAGACCTTGTCGATAGGGCATTCAAGACCATTGAGGCCGCCGTCAAACAAGAGGTTCCTGAAGCTAAGAGTACGGTGACGTTTCTCGGAGGTAGTAGCTGGAGAGGAACAGGTTCTCACACAGGAAACATAAGCGTTACCCTCAAGCCCCAATCCGAGAGATTGCGCTCCAGTGAAGAGATCGCGGCGGCCTTGCGCCGTAAGCTCCGTGATATTCCCGGCATGACCATCCGCACCCGAGCCGGCCAGGGACTCTTTGTCCTGCGCATCGGAACCTCAAGTGGGGAGAGGGTGCAGGTGGAAATCCGCGGTCACGACTTAGAAACCGCCGATGTATTGGCCCGTCGCGTTGAAGAGATAGTTGACCAGGTGGAGGGCGTCACCGACACGCGGGTGAGCCGCGAATTGGGCAGTCCGGAGGAGCTTACCATCGTGGACCGGCAAAAGGCAGCGGACATGAAACTTACGGTCTCCCAGATTGCCAATATGCTCCAAACCGTTTTGTCGGGAACCGAGGCTGGTAGCTACCGAGAGGGAGGGAAGGAGTACACAATTCTCGTAAAACTCAAGGACGCCGAGCAGTTGGCATTACCTGATTTGTTGGATCTGACCCTAACCAACGCAGAGGGAAAACCGGTGGTTCTCCGAAACGTAGTGCGACTCCAGCCACAGACCGGTCCAGTTCAGATTGAACGCAAAGACCAGGAACGCATTATTACAGTCTCCGCAAATATCGCAGAACGCAGCATGGGATCCCTGCTTGCCGACATTCGGAAAGGTCTTCAGTCCCTCCCCGTGCCGCGAGATTTCAGCATAGCTTTTGGCGGGGATTACGAGGAACAGCAAAAGGCGTTCCGGGAATTGCTGCTCAGTTTCGCGCTGGCCCTGATTCTCGTCTACATGGTAATGGCATCCCTGTATGAGTCGCTCCGCGATCCCCTTGTAGTGATGTTCTCCGTACCACTGGCCACCATAGGCGTTGTCCTGATGCTCTTACTCACCAACACCACCTTCAACGTTCAGTCTTACATCGGCTGCATCCTTTTGGGAGGAATCGTTGTCAACAACGCCATCTTGCTCGTGGACACTATCAACCTGCTTCATCGCCGACAAGGTATGCCCTTACGGGAGGCCATCGAAGAAGCCGGCCGCAGACGACTCCGCCCTATTCTGATGACATCTATAACGACTAGTCTGGCGCTGGTCCCATTAGCGCTGGGGTTGGGCGAAGGAGGAGAGGTTCAGGCCTCCATGGCCAGGGCCGTTATCGGCGGATTATTGAGTTCCAACCTCATCACTCTCGTGTTCGTCCCAACTGTCTACTCCTTTTTTGAAGGCCGGTCAAAGAAACTCGAATGAACCACCCTGCAGCAAGACTTCGGCGAGCTCAGTCGAGCCGCTGCAGGGTACCCACTGTCAAAGTCCCCTCCCTTAATGGGAGGGGATCAACCCGCCAGATTTTAGGCGGGTAAAGGGGAGGGTGACCAAACATTTTATCACCCCCACTTCACCCTGTTAAATAAAGATGGAAGAAACTTGTGACCTATTTGTTTCGTAACTGTCTATTTTCCTAACTGAAGTCTCAATTACCCGATTTAACAGGGCAGGCCTCCCCCATCAAGGGGGAGGCACTGTATGTTAACCCTGCAGCAAGCTGCAGGGAATTGTCAAATTAAATTGGATATGGATGTAGGGGAGTCATCATTTGGAACCC
>DATKZQ010000145.1:0-5314 GCA_035527895.1 Desulfatiglandales bacterium
ATCCGGATCGGTTCCCGGGGCAAAGGTCAGCTCGAGACGCGAACCGCCCGCCGAATCGCTGGTGGCGGACATATACAGCATCTTGTCGAAGCCGGTCATCTTCTGCTCGATGATCTGGGTCACACTGTTTTCAACGGTCTCTGCCGAAGCCCCCGCGTAAAAGGCGCTGATGGCGATGGACGGCGGGGCGATGGGGGGATACTGGGATACGGGCAGATTGTAGATCGCCAATCCTCCCCCCGCCATTATGATGATAGCGATGACCCAGGCGAAAACCGGACGATCCAGAAAGAATCTCGATAACATCATGTGCCTCCGTCAATTCGATTTTTCAGCCGGCCGGGCCGCATTCCTACGTTCCCCGCTATTTTTCTCGCTACCGGCATCAAAAGGGACGTCCTTCACGGAAGCGCCGGGCCGCACTTTTTGCAGGCCTTCGACGATCAGACGATCGCCGGGCGCAAGACCTGAGGAGACGAGCCATTTGTCGCCCATGGCGCGGTCGAGCGTCAGCATCCGCTGCTGAACCTTACCGGCGTCGTCCACGATCAGGGCAACGGGATTGCCCTTTGGATCGCGTGACACTGCCTGCTGAGGGATCAGGATGGCCTGCATGCTGACGCCCTCCTTCACCACCGCCCGGACGAACATGCCCGGCAGGAGCACTCCTTCCGGATTTGGAAAAACAACCCGCAGGATCACGGACCCTGTCGTCGGGTCCACCGTGACGTCGCGAAACTGAAGGGTTCCTTCCAGGGGATATGCCGTGCCGTCTTCCAGGATGAGATTGACCTTCTTCTGGTTCGTTCCGTTTTGATTGAGGCGGCCGTGATTCAGATTGCGCCTCAGGCGCAGCAGTTCAGTTGTGGATTGGAGTACATCCACGTAAATCGGCTGCAATTGTTGAATCGTCGCCAGGGGTATGGGCTGATACGCCGTCACGATGGCGCCGTCTGTCACGTTGGATCTGCCGATCCGGCCGGAGATGGGTGCGGTGATCTTCGTGTAACCTAGATTGATACGGGCCGTCTCCAGCGCTGCTTCCGCCTGCTGGATGACCGCTTCTGCCACGGCCACCGCCTCCCGATCGCTCTCCACCTGCGCCTCGGCAGCCCGTAGCGTCGCCTCTGCCACTTCGGCCTCGGTTACGGCTTGGTCGCGCTGGCTGGCGGAGACGGCTCTGTCCTTGAACGCCTCCTCGAACCGCTCGCGGTTTGTCCGGGCGAGTTCGAGGGTGGCCCGCTGCCGAGTGACGCCGGCGATGCTCGCTCCCAGCGCCGCCCGCACCCGGTCGGCGGTCTTCTTCATGGCGGTGAGATTCGCCGCGGCATTGTCGAACGCCGCCTGAAAAGGAGCAGGGTCGATCTGATAGAGCACCTGCCCGGCCTTGACATCGCAACCTTCCGTAAACAGGCGTTTCTGAATGAGGCCGTTGATCTGGGGACGGATTTCCGCGACCAGGTAGGATGACGTGCGGCCCGGCAATTCCGTAGTCAGCACGACGGACTGCGTCGATACCGTTACCGTGGCCACTTCCGGGACAGGGAACGGCGGCTGGGATTGTGTCGGCCGGTCGCAGCCGCTCAGAAACAGGCCGACGAGTACGGCCGCCACGATCAGACTCCTAATCTGCAGTTTAGGTAGTTTGTTAGCAACTTGCATCGAAAAACCTCCAACTGAAAATGCTGGTGACCGGCCCGATTCAGCAACGGGTCCAGGATGATTCATGGCTCTACCAATCCTTTGAAGAGAATGTCCAAGATGGTGTCCGGGTCTTCCGGATAGGGATGGCGTTCAGGCGCTTCCATCCAGAGAAAAAGGAAGGCATTGGTGAGGCTATCGAGGGCAATGGCCAAATAGTAAGGATCTGCGATATTCTTAAACCGCTTCCTTCTTATCCCCCTTTCAAACACAGAGGCGAGGGTTTGTAGGAACTGGTAGTATTGTTGACGGATCTCAGAATCAAGGGCCATAACGTTGAAGCTCGCTCCTCGGGTCTCTGCAAAATAGAGACGGATCATGGAAACATTGGCGCGAAAGAGTTCGCCTTTGGCCCTCGCGTAATTCCGCAGTTTTTCAATCTCGTCATCCGGCTCTTTAATGGCCTTCGTGAGCTCGTCATCAAATTTGTTGGCCTGCTCCAGCATGAGGGCTTTGTAAAGGTCTTCCTTGTTTTTGAAAAACTTGTAAAGGGTTCCGATGGCAAATTCGGCCTTCTGGGCGATCTCGTGCATGGAGACGTTGTGGTATCCCTTCTCCGAAAAAAGCCCAAGCGCGGCCGCAAGTATCTCTTTGCGCTGTCTTAATTTCTCTCTTTCGCGCCTTGGCATCTTCATGTCTTCCATTGGTTGGCCTCATGTCATAAAGGTTTTCACCAAATAATCATGAACATTATGTCAAATTATGAATGGAATTTCATATTATAGAATATATCGTCACAATGTCAAGAGGAAAAACATCTATGCGTTCTCAGGACAGAGAAGCGGCTCACGTCTCACATTATGGCTGGCTTTCTTGACCAGCGCGTGGAAGTGGAGTCCCAGGCAGGGAAGGGATAGGAGGGTCACATCTCAATTATTAAGTTTCGTACTCGAATATTTCATTACTTAGACGTGTAAAACGCTACGTTCGTGCTGAACGTGCAAAATTCACCGCTTGGAAAAGTTGGTACAGCTTGCCACTATTTTCAATATCCAAGACACTGAAATAATGAAACAATATCCGCGATTGGATCGCCTACACACACGCCAAACATGGGCCGCACTATTGGTAGAAGGTTTTGGCAATCACCCAACATGGCCCTATCCCCTAAAGGGGGCTTGGGGTGATGGATGAGCGGAGTAACGGAAAAGCAACAACTTCAAGCACCCAGCAATTTACTATCCAATAAATTCTCGCCGTTATGTGTCAAGGCCTTTGTGCCTTCGGTTGATATCAGTCCAAAAGGCGACCAGATAAGCTGTTGCAGTTCAAAGTGATTCTGTTAGTATGAGGTCAGGGGAAAAATATTCATAATGGGTATTTATAGCATAGTCCTTTTGTTTCTGGGAATTCTTCTTATTGGGTTAGTATATGCCAAAACAGATACTAACCAAATTTCTCATCATGCTTTTTTTGCGATCATCCTCTCGTTGTTTCTGGTCATTTTTTTTACTATTCACCACCACTTTCAAAAAACCTGTGTAATTTTGATTGCAGGAAATTTGGATCAGACAATCAGGCTGATTCGTTCCTGGGGGGTTGCCGCCCCCCTCATGAGTTTGCTGCTGATGATTATTCAGGCGATTGTGGCTCCCCTGCCGGCAATGTTGGTGACGGCAGCTAACGGTATGATTTTTGGGGGTTTCTGGGGGGCGGTCATATCCTGGACCGGCGCCATGATGGGGGCTTTGACGTCGTTCTACATCGCCCGTCTTGTGGGGGACGTGGCCCTGGGAAAAGTTATCCGCAACCAGAGAACGGTTGAATTCATCAGGCATGCGGGGGAAAAACGGGGCTTTTACGTGATTCTTGTATCTAGGTTGCTGCCCTTTATTTCATTCGATCTTATCAGCTACATGGCAGGGTTGAGCGGAATCCGGCCCTGGGCTTTTATCGTGGCCACAGCTCTTGGCATGCTTCCCGCCACGATCATCTATACCTTCATCGGCCACGAAATTCCGGTCCTGGAGGAACACTCCCCAATCGTTTTAACCGTCACGGTTGTTTTTATCTTTATTCTGATTGTATTTTCTCTTGTTCAGGGAGTCCGTAAGAAGGCCTGATTTTACCAAAGGTATTTCCAAACTCTAGCTGCGGCACGAAATACCAGAAAAGGTTCTAAAGCAACTTACAAGCTAGAAGCCGAGTCAGCAAGAAAAGGGGGCGTTCGTGCTGTGCGTGCAAATGCCACCGCTTGGGAAAGTTGGTATCATCTTGCTATGAGCCACATTCTATTGAACTCCACTTTTCATTGTGGGTAAGTGCCTCGTACCCCAGACCTAAGAGCAGTAAAAGATCCGCCCAGAAAAGAGGCTTTCAGAAGGATGGTTTTTGCCAGAAAGCGATACCTCCTTGATATTTCATATTTGATTCCGTAATCTTCAATGTAATCGGGCGATGTTCAAATAGAAGCCATGGCAAGTAGTCTAAACCTTTGATTGCGATAAAGCGAAGTTGTAGAATGCCTGTAGCCAATATCATTGACGCTATGCACAAAGCATCTCACATTACGAACCCCGTCAAAGGGTCCAAATGAAAGAGGGTGATATGTTAGAAACCAACAATAGATCGGTTTTGAAAATGCTTTTGGCCCATCTGGGCATTGGACTTTTATTGGCGAGTATATGCTTACATTTCGAAGGCGGCATTGCAAGGCCGGAATCCCAAACCCAGATAACCAAAAATATCACCCCCAAAGAAGCGTACACCCTGATACTGAAGAACAAAGATAATCACTCTTTTGTAACTCTTGACGTGCGGACTCCGAGAGAGTTTGCAAATGGCCACATAGAGGATGCTGTCAACTTAGATTGCTATTCTGAAACCTTTAAAGATACCCTCAACAGGCTGGATCATAACAAAATTTATCTCATTTATTGCCAAATCGGGGGTCGCAGTGGGCGCGTCTTGGATTTAATGAAAGAACTCGGTTTCAGGGAAGTTTACAACATATCAGGAGGCATCATTGAATGGAAAGAAGCAGGGTTGCCAATCACAGAATAGCGTTTCACAGATCCGGGAAGAGCGGGATGTCCACAAAACCATAAATTCCTTGCCGACTTGCGTTACACTGCAGACCTGACTGAAGATTCCATATGCCTTGCCACGACATTCAATATAGAAAAACCGGATGTATGATGAAGATACCAAAACCTCAAGCCATGAGATGGTATCGACGCAGATTTCAAACGCAAATTCAGCAGAGGTAGCTGCTCGCAGATTTCATCTTGAACTAATCAATCGAACTAAGGGATGAGTGGGATAGCCGGTTCATGGCCTGTACGGCCAGGGGCACGATAAGTATGCTAGACTGCGGTGAGGCGTGTTAGATTCCGGATGCAACCAAAGATTGAAAGATCCGAATCCGAGATGTAAAACTCAAGGTCTGAACAATAATAAGGAGGTCGAAATGCCTAAGGCGAAAATCACAGTGATCAAGAAGCTGAACCTTAAAGATTTATATGGCGAGAGTCCCCCGGCCGCTATTGATGAGAACAGGATGACTCCAGAGTGCAATCGCTTTGATCTAGGGCAGGAATTCGTGGTTGATTCTCATAACTGTCCACCCGATTTCTGTAATTGGGCTTTTGCCGACGTCCAGAGAGACCTGGTG
>DATKZQ010000146.1:0-62310 GCA_035527895.1 Desulfatiglandales bacterium
AGCCCACGCTCGGGGACAACCCCACTGCTCGACATCGTGGTCAGCCCTCCGGACATCAGGGAAGGTATTGGATTGGTGGCTATGAGAAATACCAGGGGCTGCCCGGCCAAAAGCCCGGAGACATTCAAGGTGATCAACCGCAAGGCACCTTGCCATCCCTACCCTTTGCGATCCCTTCCGGCACGCTGAGCTTTCTCATCGGTGGGGGAAATAGTTTTCAAACCCGGGTTGAGCTTCTTGTATCAGGCCAGAGAGTTCTCCATGCCTCTGGCAGAAACACCGAGACCATGCATCGCATTACATGGAACCTCATTCCACACGCGGGAAAACAGGGGCAGATCCGTATCGTAGATGAATCTTCAGGCGGCTGGGGTCATATCAACGTCGATGATTTCAGGTTCACTGGAGCCAAAGAACCACCGGTTCCTGTGTCTATGAATCTGACAGGTCGGTGGCGCTGCAACGATGGTGGGGCCTATTTCATCAGGCAGGTGGATAGTGAGCTGTGGTGGTACGGTCAGAGCAGTGATGGCGGTGCGACCTGGTCCAACGTGTTTCACGGCAGGATTCAGGGAAATCGGGTGGTAGGCCGCTGGGCCGATGTTCCTCAGGGGAGACTTCGAAACGCCGGAGAGATGTCCCTTCAGATTCTAGGAAATCGTGGATTAAAGGCCATCCAAAGGACAGGCGGCTTCGGTGGAAGCGAATGGTCCCGGTAACTCGAGGGTGATTTCAAGGTCTTTTCACTCGCCTTCGCCAGGATGCCCCGTGCGGGATCACGGGGAGCTTCACTATTCAGCCATTATCTCTCGAAAAAGCGACAGATTATTGAGTGCCTTTCCTGCTCCCAGCACCACTGTGGTAAGCGGATCGTCAGTGATGGTTATAGGAAGGCGTGTCTCCTCTCGCAACAGGACATCAAGATCTCTCAAAAGGGCTCCGCCCCCGGTCAAGAAGATCCCGTTATCTACCACATCAGCAGAGAGTTCGGGGGGGATCTGTTCCAAGGCAATTCTCACAGTCTGAACAATGGTGCCTACCTGTTCTGATATGGCCTTTCGAACCTCCTCTGAATCTATGGTGAGTGTCTTCGGTATCCCAGTTACCAGATCTCTGCCCTTGACTTCTAAAGTCTCCGTTTCTTCAGTTTGGTATGCCTTCCCAACGGTAATCTTTATGAACTCTGCCGTTCGAAGACCAATCAAGAGATTGTATTTCCTCTTCAGGTATTGCAGGATGCTCTCATCCATCTTATCACCCCCCACCCTTACCGAGCGGGAATACACCGTTCCAGCCATGGAAATAACGGCGACTTCTGTGGTACCTGCGCCTATGTCAAGTATTACATTGCTCGTAGGCTCCATTATCGGCAGGTCTGCGCCGATTGCTGCAGCCATGGGCTCCCCAATCAGAAAAACCTCCCGAGCTCCCGCCGACTCCGCAGACTCCCGAACTGCCCTCTTCTCAACTGGGGTTACGCCCGATGGGATGGATATCATTATCCGGGGTCTTACAAGAGATCTCCTTTTGTGAACCTTTCTAATGAAGTATTTGAGCATGATCTCAGTACTGTCAAAATCGGCAATAACCCCGTCCGCCATGGGCCTGATCACCACAATATCGCTCGGCGTTCGGCCCAGCATTTCCTTAGCCTCTTTCCCGACCGCCAATACCTTGCTTCCGCGCTGACCCCCCTTCCTGACCGCCACCATAGAAGGCTCATTCAAAACGATGCCCTTACTCTTAGCGTAAATCAAGGTATTAGCCGTTCCCAGATCAATAGCCAGGTCATTGGAGAATGAGCCGATTAGAGAATCTAATAACATGAGGGCCCCCTCTTAAAGGTTCCTCCTCTGCAAATTATGCTTATACTAAAGAGAAAAATGCGTTTAGTCTAATGAAAAGGGACAGTGAGATGAAACAGTGTGAATCTGGGGAATGAAGATCCTTAGGAATACCCCTTGACTTTCAGGTATTCCCAATCTACAGTGCCCACATGTAAGGTGAGCTCTTTCCAAAACAAACCCCCAAATCGACGGAGTGAAGGACTGATAAGCAAGGCCCCTTCTCATTGAGAGAGGTGGGTTTTTTGTTCTCAACAGCCTACCGTATGACCATACGGTGAGGTCTGATCGGGCTGTATTTCTTGCGGCAAAAACCCTGGGGTACCATTTGCAATCCTTACCTAAATCGGCTATTGTGAGTACAGGGAATTCAGGTGGCAAGATTTCAGGGTAAAGAATACCGCTTGCCTTATACTCAGCATCGCTTTAGCCCGTATTTGTGGGAGCGCCTGTTGGAAAAAGGCTCACGCCTCTTCAAACGCACTCCACCGGTTTCCCATGCACGGGACAAACTCGAGATGCGCGGAGGATGCTCATGGCCCGTTTGACTGCTCGCGATGTAACTGCGATACTCCAGTTCCTCGAAGACGGAATTAGGCTTATCCCGAAAATCAATCGGGCGCAAAAGATGGCAGCAAGAAGCAGGATCAGAAGACAATTCAGCTGGCTTTCGCAGTTAAGTGCTCCAACTGCTGGGGTGGTCCTTAACGAATTGGAGCAGCGGCTTTCCGATCTGGTTCCCTTGTATCCCATCGGATTTAGCGAAAAACTCAAGGAGCTCTTGAAGGAAAAACTGAAGGAGTAGGGCTGCACGGGCGAAGAAGGGGCAGGCGGCGTTCATGAATGGCAAGAGAAAACAAGACCGTTGAGGCGATGATAAAGGTCTTTTGCCGCTGCCAGGGCCTCACCTTCGCTTGAGCAGGGAGGCCTGCTCCACCAAGGTATTACCCTGCACTACTTTTTCATGGTAAATGGTTTAAACAGATCAATGGGTATTGGAAAGAGGGTCCTTGAATTGCTTTGTGCCCCAACCTCCCTCAAGGTTTGAAGGTACCGCAACTGAAGGGCATTGGGAAAATCCTGTATCATCTGGGCAGCTTCCCTTAACTTGCCAGCGGCTTGAAACTCGCCCTCGGCATTGATGACCTTTGCCCTCCGTTCCCTTTCAGCCTCTGCCTGCTTGGCCATAGCCCGCTGCATCTCCAGGGGAAGCTCAATATGTCACCTCCACCGTGGAGACCTTGATCCCCCACGGATCGGTATTCCTATCCAGTATTTGCTGCAAGGTTGTATTTATCTTTTCTCGTTCCGCCAAAAGCTCATCCAGCTCTACCTGTCCGCATACGCTTCTCAGCGTTGTCTGGGCAAGCTGGGAGGTGGCAAAAAGGTAATTCTCTACTTCAATAACCGCATTATTCGGATCCATAACCCTGAAGTAGATGACCGCATCCACCTTAATGGAGACATTATCCTTTGTGATTACATCCTGGGGAGGCACATCCATGGTCACCAAACGAAGACTCACCTTAACCAGCTTATCGATAATCGGTATAATGATGACAATGCCAGGTCCCTTTGGCCTTTCCAATACCCTCCCTAGCCTAAAAATAACGCCTCGCTAATACTCCCTGAGGACTTTGATGGCCGCGCTCAGAAAGACTATCAGCAAGATGATGGCCAGAACATAAAACATACCAACCTCCCCTGGTTATCTATTGCATCCATCAACGCAGCGAGGTCTTCAGTGCCATTGACCCTCAGCTCGGTCACCTTGCTCTGCGAAAATCGACATTTGCAATCCCATATGGTCAGCACACCTCGGCAATTGCAGAGGATAATACCATGTTATTGACCACGGGGGCAAATCTTTCGTTTCACCCCCTTTCGGACTACGTCAGGTCTTTTGACTTTTTCGAGATAATGATTAAAAGACTCATAGTGCGCGAAGGATACATCAAACTGAATCACCACGGTTCTGTGAGGTTGTTCGCGAATTCTCTGTGCGGTGTACGGTAGATTTTCGACTTGAAAACGACATAAATCAGGTGGTTGCAATGAAAACCTTTATTTTAAGTATAGTATTGGGATTATTCGTTATACTTGGATGTCAAAATCCTACAAATTATGAAATTTTAGCGAGCGATACGATGAAAGAACAGGGTCAAGAATTGGAAACGGCAACATTTGCGGGCGGATGTTTCTGGTGCGTTGAGTCCGATTTTGAAAAGGTCGAGGGCGTTATTGAGGTCATAGCGGGCTATACCGGCGGCCATAAGGAAAAACCGACCTATGAGGAGGTATCATCCGGTGGCACCGGCCACCTGGAGGCCGTTCAAATGCTCTACGACCCCAGGAAGATCACCTATCAAGAACTGCTGGATATTTTTTGGCGGCATGTGGATCCCACCGATACCGGTGGACAGTTCGTCGATCGAGGGCCTCAGTACCGAACAGCCATTTTCTATCACAACGACGAGCAGAAACGGCTGGCAGAGGAATCCAGAGACCAGCTGAACGAATCGGGGCGGTTCGATAAACCCGTTGCCACGGAGATCGTCATGTTGCCGACATTTTACCCGGCCGAGGACTACCATCAGGACTACTACA
Organism: Desulfatiglandales bacterium; assembly: GCA_035527895.1. Classification (GTDB taxonomy): domain Bacteria; phylum Desulfobacterota; class DSM-4660; order Desulfatiglandales; family B25-G16; genus JADFWK01. The sequence goes on from DATKZQ010000146.1 coordinate 4,452, forward strand.
AGAAAAACCCGATTCGATACAAGCTCTACCGGTACAATTCGGGCAGGGATCGATTTCTGAAAAAGGCGTGGGGTGAGCCCATGGCGACTACCGAAGGACATTCAGAGAACAAAGGGTACTCTAAGCCCGGCGACGAGGTGCTTCGGCAAAACCTGACGCCGATGCAGTATAAGGTTACCCAGAATGAAGGCACGGAACCGGCGTTCGACAACGAATATTGGGATAACAAAAGGGAAGGCATCTACGTAGACGTTGTTTCGGGCGAGCCCTTGTTCAGCTCCCGTGACAAATTCGACTCGGGAACCGGATGGCCCAGTTTCACGCAGCCCCTTGAGCAGGATAATATCGTGGAGCTGGAAGACAGACGCCTTTTTACAGTCCGTACCGAGGTCCGAAGCAAACACGGAGACTCTCACCTGGGTCATGTGTTCCTGGACGGACCGGAGCCCACCGGGCTGAGGTACTGCATGAACTCCGCCGCGTTGAGGTTTATCCCCAAACAAGAACTGGAAAAAGAGGGGTACGGCCGGTATCTGAAGCTGTTTGACGAACCGCGTTAAGACAGCCCCGCAATACGCTCAGGCCGACGGGTATGCCGCGATCGGGCTCAGGATGGGCTTCTACTACTATGAAGGTCCGCTTTGCGAAGGTTCTTGTGTTGGGCCGCAGGTAGCTGGGCTTCCGGACTCACTCCGATGAACTTGGCAACATAGCCTTAAATACTTTGCATTCTCGACACATCTTTATCTTCTTTTGCCAGCTCTCCTGGACCTCTCCGTGGCATATCGTGCCATTGATAAACCAACAAAGATCCCCCAGCTTAAACTCCCATGCCGGGCAATTTCGCCTGGTCTCTGGAGGGCAGGTTTGGACAGCCCAACATAGCCTCTTTTTCTTATCCAGTGCATCACTGTTAGCCAGCAAGAATAAGACCTGCCGTTCGATATGCACTGGGACCTTTCTCCATCCCTGTTCAAAGCTCTGTATGGCTTTCAGGGAAGTGCCGAGTAGCTGTGCCATTTGACTCTGAGTCTTTCCTAGTTTGCGCCGGATTTTGGAAAACTCCCCTTTGTCCACTTGAAAGCCCCCGTAATACCTCTTTTTATACCGCAATTGAGGCGAATGCAAAGCTTTTCTTCGCGTAATGATGAAGGGAACTAACAGAAGCGATGATTCTGAAATCTCGCGTGATCGCGGGCAGATATTGATACTACGCCTTTGAGCTTGGAAAAGGTCAAGCCAGGATCAAATGTTTCTTCTCTGTTGAATCACCCCCGTTCAAAAGACTTCAAAGTCGAAGATTAAGTATTGACAGACTGGCCCTGAGCTGATTCAAATATGTAAAGCTATCGATAGGCTATGTAGAAGACAGACAATGTATGGCCATGAGGAAATCTTTTTTTGCATTTTCAGATGCTTCCATCGCCATCACAGCGCCTGAAATTCGCGAGCGAGCCAGCCCCCATACGGACAGGAGAGAACCGTACATGAAATCCTTATGGAAGTATTGCTCCAGCACGACCACTAAGCTTCACGGCACGGTGGTGGTCCTGCCCACCGATACCCGACGACTCAGATATGCCTTAGCTGGGCCCCTCATGATGCGACTCGAATCAGAGATTGTGGGCAGAGCAGGAACGCTTCGTGAACTCGTCGGAGAGGTGACTGACAGACAGCCCGCGAAAGGCGAAACGCACTCCAAGAAACTTCAGACTTTATGGGAGGGAAAAGTATGCGAATCAAAGCTAATGGCATTCAGATGAATTACGAACTCACTGGCAAAGACGATGGAGCGGTTGTGATTTTCAGCCATTCCCTTGGCTGCAGTTTGGCTATGTGGGATCCTCAGATGGATTCTCTGGAACCCCATTTCCAGGTACTGCGTTACGATACGCGCGGGCACGGCCTCAGCCAAGCTTCGGTCGGGGCATACACCTTGGAGCTCCTCGGAGAGGACGCAATCGCCCTCTTGGACGCCCTGGGCATCGATGCAGTGCACTGGGTGGGTCTGTCCATGGGCGGGATGATCGGCCAGTATCTTGCCCTGCATCATGCCGATCGGCTCCAGAGCCTCATCCTTTGCGACACTTCTGCCGCCGTTCCGGAGGAGGCCCAGCCATTATGGCAAGCGCGTATCGATGCGGCGCGAGATAAAGGCATGGAAGCCCTGATAGAAGCCATAATAGAGCGCTGGTTGAGCCCTTCGTTTGTGGCCCGGAACTCCGTAATGGTGACACGAATCCGAAAGCAGTTTCTCGCAACACCTGTGGATGGTTATGTCGGCTGCTGCGAGGCGATCCGGAAGCTCAATTACGTGGATCAACTCGCTAAGATCAACATCCCCACGTTGATCATTGTGGGGGAAGACGATCCCGGAACTCCGGTTGCCGCCTCACAGGCTATGCATGAGCCTATCCTGAACTCAAAACTCGTAGTGGTGCCGTCGGCCCGTCATCTTTCAAACCTAGAGCAGCCTGAACTCTTTAACGCCGCCCTATTGGAGTTCTTAGGCAAAGAAAGCAAGAAGGGGGTTAACCGTTAAAAAGCCAGCCGTGGCGGCGGTACGGTAGTTAAGTCAAAACTCCAGATCGGGAATTCAAGAGGCAAGCACGTATGGTATGTCCTGTTATTTCAGACACCTGAAAGACATTTTCAATGAGGCCGGGCTTGAGGTTACCAAGGAAAACAAGAAGGAAATAGACAGGTTAATCCACGGGCTGGTGAAGGTGGAGTACAAGAATTGCTCCGCCGCGTGGAAGGCCATCAAAGAGCAGATCAGGAGAGACGATACGGCCAGGAGCACGTTCATCGAAGACCTCAAGCGGGAGCTGAACGGGGAAATGAATGTGGCCAATGCTCAGGATAAGAGGGATGTGGCTCGACGCAAAGGAGCTCAGGTATGTGGAGGAAGTGGGCACGAGTAACATATTCTTTCTTATAGACGGCAAACTCGTAACCCCACCCCTTGGAGGCACCATCCTGCCCGGCGTCACCAGGGATTCGGTAATCCAGCTTGCCAGGCGCTGGGGCATCAAGGTCTCAGAACGACTCATTCCCATTGAAGAGGTTGTAGATGGATGCAAGAGCGGGAGTCTGAAGGAGATGTTTGCCACCGGCACGGCTGCGGTCATCTCTCCTGTTGGGGAGATCTGTTACAACGGAGGCGATCTGAAGGTGGGGAACGGTAAGATCGGGGAATTGTCCAAAGAACTCCATGACGAAATCACCGGCATCCAATACGGACGCAGGGAAGATCCCTTTGGTTGGCGGGTTCGCATCGCGTGATACAGGAGAGCCGGTCCAAAAATGCGGCCATTCGGGAGTTTCATTCAGCCTCACCGGTCCGCTCAGATGAGCACAATTTTCTCGAACGGGGAAGGCCCCGGGAAAAGGTTAAAACAGCACCTCGTATTTCATTCCCCTTGTCTCTAATTCACCTATGAGCCTTTCCTTTTGATGACGGAAGAACGAGTCGGTCATTTCCTTTTGAAAGCCCAGGTGAAGGTACAAGTCGCGTACCGAACGGATGTAGTTCATCTTATCGATGAGAACCTCGTCGACCTTTCCCTCAAGGCGCTGGATAAGCCTTTGCGGGTTGCCCGGGAGAAGCGGCCCCACAAAGGCGAACGTTCTTATGCCCAAGGAGTGGATCTCCTCCAGTGCTCTCAGCCTCTCCCTAACAGGCGCCGCCCCGGGCTCAAAAAAGCTCGCGATCCGCTCATCATCGGTGGTTATGGTAAACCCTACTTCAATGGTTTCAAACTCCTGAAACAGATCCACATCCCGCAACACGAGATTTGACTTTGTCTGGATGTTCACGGGAAACCCCTTTTTCGCCAGCTCCCTCAAACAACGCCTGGTCAGTCCGTACTTCGCCTCGAGCGGCTGGTAGGGATCGCAGACCGAGGAGATCCACACCGTGCCTCGCTTGGCCTTATCCAGTTGCCTCCTCAGGAGTTCGGGGGCATTGATCTTGATGTCCACGAATTGCCCCCACGGTTCCTTGTGGCCGGAATAGCGTTTCATAAACAGGCGTGCATAGCAATAAGCGCAATTAATCTGGCAGCCCGTATAAGGATTGAGGCAATAGTCAAAGATCTTTGACTTGTTGAGAACGCTTTTCGCCGTGATCTCCGTGACCTTGAGCACGGACTGCACCTCTATTTCATGAATCGGATATTTGAGTATAACGTCTTAGCGTATTCCGGAACCTTGCCGATAGTCTTGACCGGATGAATCAGGGTCATTGAGGCTGATCATATCATAGGAATGACCGTTTGCGGATTGAAAAGTGCGGCAAACCAGAAGGAGACGGAATGGCCTACAGCAGTTGACTTGAATTCGTTTATTGTCATAGAATCAGCCCTCAGATGGCCTTGACGGAATTCATTCTAAGCGTTATGAGTAAACTTTCTAAATCGGGCCATTGGAGAAAAGGTAAGACGATTTCTACGCTAGCATTTACGAATAGTAGGCCTTTGGCACGTACGATAGAATAGATCCACCGGAGACTTGTGCGCATGAAACCAACTCCATTCTGGAAAACCAAGCCCCTTGAGGAAATGAATCACAATGAATGGGAATCTCTTTGTGATGGTTGTGCACGCTGCTGCCTGCAGAAGATAGAAGACGAGGATACCGGCCAGATTCAACTCACCCCTGTTTCCTGTGATTTTTTGGATATATCAAATTGTCGGTGTATGGTGTATGAGGATCGTGCCCTTGTGAATCCTGATTGTGTGGCCCTTTCCCCCGATAAACTAAGACACATAAGCTGGCTGCCGACCAACTGCGCCTACCGATGCCTTGCTGAAGGGAGGGAGCTGGAATGGTGGCATCCGCTCGTATCGGGTGATCCCGACACGGTTCATAAAGCGGGTATATCGGTGCGCGACAAGGTGCTGCCGGGACAATACGTTCATCCCGATGATCTTGCAGGAAGCAAGGGGTAATGCTGTGAATTCGTAAGGACAGCAGAGGTGCGAAGATCAAGGAACACTATGCAGAGCCTTTGCTTTTACTCTCCTTCGCCAGAATGCCCCGTCCTCAAGGACGGGGATGAATGGCGAGGAGAGCCCTCCGAAGCTTTAGCGAAGGAGGGCTAAAGGCTATGGAGAGTTCCGCCATCCATTATGAGGATGCCCCGCTCTTCAGAGCGGGGAGGCTTCACTTATCTTGTCGGCTGGTGAGATTATTGTTTTTCCCTTGACAAACTCCTTTTCTAGCGCTAATTACTCAAACATGCATAACCGTGTAATCAAAGATACCCTTTTTGTGTCGTTCATTGGTTGGTGGTACTTTAGCTTCCGCTGGGAGGTGAGTCCACCGTGACCGGCACCGTTGTGTAAAAAAACAACCGTGGGCTCGCTTCTGTAAGGCCCACGGTTTTATTTTGGGAATCTGATTTAGGCCGCGGGTCGATGAGCCCCGCGGCCTTTTTTATTTTGATCGGGAATCTTTACCTGGAGGTAGCTTGCTATGAAATCAAAGATAGCTCATGCAGTCAGCAGTATCCCTCTTTCGGGTATTCGAGAGATGATGAAACGTGCTGCGACCTATGACAACGTCATCTCCCTTGGTATTGGCGAGCCTGACTTTGGCACGGCCAAGGAAATTTGCGAGCAGGCATTCCGCGATGCCGTTGGAGGGGCGACCCACTACACTCAATCGCAGGGAGACCCCGAATTGGTCGAGGCCATCCAAGCATACCTGAGGAAGCGCTTCGGAGAAGATTTCTCGAGCCGTCAGATTGTCGTTACCACCGGGGGTATCGGGGGCTTGTCATCGTTCTTTAGGACTGTACTCAATCCTGATGATGAGGTACTCTTACCCGAGCCTTATTTCCCACCGTACAGACACCTGATCGAATGGGTGGGGGGAAAGGCCACCCCTGTTCACACATCGTTCGAAAATGGCTTCATGCCCACCCGAGAGGCTCTGGAGAAAGCAATAACTCCCTCCACCAAAGCCCTGCTTTTGAATTCACCCAACAATCCAACGGGAGCAGTTATTCCTGCCGAGACCTTGGACGGCATTGCTCGTATTGCGGTGGAAAGGGATCTATTAGTATTGAGCGATGAGGTTTACGACAGGCTTCTTTTCGACGGGCTGACCCACGAATCCATCTGGACACGACCGGGCATGCGGGAGCGGACCGTTGTGGTTCAGTCCTTTTCCAAATCCTTTGCCATGACCGGGTGGCGGATAGGGTACGCCTTTGGGCCCGAATGGATCATTGAGTCCATGATCAAGGTGGTAACCTCCTATACCTCCTGCGCGCCATCGGTATCGCAACGGGCCGCCCTGGCAGCTCTCAGGCTGGACGGGAAGTTCATCGATACGATGGTAGATGAGTTCCGTGCACGCCGCGACCTGGCCTATGAGGCCCTGAAAGGCCTCCCCGGTGTGCGGGTACACAGGCCTGCTGGAACCTTCTACATCTTCCCGGATATGAGTCAAATCACGAAAAACAGCCTTCAATTTGCGGTCGATTTGTTGCAGGATGAGCAGGTCATGGTGGTTCCGGGAGAGACCTTTGGGCCCTCGGGAATGGGATGCCTTCGGCTGGCGCTCACCGTTAACGAGGGGCGGCTTGAGGAGGCACTCCAAAGAATCCAACGGTTCATCCATACCCACTATTGACCTATCTTCTTTCCGTAAAGCGCCCCGCCCTTCCGGGCGGGGCATTCTCGCGTTTTCAGCAAGTATTCCAACGCTTACTGGAAATTCGACCTTGATTCCACCCAAAAGGCCTTGGAGCAAAGCGCACACTTTTTCAAAAAGCTTGCCTGGCCACTTGACCGCAGAGATACTTTTTTCTATAGTTCGATTCCCTAACAAGAGCATCAAAGGGAAATCACGTTAAAAAAACATAAAGGAGGTTTTGTATGAGGATTATTCTGCTGGGAGCACCCGGTGCCGGCAAGGGCACTATCGCCAAACTCCTCACCGACTATGACGGTTCTGTTCAGATATCAACAGGAGATATCCTTCGTGCTGCGGTCAAGGAGGGAACTGACCTGGGCAAACAGGCCAAAGCGTATATGAAAAGGGGTGATCTGGTTCCCGATTCGCTTATCATGAGGATAATAGAAGAACGCCTGCAGGAGGACGACTGCCAGAAGGGATTTATCCTGGACGGTTTCCCCAGGACAATTCCACAGGCGGAGGAGCTGAAAAAGCTTCTGGCAAAGCTCAACATAAGTCTTGACATGGTCGTTAACCTGGATGTGCCCAAAGAGGTCATTCTGGATCGCCTTACCACCAGAAGGACCTGTTCAAATCCGGACTGTCAGGAGATCTACAATATCAAGAGCAAACCACCCACCCCGGACGGAACATGTGAGAAATGTGGCTACCCCGTCATCCAGAGAGACGATGAGACGGAAGAGGCCATATTGAACAGGCTGGACACCTATAATGAGAAAACGGCGCCCCTCATAGGCTTTTACGAGAAAGAGGGGCTTCTGAAAAACATTATCTCACTGAACAGCAAAGAAACGGTCGGAGCGATCAAGAAGGCCTTATAAGGACGCGGTTTCCTTTAGATCCCGACTCAGTATGGTCACATCCAGTTCTCGCAGAGTACGTGCGATCTCTTGTGCCTCGGAGATAATCCATGACAAAACCATGCCGAGCCGTTCCTTACCGATCGTCTCATAAGAAGTGATACTCGGATCAGGGTGAAGATACCGTAATGATATGAGCAAAACAGCTGAGTCTGACGTCAATAGCAGTGATCTGCAATTCCAAGGTTAAAGTTCAAAGCACAAAATAGTCGCTTTTAACAACTGAAGGTTTGTAAGCGTAATGAAAAGCGTCTGGGGGATAGCCTGACCTATCACTCATAGCAGTATTCGCTGCTTCTGTAGCTAAGGAGTTGTATGCAGCATATAGGCATCCTGGCAAGAAAAGCAGGGCCATAAAGACCCTGCCTTCAAGTCTACTTACCTATTAAACTTAATTTCCGTTAATTGCGGAGATAAAGCAACCGCCTCCGCCGCCGCCGCCTCCTCCTCCTCCTCCATCCGGAGTTTCATAGTAAATCGTTCCGTTCCATGTCTGGGGGGTAAAGACATCGCCAAATGGAAAGATATTTCCTGTGCCTGTATCGATCGTGATAGCACTGTTTGAATAGGTGTTTGCTCCAAAGGTACACCGTAACCAACCTCCGTCTGTCCGTGTTATGTAAATGCCGTATGTCTCACCGGATGGTATAGTTAGGCCGCCTATGTTCACCGCAGTCGGGTTCCCGGACCCGGCGCCGGTTACCGTTGCGCTTCCAAGGGGCGTCCAAAAACCGGGATCCTTTTCAAAGCCTGAGTAGGTGCCTGACTTGTAAAAGACATCGATAGATACCGCGGCTACATCGGTGACGTGTATATCAAAGCCGGTAATAGTTATGTCTGCCGGGCCGCTTGCCGTTACATCAAACATGTTCCCTTTGTGAGCAACGCCGCCGGCGTACGTGGTGGTAATACTGCCTGAGGATGCCTGTGCCACAGGTGTTAAACCCAGCGAAAGAACACAGACCAGCATCGCCGCAAGGAAAAGCCTTAGCTTTCCCGATAGGTCAGTGCCTATCCCTTGCCGAAGCCACCCTCCAACATTCTTTTTCTCTTCAATGCGCCCCATAGTTGCCTCCTTTCAATTTATTCGCGCCATGAATATAGAAGTATCACTTGACAAAAAAAGCAGAGCCTTTCATTAAGCTCTGCTTTGTTATGCACATCCCGCTTGGGCGAATATAGCCGGTGTTTCTTGGGACTCCAAGGTTGTCAGCCGTATTTTAACCATTATCCAGGCACAATATGACGTACTCCCCCCATGAAGTGACTTCAGTACTGTGGTTGGTATTACATTAGAAAAACTGACCCCCTTTGTCAAGGGGCAAAAAAGATGCCAAATGAGATACCAGAGATATTTCTATAGATTTCGTATAGTTACGTTAACCTCAGAGAAACCCTGTTCAGAAATGGGTAAGAAAATAGCATCATTTTAAGAAATTAGTTGTTACTTTCTGGTAAGGTTTTACATACTTAGGTGGACGCAGGAGGGATAGATAAGAAGAGCGGCAGGGAGCACTAGGGATGGTCAGAAATCAAGACGGATACATACCTTTGCTTCCTTACAAACATTACCATATCTTGTGTCTCACTTCGTAAGTGCCTGGTCAGAGACTTCTTACCATGTACTTGAAACTGGGAAAATTCCACAATGCGTTTACCAGCCTAAGCCTTAACTTTTAAAGACATTAAGAATTCCACGCTGCAATTACCTTTCGGAAAGAGTCATCCTCAAAGCTGGAGTTCGATAAATTCTTATGACCCTGAACCTGTAATATCTTGCCACGAGTTAAGGTTTTGCTACGGTTCAGGCATGTTAAATATCGGAATGATATGACCAAAACGAGTGAGCCTGGCGTCAATAGCAGATACCAAATCCTCAGACCCGATTATGTCTACGACAAGATCTTGGGGTTGGCGAACTGAGGGACGACACTAATTTATTTGGACGCTTCAAGCGATTTCGCAAAGACTTCCCGCCTAGGCGAGTCTGTCTAATTGCGATATAAATGTTGTGTAATCCAGATTACCCTGTAGCACCCTATTTCATCTTGAATCAGTAATTCCTGACCACCAATAACAATACTCCTTTCGCTCCTATATCCACCAAGGTATGTAAACCTCTACCACTTAAGAGAAACTTAATTCCTCAAAAAGGTGGCATTCTCTTACCTATTTCTCTATAAGACTTCTGTAGAATCACCTCAACTGTCTGAATTCTCAAGAGATATTTTATCCGTCGAGCGTGGTATCATTTTTGCTTTTCATAAAAACGGTTAAGTTTGTCTTCTCGCCCCCTTAATTCTGAGTGAGGGTAGCAGTTCATGGAATACTATCTCAAATTGTGCCTACCTTGCTCCTAGGGGAACCGCAATGTTCTGTTGGGAGACTCCAGACCCTATCGTTACATCAAAGCACTCCGAGCCCTGAAGTCCGGGCGGTACTGATAACCAACCTGTAAAAGGAGGACAACATGCAGAAGAGGATGCTGAACACTGTGAGCGTAACATTACACATTGCATGGATTGTGGGCTGCCGGGCAGTAAAACGCATGGCGCTTGTCGCCGCTCTTGTGGCACTGTGTGTTTTTTCCGGAGGCCTTGCCCATGCCGGGACCGTGTATTCCTGGACCAAGACCATGGGCGGGGCAAGTATGGATTATGGCTATTCAGCTGCGGTGGATGCAAGCGGAAACGTCTATGTGGCGGGATATTTTGCCGGCACCGCTGATTTCGACCCCGGCCCTGACACGGACAACCATACCTCGGCCGGTGGTAGTAATGACATCTTCCTGACAAAGATTAATGCAGACGGCACCTACGGCTGGACCAAGACCATGGGCGGGACAGGTGATGATAGGGGCTATTCAGCTGCGGTGGATGCAAGCGGAAACGTCTATGTGACGGGATGGTTTGAGGGCACCGTCGATTTCGACTCGGGCCCTGGCACAGACAACCATACATCGGCCGGTAATTATGACATCTTCCTGACAAAGATTAATGCAGACGCCACCTACGGCTGGACCAAGACCATGGGCGGGGCAATTAATAATGTAGGCTATTCAGCTGCGGTGGATGCAAGCGGGAACGTCTATGTGGCGGGATATTTTGCCGGCACCGCTGATTTCGATCCGGGCCCTGGCCCAGAAGACAACCATACCTCGCGCGGTATGCTTGACATCTTCCTGACAAAGATTAATTCAGACGGCACCTACGGCTGGACCAAGACCATGGGCGGGGCAAGTATGGATTATGGCCGTTCAGCTGCGGTGGATGGAAGCGGGAACGTCTATGTGACGGGATCTTTCTACCTCACCGTTGATTTCGACCCGGGCCTTGGCACAGACAACCATACATCGGCCGGTGGTGATGACATCTTCCTGACAAAGATTAATTCAGACGGCACCTACGGCTGGACCAAGACCATGGGCGGGGCAAGTTATGATTCTGGCCATTCAGCTGCGGTGGATGCAAGCGGGAACGTCTATGTGACGGGATATTTTCAGGGCACCGTTGATTTCGACCCGGGCCCTGGCACAGAAGACAGCCATACCTCGGCCGGTCGCTATGACATCTTCCTGACAAAGATTAATTCAGACGGCACCTACGGCTGGACCAAGACCATGGGCGGGGCAATTGATGATTCTGGCGTTGAAGCTACGGTGGATGCAAGCGGGAACGTCTATGTGACGGGATATTTTCAGGGCACCGTTGATTTCGACCCGGGCCTTGGCACAGACAACCATACATCGGCCGGTGATGATGACATCTTCCTGACAAAGATTAATGCAGACGGCACCTACGGCTGGACCAAGACCATGGGCGGGGCAATTGATGATTCTGGCGTTGAAGCTACGGTGGATGGAAGCGGGAACGTCTATGTGACGGGATATTTTGTCGGCACCGTTGATTTCGACCCGGGCCCTGGCACAGACAACCATACCTCGGCAGGTGGTTATGACATCTTCCTGACAAAGTTCATAATGGAATCCCCAGCTGGTGGTGGCGGTGGCGGTGGAGGCTGCTTTATCGCCACGGTAGGTAGTGGAGTCGACTAGCCCAAGACACTTGACCTGATCTCCTTCTCCAGCATCATAGCGATAGCGTTGGCTGTGAGAGTACGGAAGATAAACAGGCTGTAACGCATGTCTTTTTCGCTTGTATAGAGAAGGCGGCTGCACGGAAGCCTTAGCTAAAGGCAGGACCAAAATGGCCCTGCCTTTTTCGTTGGAATCTCTATATGTTGTAAGTGCTCTAAAGGACGAATTATTACTCTTACTGCTATATGGAAAGCCTGCCGCGAGTCTCCTGGCTTGCGATTGCTATTAGTAACAGCTACAGGCGGGGTGGATATAACTAACTGAAGTAGTCAGTGACTGCCCCTTCCTTAAATTGACGAATTCCGGTTGAAGTATAGTATTAGATTCATTTTGGATTGTGGGGGAATATATGTGACCGTCGAGTAATTATTCATCATTTTTGACCCCCGCCTATCTCTGGCTGTCATGCTAAGTGTGGCGACGCACCCACAATATGTGGGACCGGGTAGAACCTAGAAAAAGTTGCGATCAACTTGCCACGTCCTGAAATGATCAATGTTACCAAAATACTGAGATACGCCTTTCATACAAGCAACTCCGAAGCACTTTCCTCCAAAAGCAAGGTCCTCTCTCTAATGCGAAATGAGGCTTAATTCATTCCATAATGCCCTCGAAAAACAGTTATTCTAGACTAGATCAAAGATTATCTCGTTTTTACTAAAACCGTACATATGTTCAAGAAAAAGCCCCTCGGCCATAAGACCAAAGGGGCTAATTAATTAAACGAAATGTGACAAAATGTGACAGTAATAGTTTTTCTGTAATAGTTTTTCTTGCTTACATCCTTTCTATTGTTTATACTGCCCCAGTTCAATAAAATCAATAAGTTAAGTCATTTCGGAATGTTACCAAAACCCCCTTACCCTGAATCGTTATCAGGTAGTGATCGGCGGGGAGAACTGGATCATGAGTCTGTTCACCGTGGATGAGGAAAAATGCAGGCGCGATGGGGTGTGCGTTGCCGAGTGCCCCATGGGGATCATTAGGCTCAAAAGCAGGGACTCAGTTCCTACGCCCACACGCAATGCCACGGATCTGTGCATCAATTGTGGCCATTGCATGGCGGTGTGTCCGCACGGGGCCCTGTCTCTTGCCACCATGAACCCCGAGCAATGCCCGCCGGTTCAGAAAGAATCCCTCCTCAACGAGGTGCAGGTCGAGCATTTCCTTCGCGCCCGCAGGTCCATTCGGTCATACGAGAACAAAGCCGTGAACCGCAAGGTGCTTGCCAGATTAATAGACATAGCCCGCTTTGCGCCTTCCGGTCACAACCTCCAACCGGTCAGATGGCTTGTTATCTACGATAGAAAAGAGGTCCACGGGATGGCCGGTTTGGTTATTGACTGGATGCGCTACATGCTAAAAGAAGAGCCGCTGATCGCCAAATCACGCCACATGGACATCATCGTTGCCGCCTGGGAGGCAGGGATCGATGCGGTCTGTCGCGGCGCTCCGCACCTGGTTGTGGCACATTCTTCAACAGACGACCTCACTGCCCCAACAGACTGCACTATCGCCCTGACCTACCTGGACCTGGCCGCACCCTCCTTTGGCCTGGGTGCATGCTGGGCCGGCTTTTTTAAGGCAGCAGCGACCGTATGACCCCATCTTCATAATTCCCTGGGTCTCCCCGAGGGGCATGGGTGCCATGGCGCCATGATGGTAGGCTATCCCAAATACCGGTATCACCGGCTGCCGCTCCGCAATGATGCCTGCATCAGGTGGCGCTAGTGCCCCGTCTGGGGTTTGAGAAACTGGCTGAGGCTCGAGGAGAGTTGCTCAGCCAGTAGGTGTCCCCGTTCTTGAAGAAAAGCTATCCGAGAAACTTGGAATATGGCTGTTTCTCCAGTGCGAGGCTATGCCTGAGATTATATAGGTCTCTGTGGGCTATACAGACAATATCTGCTCCCCCCATCCGATTCTAGAAAGGTTTTGCACATTCCCTTCTCTCAAAATACGCTAGGCCCTGCGTCTGCTATTGACAGCCCCCCTGAAAACTGATTTTAATAGATCAACACACCGCTGAATTATCCGGCTTGATATAACCGGCTTATCCGAATAGTCTCGCTGTATTTCGTTGTTAGCTCTTGAGCCGACCATTGTAACGGCATTGTTAACTGAACCAGGAATGAAACTCCCTAGATCATCATTGAAGACTCAGCAAGCCAGAGATCTGGGAGCACGCATCGCCGAGCTCGTTCAAGTGGGAAAGGGCGAGCAGGCCTACGGTCTCTTGGCCCCTGTTCTTTCAGAGCGCACGCCCTTTCGCCTGCTCGAACACATCGGATCGGCCATAGGCGCCCCATCCATGAAGGCGGTGAATCAATTTTTGGAGCGCATCGCCGTTGAACGTACCGAAGGCGGCTGGGTGGTTATCGGGAGCGCATTGGGGAAACAGCTGGATGGCGATCTAGTAGGCGCTCATGCACGCTGCCGGTCCTTTATTATCTTGGCCGACATTTGGTATGCCACGGACATCTTGGGTGAGCGGGTGCCCGGTCCGGCGTTGGCGGCTGCCTTTGAACCGGCGCTGGCCCTGCTGAAACCGTGGCGCGTGGATACCAACCGCTGGACGCGACGGGCTGTCGGGGTAAGCGTTCACTTCTGGGCCAAGCGTTCACGGGGGGCAGCAGAGCTGACGGATCAGGCAGGGACGCTACTTGCGTTTGTGGAGCCCATGTTCGAGGAGCGGGACCGAGATGCCGTAAAAGGCGTTGGCTGGGGACTAAAGACATTGGGCAGGTATTATCCCGACCTGGTGGCGGATTGGCTGGCTGTACAGATTGTTCATCGTCAACGCCGCTGCCGGGCTACCATGCTGCGCAAGGCCCTCACCTATCTCACAGATGAGCAGCGGGGCCGCGCCACCGGGAAGGCATCCTCATGAAGCTGGAATTCCAGGAATATCGCGCCCGCAAGATGGTCAACGTCCATCGCCATGTTGACGGCCCATGGTTTTGGGACAAGTACAGCGCAAACCCTTACGTGGGCTGTCGCAGTGGCTGTGAGTTCTGCTACCTCAGGGGCGGTCGATATCTCGGACGGAGGGATCCCAATTCCTTTGACAGCCTGATCCAGGTCAAAACCAACGCCGTGGAGCTGTTGCGAAAGGAACTGGCACGTCTGCCTCTCGAGGTGATTTCATGCAGCGACTGGCAGAAGCCGGCTGAGGACCGTTACCGTTTGTCGCACGGCATGCTGGAGGTTGTGAACGAGCTGGGCTTTCCGTTGTTCATTGTCGAACGGTCACCGCTCCTCACTCGGGATTTGGACCTCCTGGCCGAGATCAACCGTAAGGCATGGGTGGGGGTGGTACGGCGCTTACCATGTGTCCCCCTCCGGATCTTCCCGCGCTTGGTATGTTTGTCACCTTTCCCCATATCTAAACGTCCTATTAACCATTAGCATTGAAAAGGGGCTGGGCCTACGCCTGATTCTTTTCCTATGTCCTTAGAGAACGTGTTCATTTCACATACGGTGCCCGGGCACAACGAGGCCTATGGTAGAACATGATGAGCCATATGAGAAGAGTTCATCGGCGCTTCGAATTGGCTCAATAGGGTGGTCCGTCGAGGATAGCAAGCTCACCATAGCCGGTAGAGATCAGCACAGCTCATAGATACTGAGGCCTGCAGGGCGTTTTAGACGGGGCCCCACCGTTGCCTGCGAGAAGCTTGAGATAACATCGGCTTGCTTCTTGCAGGATATGCTGGTACGTTTTTACATAAGAGGGGTAATATGAGAGCATCGAGAAAGCCCGTTTTAGTAGCGATTACGACGCTTATCATCGCTCTACCCGCAATAGCAGCAAAGGACACACGAAAGTCCGTCGTCAAGATATACACGGTGCATAACAGATACAACTACGATGGGCTGTGGCAGATGTGGGGCTACGTGAGGTAGCGATGGAAACGGGCCATAGAGACTGCGTAAAATTCTTGGGTACCGCCGGTGCCCGATTTGTCGTGGCAAAACAGCTGCGGTCTTCGGCCGGCGTTTACGTGAGCATGAAAGACGTGCGTATTATAATAGATCCCGGTCCGGGTACACTCGTGAGATGTGCAAAATCCAAACCGCCCATTGATGTAACAAAGCTCGATGCCATTATCCTCACTCACGCCCATATCGACCACTCCAATGATGCCAACATATTAATTGACGCCATGACAGGCGGTGGGCTCAGCAGAAAAGGCCTTCTGTTCGCGCCGGAGGAGTGCATTCATGGTGAGAATGCCGTTGTGCTTCCCTATGTGAGGGGCTTTCTTCGGGATATTGTCATGCTCAGACCGCGAGGGCAGTATTCAGTCGGTGGGGTATCGTTTGCCACCTCAATGAGACACCAGCACCAGGTGGAAACATACGGTATCATCTTTGACTACTATGGTCGAAAGCTCTCCTTCATGGTTGATACGCACTATGTTCCCGAGTTGATAAGGGATTATGAAGATTCCGACATACTGGTGATAAATGTCGTTAGGTCTACTCCCCATGAGAGTGGCCAGGTTATGCATCTGTGCATTGATGATGTAAGGGAAATCCTCACCCGAATACGTCCGAGAAAGGCCGTATTGACCCACTTTGGCATGACTATGTTAAGGGCAAAACCGTGGGCTGTGGCGAGTGAGCTATCCCATGAGCTTGGAGTGGATGTGATTGCAGCCTCCGATGGAATGACTCTCGAGCTTGAGCGAGGATCCGGTAGGGCCGTGGATGGATAGGGGAAGGGCCTGTGAATGAACTCCAAAACTGACAAAAAACCAAAGCTCCAAATGATCCCCGGCGCCTATCCTCGCGAGATTACGAGGGGAACTCTCCGCATCGTGGCGGCGCCCAAGGACAGGCCTCCGTTCAAGGTGGGTGCTATGGCCTTCGAGGAGGACACCTTCCTCGTCATGAGCGCAGAGCCGGTCGTCCGTGCCCCCAAGGAATCCCTCATGCGGGTGATGACCCGGGTGATTGAAACACGGCCCGAAACGCCCGGTACCGTGCTCGTAAGGGGCAAACGGCCGCTCCGGCTGCTTGCCGTTGTTCATGACCTGAACCAGGAGCCCTCGTGGAGAGAGGAATGGGTGGCGGATTGCCTGGTGAAGATCTTTATCGAAGCTGAGAGTCGAAAACTGAGATCGCTCGCGCTTCCCTTTCTAGGCACCTTACACGGCAGGTTGGAAAGAGGGCGTTTCCTGGAGCTGCTTCGGCATGCACTTAGCCAAACTGTGCTGACGCACCTTGAGCGCCTCTGGTTGGTGGTACCTGATGGTATGAACTCCAAGATCCTCGAAATACTGGAATCAGGCTCTCAAGGTTGAGCGGGTCCTTGAATCTCATTCTACACAAACCCTTGTGCATTTGCTCTTTTTAGCAAATGACCCCGGCGCTTCGCTTCAGGGTTATATATGGAAGAAACTTGACCCCCACCCTAACCCTCCCCCTCGAAGGGGGAGGGTTAGGGTGGGGGTGGAAGTTACTTAGGAGAAGGGATCAAGCCCCTGTACCACCACCGCTAGCAATCATGATTCAGTGCATGATCTGCCCTTTGATACTCGAGGGCAAAAACCGCCTGAAAAAGTCCCTTATTCTCTGGGCAAAAGGGCTTCTGACCTGAATCTGGACCAAGAGATCTCCCGGTTCTGCCCCGCCTGTTCCGTTGACCCCCATTCCCTTCAAGCGTATCTGCTGGCCTGCTTTGATGCCTGCGGGAATTGTAACGATCAGTTGCTTGGAGTTCGTCCGGCAGAAGTAACTGATCTTACCACCGCTCTCGGCTAAGGTAGAAGGAATCATGATGCTGTCGTGCAGGTCCTTCCCCTTTTCCGGCCACTCTATGCCCCATATCTTTTTCAGGCCGAGTTTAACCAACTTACCGAACGGGCCTCCCAGGGGAAAATTCGACAGGGGTGCCCCCTTGCCCATGGAAGGACTTACAAATACCCTGCCAAAGGCCCCGGGTCTTCTAAACTCAAAGGTTCGATTTCCAGCCCCGTAGGCCTCCCTGAAAACCTCATCAAAGCCCCTGAACCCGAAGGCTCTGCTCAACTCCTCAAAGATCTGCTGGATATCAGAGCCCCTGAAGATATCCTGTTCGGAATAGGCCTGTCTAAACTGGCCATAAGCGGAAGAGCCGTACATGTCTCTTAACGAGTCATACTGCCTCCTTTTTTGGGGATCCGAGAGCACCGCATATGATTCGTTGATCTCCTTCATCTTGGCACCCGCAGCCGGGTTGCCCTGATTTCTGTCCGGATGATACTGAAGGGCCAGTTTTCGGTAGGCTTCCTTGATCTGCTGCTGGGTGTCATTTTTGTCAACACCCAGAATCTCATAGTAGTCTTTTTGTTGCATCAGCTTTCTCTTCCTTAAAACTCAGCCTATGGGGCCCCGGTTTCCCTGTAAGTCCCCATAAAAATCTGTTCATTTCTTTTTTGGTAATACTTTAGCTCTTTGAAAGCAGTGGTAAGCAGAGCATGGGGATGTCTTTTTTTGTCGAATGCCCTCAAAACAAGGCCCCGTAGAGGGCCGTTACAAACCGGCGCACCGCCCGATAAGCCCTGGCACTAAGGTAAAAGCCTATGTGCGCCGTTTTGAAACGCCCACTGCTCTGAACGATGGGAGGGCATCGAAAAAAAAGACATCCCCATGCTCCCTGCGTTCTGTTAGAAATACCTATTCGGCCTAGGGAAATAAACAGGAGCGTTACCTTTTCAAAGAGCTAAAGTGATACCTTTTTTGTAAATATAATCCCCAAATTGATGATTGCAAATAACGACCGAGGAAAATCCCATACCTCCGCTCATGGTTCCGCGTTATCAAAGGAATTTTTGTCTCGTATTACCCCGCGCGGTATTTCCCGGCCTTGTGCGTTACTGGGGGCGTGCGGAATTGATGGTTGCCCTATTCCTGCTCCGGCCAGCCGGAGGGCGAACTGAATGCCAGGGAAACATAACTAACGGTGTCGTGCTCATCCCCTGTGAGTTCTCCTGAAGTATAATAGGTAAGCAGGATGCCTTTGGCATCTTCGGGCAAGAGCTCCAGCAAGATACCTATGGGGCACCTTCCGCATATGGTAGCTCCTGTATCTTCGATGTACTCTATGAATCTCGGGCAGTCCTTCTCAATAATGATATCCACCGCGCCCATATCGAGCTTTCTGATGTTCTCCTTGATGTCCTTTTTGTAAGGAACATAGCCAAATCGCGGTCCCTGGTGGGTGAAGTCGGAACTAATAACGACTACATCACCTTTTTTGACGACCTCCCTGAGAGAGCCGGCGATGGCCTTATAGTCACCGTTCCGGAGCTGCCCGACCACCATGGGTATTAACGTAAACTCCTCCCCCAGAACAACCTGAAGAAAGGGCAGCTGCACCTCAAGGGAATGCTCCTGGGAATGAACCTCCGCGATTGATGTGAAGAGCGTTTGCCTCCGTAGCATATCACAGGCCGTGCTGTCGAGTCTTACGACACCGAGCGGTGTCTCATAGCCACTGACCTGAGGTATTGAAACGCCCCTGAAGCCCACCCGATGAGTTGGCGCAAGAACTACGGCTCTCTTGATCTTGGACTTATCCAGGAGCTTAAAACCGAACGCGGCAGCCTGCCCTGAATACACGTAGCCTGCATGGGGGCTGATCAGCGCGATCACCTCTCCTTCAACGCCTTCCGGGGTTGCTTTGTGCAAGTACTTATTGATTTCATCCCGTAAACGTCCAGGATTGCTATCGTAAAACATACCGGCCACAGCTGCTCTCCGCACCTTGAGCCTCCTTTCCTTTTCTGCCACGAGCCCTGAATTATCTCGCTCGCTGCACTGTGAGGTCCCCCAAAAAACCACTACCGAGCACACCAAAACTGCGCCAGCACCTAGTGCAATCCAGCGGATCAGTTTTTGGCGTCTTTTCATCTTACCTACCTCGGTTCTGCAGCGCTACAGTCCTGCCCTGCAGTGGATCAGGCTTATTCATCCGCATCGTCATGACGCACACATGAACATGTACCGATTATCCGACCGGTGGGGACCAGTTTTCCCTAACTTTACCAAAAATAAGCACAAAGTAAAGGTTTTAGAGTCATATTTCTTTCCCCTTCCGATCGGTTCCAGTTTTCTTCTGTGCCGAATCTATCGAGCCCGCTCGGGTCATCAAATGATGGTAAAAATCTATCCCGTAACCTTGCCCCATCCTTCAAAGGTCACCTCGCGGCAAGGCCGGTTATGCTATTTCGCTCAATAACACCCTGACATGTGCCGATAACATCAGTGATAGCTTGACGGCTCCGTTCTGCGAAATTCTCTTTAAAGAACTGGCATGAGTTGTTGAAACGACCGAAAATTCCATGAGTGTTTTCAAAAAAATGCGGCGCCACGCGGCAATTGCGAGCGCCAACTTCGCTGCCATGTTCAAGAATGTGGAAATTCCGCCACTTCCTGCAGCACTAACTCGCCTGATTGCCGAGGTGAACCAACCCGAACCTGATATTGACAAAGTGGCCAAGCTCATATCCTCCACCCCGGAACTCGCCGCCAAGGTGATCAAAACGGTGAATTCCGCTCTATATGCACTTCGAACGCCCGTAACCAACGTGAAACATGCTGTCACCCTTCTGGGCCTTCGCGATATTCGCTCGATTGCGCTCGCATACGGCACCATGGAGGCCCTCCCCAGGCCCGACGGAGATCTGTTCGACCACGTAGGTTTCTGGACCGACTCCCTGCTTCGGGCAACTCTGGCCCGTTCGCTCGCAAAAAGATCGACGGGAGGCCAGCTCGAAGAGGCATTCACCTCCTCCCTTTTGGCGGATGTGGCACTCCCGGTGCTGCTTACCGTTTGGAGCGAATACTACGAACCGGTGATCGCGGAATGGAGGCAGACCTCCCGGAGGTTATCGGAGATAGAGCGCGAGCATTTCCGCTGGGACCACGCTCAAGCCGGCGCATGGATATTGCAGTCATGGGAATTCCCCGAGGAGATGGTCTGCTTTATCGGCGCCCACGATCTTTCATGGGAGGCAATCCATAAACTCGAACTCGAGAACACCATCGTGGCCCCCATGGCCGTAGCAGCACATGCTTCAAGCGTTCTGAAGCCTGATCCCGAGCGCTCAGGATGTGTGCACAGTTCGGCAGTGGAGCGGCTTTCCATAGATACCTCCGTGTTCGTCCAGTGCATTGCTGAGGTAAGGGAGTCGTTGGGGGAGATACTGGATCTCTTCGGCCTTCCGGACCGGGATGCAGGCAGGATTCTGGATGACATGGTGGCATGTGCAGATCATGGGGAGGAAAGATGAGAGAGAACGTACCGTTCGGCCCTCAGAATACCTTTCTTTTCCGGTTGATCGCCTTTTTCAGCCGACTGCAACTGAGCTACCTGCTCAGAAGCATGGGCAACCCCCGTGTTCTGGTTGTGCTTTTCGTCTTTGCCGCAGGGGCAACTGCCATAGGTATCATCACTGCCGTTGCCTACGTGACAAGGCTTCCGCTGATCTTCCCTCCCCTGGCACCCTCTGCGTTCATCCTGTTTCACACGCCCATGTCAGTGACTGCAAGCCCGAGGAACGTCATTCTTTCCCACATCATGGCGGTTGTTGCCGGGCTTTTATCCCTTCAGATTGTGGCGATGATTTGGCCGGAGTCGAACCTTTCTGACGCGTCTGTGATGAATTGGTATCGCGTTTTGGCAATTGCCATCTCAATGGGCCTCATCGGCATAACAATGGTCGGGTTACGATGCGTTCACCCGCCGGCGGCCGCCTCAGCCCTCTTGGCTGCAATGGGATATCTTGCAACCGTCGAGCAGGTACTCGGCATCATTGCCGCGGTGGTTCTTCTGGTGCTTGAGGCCATCTTCTTTAACCGGTTAATCGGCGGGTTGCCCTATCCCCTATGGCGAGCCGAACCAAAGGTTGCCCGGAACTACGGAGAACTGGCAGGGATTGCTGCAACAGAAACCACCTTCTGGCGACAGCTTGCTGCCAAGACCTTCCAGCGCCGGTAATCGACATAAAAGGAATTTCTTTTCTGGCGACGAAGCGGATACTTTTTCGACCTTTTTTAGATGCATGCCTCTGCCTCTCAGCCCATCTCCTCTAACCCCAAATCGCCCCCCGATCACAATCTGTTGACACCGAACCCAAAAACTGATTCTAATAGACCCATTCACCGGTGCCTCAGTGAAACAGGTGACTTTGTGGCTGCCCGTCAATGGCCGCATCGTCGGTGACAAAACCCGTTCGACTAACCAAGGGCTTCTGGACGGCCTCTCAGGCACGATTTTATCATTGCTTTGTAAAAGGAAGACACATGATCGGTATTTCCACATGCTGGTGGAACCTGGAGACGATTCAAGGCGACAGGCTGGTCAGCGAAATCATTGATCTCGGGTTTGAAGGGGTGGAACTGGAATACAGGATCACCAATGCTTTCTATCAGCAGATGCGACCGCAGTTAACCAGGAGGCTCAGGGTTTTGAGTATCCACAATTTTTTCCCCAAGCCGGAAGAGCGGGCCAAAGAGCATGGAAGCGGTGATCTGTTCCTTTTGTCCGCCATTGACAGGGATGAACGCGCGACTGCCGTAAAATACACCCTTCGGACAATAGAGCATGCCAATGACCTGGAAGCTCGGGCTCTAGTTCTGCACCTGGGCCACGTGGATATGACGAATCCGATGGAGCGCTTCAGGGAGCTATGTGAGAGCGAAAAAATAAGCCAGGACGAGGGAGCAGCCTTCCTGGAGGAACAACGGGAAGTCAGGCAAAGCAAACACCGGAAGAATCTGGATGCAGTTCTCTTTAGCCTGGAAAAGCTGAATCAGAAGGCCGAACGCCAGGGGGTATTCATCGGCATCGAAAACAGGTACCATTTTCACGAAATCCCCGATTACGAGGAGATCGGGATTATCCTGAGGGAATTTGAGGGTGGAAACGTGGGGTACTGGCATGACGTTGGGCATGCCGGCGTACACGAAAACCTGGGGATATGCCGCCAGAAGGATCTCCTTGACGCCTACTCTGATAGGATGATCGGAATGCATCTCCATGATGTGCACGGCCTCGATGACCATCTCTCGCCCGGTCAGGGGGAACTGGCCTATGAGGAGATCATCCCATTTCTGAAACCTGATCTCATTAAGGTTATGGAAGTCCATCCCAAAGTAGGCAAAGAGGAATTACTGGAAGGGTTTCGGTTACTCCAAGAGGCTATAACAAAGACCTCCTAGTGTTGCTTCCCGGTAATTGCTTACATAATCTAAGGACTCTTTTCGATCGTCTTTTCTCGTTTTCGTAAAGAAATGCCCGAAATGTGACCCATGATCCAGACTGAACAGATTGATGAAGTCCACAAGTTTCGCCTGGCCCGTTCTTTGTTTGGCCGAGGGCTCTATTTCACCACGGCTTACTGGGTGGACGGCATGATGATTGATACGGGCTGCGCACACACGGTTCGGGAACTGGTAGATGCCTTGAAAGGACATCGGGTCGATCTGGTTGTAAATACCCACAGCCATGAGGATCATGTCGCCGGAAATGCGGCACTCCAAAAGCTTTATGGTGCCGAGGTGCTGGCCCACCCGTTGGCCCTCCCCGTGATCGAGAACCAAAACAGGCGACCGCCGCTCCACCCATACCGGAGATTGCTGTGGGGCTACCCGGTTCCCTCCAAAGGTAAGGCTATTGGTGAATTTGTGAAGACCGATCATTACCACTTTCAGGTTGTCCACACGCCCGGACACAGCCCAGATCACATCTGTCTTCACGAGCCTGCAAAGGGGTGGTTATTCTCAGGGGATCTCTTTGTAGGCGGGCAAGATCGGGCGCTTCGGGCCGGCTATAATATTTGGCAACTGATCGAATCATTGAGAAAGCTGGCTGCCCTCGATATTTCCCTGCTCTTCCCGGGAAGCGGCTCGGTTCGCCGAAACCCTCGCGATGAGATTATCAGAAAGATCGAGTACCTGGAAGAACTGGGAGAGCGCGTCCTAAGCCTTTACCACAAGGGCATGAGGTATGCCGGGATTCGCTGCAAGCTTCTTGGGCCCGAGATGCCCCTCACCTACTTCACGTTGGGCCACTTTAGCGGCAAGAACCTCATCCGCTCCTATGTCGAAGATACCCCCACCACGGGCGTATGAGGCACGGGTCAGAGCCTCCCGGAAACCGTTTCGCTATTTTCCTTAACTACAGCCCGTGTGTTGCCGATAGAAGTAGTAATTACTGTGGGTTGATTCGCCTTTATTGAAACAACAACCTTCTGGTAACACATCACCATAGGGTATCTTTTGACATTACAGAGGTAACCAATCGGTATCGCTCAAAACTGTTCGCATGAGCCATATAGAGTAATCGTTCACATACCAAAGGAGGTCATGGCTGTTTTCGAAAGGCGATATCTTAAAAAAGAATTCCACCGGGTCTTGCATAGGTCACAGAGGTGGGGTTTACACCGTGGAAGCCCTGGGAGCCTCTGTCTGGCTCATCTAAACCCCACCTCTGTGACCACATCCCGTGAGGCCAATAGATATCGCCTTGAGAAAATGGGCATGACCGGATAACGGTCAGTATGTGCAGGTTCTCTAATCACTATGCCATTGAGGAAAGATTTTGAACGGTACTTACTGATTTGCTTAGCCTGGGCCCCAGAGCAAACTCCCTAAGAGACTCAGGATGCGGGCTTGATGGCGGTTTTCCGAATGCTATATGAACACCAAAAGACACCGATGACAGGATGATCCCAAACGCCATTTCCGCCCGATTTTGCGACAATGCCAACTATGCCCTGTCGTGGGCATATGTACCCCAGATCCACCTCCTCATGGAATTCGACGGAAGGCTCGACTCCGATCGACTGAAGAGAGCATTACACCTTACCCTTCACGCCGAGCCCGTACTGGGCTGTCGTTTCGTACCCCGCTGGATCAACCCCTATTGGGCCAGGATTGCCATGGACGAACTGGATAACTCGACCTTTTTCCGAGAGCTAACGGGTGATGAGTTGACCCTCAAGAACGCCTTGGAGGGTTTTCTCGTTGAACCGGTGAATGAACTCCGGGGTCCCCAGGTCAAAGCGCTGCTTTTAAGAGGTGAGAGCGGAGACAGGCTGGTCCTCAAGCTTAACCACCAGGTAGTCGATGCCGGAGGCACAAAGGAGTTCGGTTATCTCCTGGCATCTCTCTATAGAGAGTTGGGTAACAATTCAGACATCAGACCTTCACCCAATCTTGGAACACGAAGCATGCGTCAAGTGTATGGCCGATTTTCGAAACGGCGCCTTCTCAGCATACTGCTCGCCTACTTCAAGGAGTTTCTGGATAGTTCCATCCCTTACCGAAGCATGACCTATCCTGTGAGATCCGACGCAACCGGCCGTCGCACCTTTGTGATGAAGCGACTTTCAGGAGAACGGGTGCGCCCAATAAAGACTTACTGCGCTGAGATGGATGCCACCATGAATGATGTGATGGTGGCCGCCATGCTCCGTGCATATGTCCGTAAGACCGGATGGAGCGGCAACGGCGCGCTCAGGATGGTCGGCACCGTCGACCTCCGCCGCTACCTGCCAAACCAACGTGCTCAGGCGCTCTGCAACCTAAGCTCCTTCTATTTCATTGACCTCGGTCGTAATCTGGGTGCTCTATTTGACGATACGCTATCGCGGGTCAAGGGGCAAATCGATGGCCTCAAAACCGACAATCTGGGGCTCGGCTTCGCGCTCGGCACCCATCTGCTCGGGCTGCCCTACCCGTTCGGCCTTAAAATACTCTTGTTCAGGGAGTATTTTTCGAAACTGGCCTCTACCGGAAACATCCCGCCCTCCATGACAAATCTGGGCACCATCGATGATACTGCCCTTGACTTTGGCTCACCGGACATCACCGCCGCTGAGGTTTTGGTGCCGCCGTGCAACCCGCCCTTTCTGGTCACCGGGCTCTCCGGGTATAGGGACACCCTTACCTTGAGCTTGGGCTTTTGTGAGTCGGCCCTTCCCATAGCCGAGGTGATAGAGCTTTTCGAAGTGGTTGATCAAGAGCTGCCCTCCTAGAATTCGCCCCCAACCCGAACCGCTTCCCCAAACTCCTTGGGATAACCCCCTCATGAAGCGCTGAGAAATTTAATCAATGGCATTTCGGTGTTGTTCATATCTCACTGTTTGCGTGGCGCCGGTGCACGGAATTGTTTTTTGTGTGGCCAAAATGTGGTAAACCTCACAACCGGAACCTGCGGGGCTCTGATAGCCGGTCAACAGAAGGGCAAGCGGCCATTGCAGGGCGGGCTTGTGATAGATTGTGGCAAAAATAGGGAAAAAATGGAGCTGATTCCTATTCCGGAAATAACGGGCGAATGCCCAACTATGCACAGGGCAACCCGTGGTACCGTGAGGGTGCTTGCGGATTTCAAAGAGGCGAGCGGCTATGTCGCAACAGCGCGTCAGCCCTCAGCGGAGATTCTGGTGACACGGGAAATCGACTGGTCGTGGACTCACATCTTGGAGCGGTTTTCCGGGGTCATTACCGACCATGGAACTCGCGTTTCCCGAGCGGCCGAGGTGCTCGTGATCATGGATAAACCCGGGGTGCTGGGCGCCAAGAGGGCAACGCAAATGCTTGAGTCCGACATTGATGTGCAGATCGTCTGCAATGGAAATAAGGCAAGTGTTTACTTTGTTGGCGTTTAGAGTCTCACGGGAATCGGCTTCTATTCTAACACCAACGAGCAGGGGCACATGAAAGAGAACGACGAAGCAGGCTCATCCTCAAGGGCATTGCTCACGTATTTTCGCGAGCCGGTGATGCTGGCCAGCCTGGCCGTTATCTTTGTTGTTCCTGCCGGTTTGCTCGTTGCCCGTTTGCTCGGGTTTAGCCCGAAAACCCAAATCCTCACAGCCCTCGAGACCATTGTTGCCAATCTTTGTTGGCTGCCTCCGCTCATAGGTTGGCTTGCAGAGAAACCACGTGGTCGATGAATAGACTTTCATTCCCTTATTTTACATGACTATTACTCCTGAACAGATTGGTGGTCAAAGAATCAGGGCCCTGTTACCTGAAATGGCTTTTGGTTCAATTGGGGCCTTTTCATCGCCGGTAAAGTTGAAGGGAACAGGCGGATCGAGCCCAGTCCAAGGAACTAAATCCGTAGTCGAGTGCCTTCATTCTTCCCCCAAGAACCGATTCTCAGAACTAATCGTGACAGACAATCGCAAAAACCTAAAAAATAGCGGGCTCTTCGAGCAGTTTTCCTGTATATTCCCCCTTACCAAGCGCCCATCCTACATCAAGCATCGGAGGACCGAAACGCATGCATTTCTTCAAGTATCATGGACTCGGCAATGATTACATCGTCTTAGATCCGGCAGATGTCGGGGAACAATTAACTACGACTCAGATCCGCCTGATTTGTCACCGCAATTACGGAATCGGGTCAGACGGAATCCTGCTTGGCCCATTAGAGGCCTCAGGAAGTGACTTCGCCGTGCGTATCTTTAACCCCGACGGGAGCGAGGCAGAAAAGAGCGGCAACGGGTTGCGCATCTTTTCCCGCTATCTGTGGGATAAGGGGCTGGTGGGAACGAAACCGTTCACCATATCGACGGCTGGAGGAAAGGTGCAATCACAGGTACACAGAGAAGATAAAAGTGTCACTGTCGATATGGGCAAGGTAAGCTTTGACAGTACCCGGATACCGGTCGAAGGACCGCCCCGGGAGGTACTCAACGAGACGATACAAGTCGATGGCGCGGAATTCCTGTTCTGTGCTGCCACCGTCGGCAATCCGCATTGCGTGATTCTGCGCGATGAGGTGTCTGCACAGGAAGCTCGCACATGGGGCCCCTTCATCGAGAATGACACCCGCTTCCCCAATCGAACCAATGTTCAGTTCATGAAGATCCTTGACCGGGAGAACATCCGGATCGAGATCTGGGAACGGGGGGCCGGCTATACCCTGGCTTCGGGCAGTAGCAGTAGCGCGGCAGCGGCCGTTGCCCGCCGTCTGGATTTTTGTGATTCCAACATAATCGTGCATATGCCCGGCGGGACCCTTGAGATTACCGTTGCAGACGACTTCTCCATATCCATGACCGGACCCGTTACCCGTATCGCCGAGGGCACCATAGCATCTGAAATGTTCGATCAGACCCTGTAGCTGGCTCCTGTATTAATTTTCTGCATAGAAAGACACTAACTTCTTCTGCTCCGGTGACATACTATGTTAGAGTTCAGTCTATCTTACCAGGCACCGCATTACTCCTTAGAAAAGTGGTCGGAGCTACCTTTCTTTACTGCTCTGTTTTCCATGGTAGTAGGCGCGACCTCAGATCTTCCATATCTTTCAATCAGAGTCGGAAATCGAACCACGACAGTATCATTACCTACAATGGGTCAGTTAAGAACGAGGAAGTTATGATTGAAGTCGTGTTTCTCGGCGTCGGTGAGGCATTCGACGAAGCCCTTCCCAACACATCCATCCTCATCCGGTTTGACTCTGGGAATTCTCCGGTCACGGTACTCCTTGACTGCGGCTTCACAGCTACGCCCCGTTTCTGGAAAGAGGCGCCAGAACCCGATTCACTGGATGTCATCTGGATTTCTCACTTTCATGGTGATCACGCCCTGGGACTCCCGCCATTGCTCGTCCGGGCCTGGGAAGAAGGACGTCGCAAGGTGTTAATAATCTTGGGCCAAGAGGGGATAAGCGCTTACACACGCCAGGCCGTTGACCTGGCCTACCCTGGTTTCTATGAAAAACTGGCATTCCCAATCAAATTCACGGAGATTGAGCCGGGCGGAAATGTTGAGCTCTTGGGCCTTACGTTTAGGACCGCCGAAACAAGCCACTCACAGAGAAATCTGGCGCTGAGAATAGATGCCGGGGGAAAACCCATCTACTATAGCGGTGACGGCAAACCTACGCCCGAAAGCACGCTCCTGGCACAGGGCTGCCACCTCATCATTCATGAGGCCTTTCATATGGAAACCGAGCTGCCAACACATGGAACCGTTACGGGCTCCGTTGATATGGCCAAGAGATCCGGGGCATCGCATCTCGCGCTGGTCCACATCCAGAGGAAGGCGCGAGCACAGGTGATTGAGAACCTAGAACGTTTGAGAGGTCTGGCAGGCTCAGTACAGCTGATGGTTCCGGAGCCTGGCGATAGGATAGCGCTGTGATTTGGATTGTGACAGGGCGCGGACATGCATACTAGGGATCTGTGAAGGGATAACACGACCCAAAAAGCCATTGAGATGAGCACCTATATCCTCATGAAGGCGCTTGAATCTGCACCTGCACGCTATGACAAAGGCATCCGGCTGCTAACCTTTGGCAGGCTGGATAAGGCCTACGATCAACTCATACGCCATATAGGAAAGGGGCAGCGGGTTCTCGACCTCGGCTGCGGTACTGGAGCCTTGACCATTAGGGCGGCTCAAAAAGGTGCACAGGTGAAAGGTATTGATATTAATCCCCAGATGTTGGAAATCGCCCGGAAAAGGGCCGATGCCGTGAATCTCGGGTCAAATGTGACGTTGGCTGAGATGGGCGTTGCCGAACTCGGGGCCGAGGAGCCTGAAGGGTTTGATGCTGTAACCAGCGGGCTGTGTTTCTCTGAATTGACAGAGGAGGAGCTGCGCTTTGCCCTCAACGAGGTCAAAAGGATCTTAAAGCCCGGAGGCCTGCTGATCGTTGCAGATGAGGTAAGGCCCAAAGGTATCCTCAAGCGAGTACTTCACGCATTCATTCGACTACCCCTAGTCGTCATCACCTACCTCATTACGCAGACTACCACTCATGCCGTGAGGCATCTGCCGGATAAGGTGGAGAAGGCAGGCTTACAAATACTATCCACCAGATTGAGTAAAATGGAGGACTTCATCGAGCTGATAGCTCAGAAGTCGGCGGACAAGTAGGATGAATGCGCTCGAGTATATCGTCGTGAACATTGTCGAAACCTTGCTGAGGGTTTTTCCCATTCCCTGTAAGACGGGCTTAGTGAGAATAGGGAAGCCGGAGAGGGACTCACCTGTTTTTTTGACGGGAAATTACCATCTGACCGCACAGAGGGTAAAGCATGCATTGCGTGGAGTCGATGCCTACTTGCTGGTTGCTAACAGCAGGGGAATCAACGTGTGGTGCGCTGCTACTGGTGGTCGTTTTACGAGTCACGATGTTATCTCGGTCCTCAAGACCAGCGGGATTGAGGATCTGGTTGATCACCGGACCGTAATTCTCCCACAACTCGCCGCCACAGGTGTCGAATCCAATGTTATAAAAAAAAGGACCGGATGGAACATAATCTGGGGTCCAGTCTACGCCAAGGATATACCTGCCTTTGTGAAAAACAGGCTCACGAAAACCCCTGAGATGCGGGAAGTCGAGTTTTCGTGGACCCAACGCATTGAGATGGCAATGGCCTGGGCCTTTCCCATTTCCCTGATCACGGTCCTTATCATAGCCCCGTTCTGGAGTGAAGCCATTCTTCCCCTCGCGTGCGTGGTTTGGGGTCTGTCTATCTCTATCTTTCTTGCTTTTCCGCTTTACAGCCGGTACTTAAGCCCCGGCGGAAAAAGGAAAGGCTTCGTATTTTTTGATTTTGGGCGGGGCGGATTCCAGCTGATCCTGTGGGTAGTTGTCACGGGCGGGCTCATCGCCTACAGCATCCTCATCGGTGATTACCCCGCGGGATTCATCGTTCGCTGGAGTTTCATTTTACTTGTCGTTGTCCTCCTTTTAAGCCTCGATCTCATGGGAAGTACCCCTGTGTTTAAGAGCGGCCTGCATGAAGATAGATTGCTCCAGGTCACCCTCGATGAAAACAGATGCAAAGGTGCCGATTTTTGCGAGCAGGTTTGCCCTCGGAATTGCTATGAGCTGGAAAGCAGCAAGCATATTGCAACCCTTGCGAGGGCGGATCGATGCGTCCAGTGCGGTGCCTGTATCGTGCAGTGCCCCTTCGATGCCTTGTTTTTTGAGAGCCCACAGGGGGAGATAATTCCCCCGGAAACAGTAAGGAGATTTAAGCTAAACCTTATTGGCAAACGGGTTGTGAAGATGAAGTGAAGCTCCCCGTGGTTCCGCACGGGGCATCCTGGCGAAGGCGAATAAACATTAAGATGTGAGGAGGGTATTATGAAAATCAGAGCATTTGTCTTTGATGATGACGAGATCGTCCGCTCCCTCATTTCAACCGTTTTCGAACGAAGGGGCTACGAGGTTCACGGTTTTTCCGAACCCCGTGCTTGCCCCCTCTTACTTGATCGTGAGTGCCCCTGCCCGAAAGACCATGTGTGCGCGGATATCATCATCTCTGATCTCAACATGCCGAACATGAGCGGATTGGAGTTAATTGAAAACCAAATCAAACATGGTTGCAAAGCGCCGAACTTCGCTCTCATCTCAGGTGATTGGTCAGAGTCCGAATTGAAACGTGCTCAGGAGATCGGCTGCATGACATTCAGCAAACCAGTTGGAGTCGCTGAACTCACTGACTGGATGAATCAGTGCGAAAAGCGCATAGATCCGAAAAGGAAACTCTGGGATTGGGCTCAGCACTCCACAAATGACACACGCGGTGATCGGTAGTAGATCAAGCTGCCAATTCTGCTTTTGAGCTTCTTTTGACAAGCCCCCACTATGAAACCAGCGAGTGACATAAAGGTTGGCTGCTGCGGTTTCATTGTCTCGCAGATAGAGTATTTCAAGCTCTTCCGTTTGATCGAGATCCAAAACACCTTCTGCCAACTCCCTCGACTTGGGACTGCTGAAAAGTGACGCGACAGTGCGCCGCCGGGTTTCGAGTTTACCATGAAGGCCTGGCAGCTTATAACCCACGAGCCATCGAGCCCTACGTACCGTCGGGCAAACATCAAGATCGAACCAAAGCTTTTCAACCAGTACGGGCGCTTCCGGCCCTCCTCAGAGGTTCTGGACGCCTGGGATCGCACAGCCATGTTTGCCCGAACATTAGGGGCAACCATTCTCCTGTTCCAGTGCCCGGCCAGCTTTCGACCGACCAAGGACAATATAAAAAACATGCGGGAGTTTTTCGGCGGTATCGATCGGGCGGGCCTTCGGTTTGCTTGGGAGCCCCGGGGCGTATGGCCTGAAGAGCTGGTATTGCGACTTCGCGAAGAGCTGCAGTTCATCCACTGCGTTGACCCCTTCAAGAACAAGCCCCTTTTCGGAGACATCCAGTTCTTCCGCCTGCACGGGATCACCGGGTATGCCTACCGGTACACCGACCGCGATCTGTTGCAGCTTAAAGAATGGGCAGAAACAAAGCCCACTTACGTGCTCTTCAATAACAACTGGATGAAGGACGATGCCCTGCGGTTCATGGAACTTATTCAGGCCTGAGCACGTCCCTTTATTCGCCCTCAAATCTCCCGACCCTCTGAACCCCATTCAGATTCAGGAGTGTCTTATAACCTATTGAAATAAAATAACTTATTAATTTCATTGGGACTGGAGAGCATTAACAACAGAAACAATATCAGCAAAATAATCAAAATTGGTTCTGGGCCTTGAAAAACCTGTTGATCTCAGCCGGCCATACTCGTGTACTGTGAGTGCGCAGTGGGACTGGCAGGCCGAGGGTACATCAACCTGGCGCCAACTATTATGAACTTCTAATCACAGCCCTCTCTGGAAGGGTTTTTGCTTCAATTACTGTCTCCCGACATAGAAAAGAGATATTTCAGCCTTTTATTGCAGGGTTTCCTTTGACATTTTAGGCTGTATTGATAAAAACCATTTAAGACGTAGTATGGAGTATATCTCTATTCCCTTCGATGGAGAGGTTCTTCAGATCAGACACAGCGGCCCTGGGTGGAATTGAAAAATGGAAGGAAGCGGCAAGACATGAGGAAATTCTTTTACCCCTCGAGCATCGTGGTTTTTGGTGTAGCGGATAAGCGAATAAACCTGGCGCAGAACATTATTGTGAACTGTCGGGAGCTGGGCTTTAAGGGAGACATCTACCCGGTGGGGAAAAGCCCGGGCGTGGTCTACGGCAAAGAAATCATAACGGACCCTGAGTCTTTACCAAGCGATATTGATCTGGCGGTGATCCTCGTGCCGGCTGAAGTTGTGGCCGACACGCTCGACATATGCGGGCGTAAGGGGATCCGTCACGCTGTTATCTCAACCGCCGGGTTCAGCGAATTCAACGAGGTTCACAATCCCGCCGAGCGCGACGTGCTTGCTGTGACAAAACGATACGGAATTCGATTCCTTGGCCCCAACTGTATTGGCGTCATCTGCACCAGTTCAGGCCTTTGCACCCCATTCAACCCATTGGAGCCAAGAAGATTCAAGAAGGGGCCGGTCAGCCTTATCATCCAGAGCGGTGGGGTAACCACCCAGTGCGCCTACACCTTCTCCGATGAGCACGTGGGGTTCTCGAAAATCATCAGTGCAGGCAACAAGCTCATGATAGACGAGATCGACCTCCTTGAATACCTTATGGAGGACGAGGAGACCGAACAGATTCACCTGTATCTGGAGAGCATCGAACATGGCAGGGAGTTTTTGAGGCTTGCAACAAGGTCAAAAAAGCCCATCGTGATCTTTAAATCCAATGTAAGTCAAACTGCGGCGGAGGTGGCCAAATCACATACAGCTGCCCTTTCAAATGACGACGCCATTGTTGACGGTGCCTTGAAACAGGCAGGGATCATTAGGGCTGAGGATATCCACGACATGACTGTTTGCGCAAAGGCGCTGCAACTCCCGCCGCTGAGAGGGAATCGTCTGGCGGCCTTATCCTTGTCGGGCGGCTTTTCCGTGATTATTGGGGATGCATGCGAGAAATATGGGTTCACCTGCCCTGCCCTGCCCCGGCAGCTCCTGGATAAAATCGAAGGCTATCGGCGAGCCGGGGTGATTCGCATGTCAAATCCCATGGATTTAGGCGATGTTCACGATATCGAGGCCCTCATATTTACGCTCAAGAGCTGTTTGGCACTGGATTACATAGATGGCCTCGTGATGTCACTCATGTATGAGCCGCAGATGATAACCTTGTTTGGCCGCGGCATGGGTAATCCTGAGCAGATAGCGAGTTTTTTCAAATACCTCTGCGAGGAGAGCAGAAAACCGGTGGCGGTGAGTGTTATCTGCGAAAGACAGTACCTTGAGGAGTTCAAAGAGACAAGAATGTTTCCCGTTTTTGATGATCCCATAGAGTGCGTCCGGGCCCTGCGTGCGTTGAGGGACTACTGGCACGGCAGACATGGTGAAGACTCATGAGTGGTTAGAACCTGCATCGGCATGGAGCTGATTTCCTCGCCCAATGAGTCCGTTATGTCTCCTTCCCCAAGCACCTCGATACCGACTTTTTCCCCTTCCATTGAGGCACCGTGCCCTAATGCTGGCTGAAAAATTTGTATTTCGGCTCCGATTCTGCTAGGGTAACACACGTTGAGGTTGGTTGCTCCGCAACCTTGCTTGTGTCTTCCCAAAAGGCCTGAATACATTAGGGAACTGGCGCTCTGAGCTATGTGCCGGGGCAGGGTCTGGTCTGAAACCAGGGAGGACGGGAACCATTTATCGGGAATTGAATCGTCACTTGAGACCTCATGGTGATTGATTCGAAAGCAAAATACTTGCGCCCAACCTTGAGTAATGAAGTCAGAGAGGAGGGACCGATGAACTGCAAGAAGCAAATGGCCTGCGTCATAGCACTAACGATCGGCGTCCTTGCCGTAGGGGGCTGTGTGGTCAGCAAAAAGGACTATATGCTAAAGGTGGAGGAAGGCAAAAATCTTTCCAGCGAATTGGCGGCCTTGAGATCCGAACATGAACGACTGAAGGGAGAAAAAGAGGCCCTTGAAAAACAGGTGGTCGAACTTCAAGCAAACAAGAGCGACCTGGTGGAGGCGAAAAGCGGGTTGCAGCTCGAAACCGTTTCTCTTGGAAAGGAGATCGCTATCCTCCGCGAGGATAACCTCCAGCTAGAGGAGATCTTGAAGTCCAAATCGGATACCCTGAGCAAGAACATCGTCGATCTTAGGGGCCATGTGGCAGACCTAAAAAAGGAAAACGTCCTCCTGAAAGAAAAAAACGAGGATCTGGAAAATAAGACGAGAACCCTCACTGCGGATAACAGCAACCTTCAAGAGCGAATTGCGGCTCTCCAAGAAAAGGCCAACGCCATAGAGCGCCAGAGAAAGGAAGAAATTCTACAGATGAGGGGCACTTATGAATCCTTGCTCGAAAACATGAAGTCAGAGATCGACAAAGGCGAGATCACCATCACCCAGCTGAAAGGAAAGCTCAAGGTGAATATGCTAGACGAAATCCTCTTTGACTCGGGAAAAACCACCATTAAACCCCAGGGTCTTGAGGTGCTCGAGCGGGTGGGGAAGATCTTGTTGAACGTGGAGGATAGGGCCATCAGTATTGAGGGCCACACGGACGACGTTCCCATTGGAGCCGAGCTCAAAAAGAAGTATCCCACCAATTGGGAGCTCTCGGCGGCTCGAGCCACCATGGTTGCCAGGTACTTGCAGGAGAAAGTCGGTATCGATCCGAAGATTCTTTCGGGTACAGGTTACGGAGAGCACCAACCAGTCGCTACTAATGAGACTGAGGAGGGCAGAGCTGAGAACCGGCGCATTGAAATCGTGCTCATTCCAAAGGAGATCGTACCGGTTTCAAGGAAGTAGAGGAATTGCCGACGATCACCTTTTCCAAAACGTTCGGGTGCAAACCTGTCTCGCCAGTGAGATAGAGCACCCGAATGCCAATGAAAAAGCCATGCTACTTGGCCGTTGAGCAATCTCGTCCGGAGTCCCCGAGAACCGACTCCGTCTCCTCTAACCTCCATCCGTTATGAGTGCCAGATCCCGACCTCCCTCTGGGTGTACTTTCACGCCGTGCTCATCAACGGCCCTTGCAACGTCTCTGGAAAGCGGATTCACACAAATGCTGAAGGAAAGGCCAAGCTTCTCGATTAATCGTCTCCATTCAGGAGGTCTGATCACCAGTTATAACTGCACGTCCTCATGTGCCCATTGCCTCTATGGC
Source organism: Desulfatiglandales bacterium (assembly GCA_035527895.1). GTDB lineage: Bacteria > Desulfobacterota > DSM-4660 > Desulfatiglandales > B25-G16 > JADFWK01. The sequence goes on from DATKZQ010000146.1 coordinate 40,123, forward strand.
TGCAGCCCGCGTTGGCACAAAAACTATATAAACAGAGGAACCCTTGCCAAGAATCTCGAAAAGACCCTGAGCCTTGTTTCAAGAGAATTACAGCCGAAAGATTTCTATGAGCAGGTCTGAGATGCGATGGTAGGCATTGTGGGACTTATAGAAGTTGTATCTCTTCTTACAGAATAGTATTGCTTGAATCCCCGTTTTTAAGGTATTGAAAGCGATGGGCATTGCATGAAAACGCTGAGAGGAGGTGGAAGCATCTGATGTTGTATGGAGCCATGAATTTTCCTGTTAGCCCGGTCCTTGATGAGCTCGAGGTACTTTCGGGCTTGGGGTTTGACTACCTGGAGCTTGCTATGGATCCACCGCAGGCACACTATCGCGTGATCCGTGAAAAAAAGGTGGAGTTACTGAAGGCCCTGGATCGCCACACCATGCACGTGGTCTGTCACCTTCCAACCTTTGTATCCACCGCCGACCTCACCGATCGGCTGAGAGAGACATCCCTGGCCGAGGTACTCGATTCTCTTGAAACTGCCGCTGAGCTGAAACCGCTCAAGGTCGTGCTCCATCCGAGCACGGTGAGAGGGCTGGGCGTGTTTGTGATGGAACAGGTAAAGGAATACCTCCTCAAGAGCCTGGAGCTTATCGTAGAGAAGGCCGATCACCTTGGGCTTTGCCTCTGTATTGAGAATATGTTCCCTCAATACTACAGCCTTGTCAATGCAGAGGACTTCGTTGAGGTCTTCGAGAGGTTCCCAACACTCAGGCTCACCCTGGATACGGGACATGGACAAATAGAGAGCGCCGGCAGAAAAAGAACTGTCGAATTCATAGAACGCTTTGCCGACCGGCTCTACCATGTCCACGCGAGCGACAACCTCGGCAAGGCCGATGACCACCTGCCCATCGGGGCCGGGGTCATCGACTTTCAAGAGGTGGTCAAGGCCCTGAAGGCAAGCGGATATGACGAGACGGTAACCTTTGAGGTATTCTCACGAGACAGGGACTATCTCAGGCTGAGCAAAACCAAGTGGGAAGCCCTTTTCAGGGAAGCGTGATATTTCGAATAGTAGCATTTGTGACATTTTGTGACATCTATTTTCCTTCAGCTACTGCTTGAAGGGGTTTTCTTTCCGTTAAATCTGCCATGATAGCTATCGCTTCTTTTTTGTACTGAGGTGAGAGGTGGGCGTATCGTTGCGTGTATTTGATGCTGTCGTGTCCCATATATGCTTGAAGCGTGTAGATATTGCCACCCCTCATCATGAAGTGTGCGGCAAATGAGTGCCGCAAATCGTGAAAGTGGAAATCGTTCAAACCGGCAGCATCCATTGCTTTCTTGAAATACCATTTGACCTGTACCAAAGTGACGGCCTTGCTTCGATGATCGACAAAGATGTTCTCGGGTTTGACGTTTCCAGGGCCTAAACGGTTTCTTCTTTTCATTCCTGAAAGTATCTCGTGTAATCCGTCATCGATCGGTACCTCCCTAGTTGAATTTGTCTTGAAATCCTTCACATAAATGATTCCATCCTTTATGTGCTTCCAGGTAAGGTTTAGCAGTTCCTTCCTGCGTAGACCGGTGTGCAGGGTAAACGCAACCAAATCCCGAAACCATTGATGCTCGATACTGTCAAGGAGTCTTAGGATCTCGTGCTGCTCTAAGTACCTTATCCGGGGTTCCTCTTTTTGCCACAGGCTATCTATACCTCGCTTTCCCCTGTTCTCAGTGAATGGATTCTTTTGAAGCATCCCCCTAGATACCCCTAGGTTGAGTAGATGATTTAAACAGGCCAGTTCTCGGTTGACACTAGAAGGTTTTCGTACCTCACCTTGCGGAGTAGGCTTATTCAGGAGATAGGCCTTGTAATCATGTAACCTCTGATAAGTGATACTATCAACCAAGGTTTCCGATCCGAAATATTCTTCAAAATTGGTGAGGTAAGTACCCTTATGCTCGTAGCTGGGCTGATTTCGGTATCTGTCTCGGTAAGCCGCAACCAATTCCCCCAGGGTATGGAAAGAACGTTGTTTTACGTCCAGGTATCGATCTTCCCGTATGAGGGTGCGCCTTTTATCATGCTCGGCCTGCGCATCCTTCTTTTTCTTGAATGATTGTCGAACACGTTTCCCCTCTGGATCTATGTAGTCTATTTGCCATGAAGTACCACGTTTTCTGAGAGCCATAATCTCCCCCTACTTAAGGTTTTTGGTTGCTATTGCCCCACCTCTGGCAACTTTTGTAAAGAGATATACAATAAACAGCAAGATATGTCAAGCAATAAATTTTATGCTTGACAATTCTTTTCACTGTGCTACAAATAATAAACTGTTGACAAGGGAGAGATATGAAAACTGTTACATACGTAAGACTCGAAAAAGAGCTGAGAGAACAACTTGAGAGGGCAGCGAAAGAAGACCGCCGTACATTGTCTAACCTCATTGGAAAGATTCTTGAGGACTGGGTAAGAGATAGAATCAAGGATCATTCCCCGGACACCTCTAAGTAAGCCCTCAGCCTTGCCTATGAGCTACAAAAAGGGCTCAAATTTCGACGATCTCTCTTCTTACGATTCTGACCACGTACAGTTAAAAACATAGTTTACTGTAAATTTTACTGTAAGTCATATCAGTCAAAGAATTCAAGCGGTTTTAAGGGAAACAGCGAAGCTCATATTTGACCCACAATCGACTTTCTCAAAAAAGGCATGGATTACCTACCTACCCCCCTTTTTTTTGCCTTTCTAGGTTCCGCACTAGGTAAGGCTTTCAGAGGGGGTAAAATGCAAGTCACCGACTAAAATTAGCCTTCTTGGGGAGGTTTCGCTATTTGCTGGGCTTTGTGGTATTGGTTGTAACTAATGCTAGAATGATAAAAACCAATAAAACGGAGAAAAGCAATGGAAGAAAAACTTCAAGCCATCCATGATTATCTCCAAGAACACTTTCCGTCTGCAGAAATAGATGTTACTGAACAAATAGACTATGCCGCCTACCTATTTAAGGTCAAAACAGAAGATGCTATTTGTCGTCGTGTTTTTGTGAGAGTCAACGTGCTTAAAAAATATACAAAAACCCAATTGGCCGTTTTTTTTGATCTACATAATTTGATAAGTACGGTGAAGAGTATGAAGAGCGGTCAAACAATATTCGTTAACATGAACGGCCTATCACTAAAATCTACTTATTCCTGAGCATACACTCCCTCTAGTTCGGCTGATACGTTCCACTCATGAGTTGATAGTTCTCAAATTCTTTGACAGTTATTTTCCCAGCCTTTAGTTGCTTCAACCATTTGTCCTTATGCATGTGATAACAGATTTTCACCCCCAAAAATAATATATGGGGATTATGCCCCTAGGGGGGGATTTTCAAAGTGCCCCTATCTGCGTAGGTGTGCATCTTTGGCTTTGAGCCTCTCCTTGAGGGGGGAGCATAGGGGGGTCCCTCTAGGCCATTTTTTTAAGCAAGGACCGCGTTCCCTGATGATCTTCCCAAGCCTTGCATTCTTACGGGCTTTGTGGCATGATGTCGCTGAGTCTCTTACAGGCATGTGAATCCTTAACGAAGGGTTGCCATGGCTTAATATCATAGCCCTGCTTCTCATAGAGAGGCGGGGTTTTGTTGTTTTGGAAAAATGGAGAAACAAAATGAATTGGAGAAAGAGACTAGCTAAAGAATGGTTGTGGTTCCTGTGCCCAGTTGGTGTGATCCTTCTTATTTTGCTTTTTGGCATATGTAGAGACCTTGAGAAATGTTGTCCTTATGTGTTTTGGCTTGTCCCGCTAATTGCTTATGTGTTTGTCTGCCTAGTTCGTTTTACAATATGGGCAATAAGACAGGTTAGAGAGAAAGAATGATAAATGATTCCAGCGAAAACTTTAGAGCAGGAGGGTTAAGGCTATGAGATATAAATTGTATATCACCCTTGCTATTATTCTCTTGTGTAACCCAGTAATTGCTCATGCAGAGGAAAAATATATATGTGTATGTGAGAATTCGGTTGGATTTAAGTATAATGCTAGCTCAAGAACTTGGGAAAACGTGAGGTTTCAAGCCGATAATAAGTATATAATTTCCAAATCAAATGAGAAAGATTGCGCTTTTAAGGTGACTGGATTCGACCAATACACAGAGTTCACCTGTAAGGGGGGGGTTGATGATTCAGGCTTTTTGTATTGTGAAGCCATCAAAGAGGGTGAGTTCAGGTTTAACAAAAAGAACGGGAGATTCTTGAGAACTCACTTACTTGGTTATATCGAAGTCACACCCGAATCTTGCTTAACTGATGAAAAAACCTTGACTCCGTTCATCGAGATTGGCGTGTGCTCTCCATTTTGATCCCCTAAAGGTTAGATAAAAAACACCTTATAAAGCCCACGCCCACCAAAGACTAGAGAGGGTGCTATGAATTGAATACTTAAACCCCATTTCTCTTTGAGAGAGGTGGGGTTTTGTTGTGTTAGGGTATGGGGAAGCACCGACAAGACACTGATCGAAGGCTTTCTAGTAGTTGTAATATTCTCAATATATCTGTAGTCCGACACGAAGGCGCGTATTTTTTCTGACGAAACTACAAAAGTGATAATATCCAGATCTTTATAATCACTTGGTTCTTATATGACATGGGTTGTAGGAACAAATACTAAGTTTGGACATGCAGTTATTGCTTCGGATATATGCGTGACATTTCCAGCTAATTCAGGAGAAGAAACTTATATTGATTGCCTACAGAAAGTTTATCCTCTTGGCAGATTTGTTATAGGAGGATTTGCCGGATCTGTAAGAATAGGATTTGATTTGGTTGCACACTTACAGGCTGAATTGGTTATGCCTGATGAAGAATACGTGTGGAATCTTGATATTATTGCTAATACATGGTTGCCGAGGGTTGTCAGAAGAATTTTTGATTCTTCGCCTTCAGATGAAAAGAACGTAGGTGCGTCTATTATTCTGGCTAGTGTACATCCTAGTAAAAATTGGCCTTTCCCAAATACACCTTTGCCAGTTGTATACAAATTTAGTTCCCCGAATTTTGAGCCACAAAAAGCAGCTCAGAATGAGGTTTTGGGAATTGGTAGGGGGGCTGGAATAATTGATTCTATGAATAATGTGAATGAAATTTGTAATAGCTTTTCTTTTCATGAATCGATATATGGTGGTGAGCACTACCAAGCAATGCGTGTAGCCGTTATATTGGAAAGGGAAATACAGAAAGTTCCTATGCCTGGAGTTAGCAATCTTTTTCAATTTGCTACAGTGAATAGGAATAAATATGAAATCTTCAATCATGAAAGATGTATTGTTACTTCAGAGGGTCGTAAACCGCAACTTAGGTTTCCCAAAATATATGCTAATTATGAGGAATTCAAAAATTTTGCCACAAATATGGGAGTTAAGGCGGAATGTGCGATATGTTAAAATTAAGCTAAAACCGGAGATGGAGTTCGACGCCCAAAAGAGCTGCCGCGTTTTGTACGCATCTAAGCTAGATCGTTATCCTGGCCTTTAGTTTCTATCTGCAACATTTCTGCCCTTTCAATATTGCAGATCACTCCAACATACATAGCATTCTCGCGAATCTGTGATCACTGCTATCTTGGGCAGGAATCTATCACGATGAATTCATGAGATATTAGGATGGAATATGAAAGTCCTGTAATCAAACCCTATAGTTGCATATCCTTTCAATGCATGCTTCCAACCTCATATCGTTTTCCTTTTGAATAAGGTTTAATTATGGGCCGTGTGTGCGCGCGTGTAAACCAGATTTTTTAAGGCCCATATGCATCTTAAATCCGCTCCCCCCGTCCCCGGACCTTCTTTTCCTTTAGCCAATAGACTTAATTCACCCCTAGCTTAGAGTCTTATTCAAATACAAAACCCGAAACTACCCCTATCGATTGAAGTGTGCATCTTAAGCTTTTGGTTCCATGCCGCGGGGGGTGATAGGGGGGAGTCTTCTCTCAGGGATTTTTTAGCCATTAACTATCCTCGTTAAGCTTCGATCTTTTCAAAAACCTGACATTTCTCTACATTTGTTGACTTTTCTTAACCTTTGAGGTTTCCCTCTGGCATCCCTTACCTTGCTGTATCGCTTTCTTGACAAGGGATTCAGACGTTTTGGGGATTTGAAATAGTTTTCAATAGATGTCTCCTTTTTGGTTTCTAATTGGCTTACAATGACCTGAAAATAACCTAACTTGTTCTTAAATTGTCATAAAACAGTCTACTTTCTGTCTATAGTTAGCCTAGTATCGTTCCCCCCGCTCAATCGCTTTGGTTTCTGATTCGTCTTTTCCCGACGTCACATCCATGCTGGTAGCAAATCTCATGGGAAATATCTCTTTTCGGTAGGGCTTGCCAATGACACATTATGTCACATCCAGTTTTAAAATCCTTTACCAGTAAGGGTTTCAAGCTCTATCCCTTGCGCTAATGTCACATGCTATGGGCCTCGATAAACTTCACGATGTCTTGGTATTTGAATCTCACAAAATTCTTGCCGTCACCCTGCCATCGGACAGAGGGCAGCGTACCTTGATCGGCCAGCTTGTACACAGTGCTGGTGCCGATATTCAGTAGCTTGGCTACCTGCTTGCTTCGCAGTAAGCTTGTCTCTTCCATATGTTTTCCTCGTGAGTGTCAGTAGAATGCACAAGATTCCTTCACCCCTACACTACCCATAGCCTGATACCCTTAGTGTCCTCTCAGACAGGTAGTTTGAGGTTCTTATTGGCTTATTGGTACTCTCTCTTGTTACTTATGTTTCCCCCGGCCTGACCTTCCAGCTCTCTCTTTTTCTGCTCAAATAGCCGGTTGTACCGGTTGAGGATGGTCACAGCCTCCAGACTGAGCTTATCCAGTGTTCACCTCATACCGGTATTGAACAGTTTCTTGCAGATGGTCTCATATTCCTTTAGGAGTTCTTCTTGATTTTGGAAGAGATTATGCGGTATCCTGCATTCTCATCAAAAAGGAGGGCAGTATGACAAGGACACCCATTGCTGGAGTTTGGCTGATCTTGGTATTGTTCTGCTTTTTTCTAAGGCCCGGTTTCGCATTCATATGCACCGGGGGTCAAATAAACATAGGGGATTCTACGGTCAAGATCTTAGATAAATGTGGAGAACCCCAGGCGAAACAAACGATAGGTCAAACACGGGAAGGAATCAGTGCCGAGCCTGGAGCCTCGGGTGGCATAAAAGAATGGTCTGGCGGTGCAAAAGCAATAGAGCAGTGGATATATATAGACATCCCCTACCATCATGACAGGCATGTCATTATGACGTTTGAGGGTGGGATGCTCGTAGATATAAAAGAAGAAGTTAGGTAGTCACCGCCCATTAGCCTCATGTGGTGATACTTTACCATCAATCGACGAGATATTGCCACCAACTAAGATTGTTGACTGGTGTCAACAATTCAAATCTCTCAGCCATACTCTTCATTACACGCAAAGTCTGTTCTTCTAATCCTAATATATTGGCTGCCTCCCGATACAGCCCGTCTCCATAATGCCTTTCTGTCCTGACAGAGCAAAACCTATCGCTCGCCCAGCTCGCTTCTGTTATCCATTCAAGCACTGATACCCTCGGCGGGCACAAAAATAATAAGTCTCTTAAGGTCGGTGTACCTCATACCCTCGCATGGGTATGTATCGGGTACCCCTAGGATGGTAGGATCTATAGAATATTATGCTTTTTGATAATCCAAAGAGAAAATGCCTCATTTTAGCTGTATCCCCTTACTGGTAAGGCTTCCACTCATTTTTAGCGTTTCTTTGGTTTATCGTTTTTGATACTCCAATATCGGGACAACCTTCTTTGGATTATCATTTTTGATAACGGTTGGATTATCGTTTATGATACCGATGTTTGAATTTTGCCCCCTCTTTGAAAGCAGTTTTTCTCGCTTCAATGGATCATTCCATATCCGAGCGAAACCCCTTCCCTGTCTTGTGTCTCGGAGTCTTGTCTTGCTTTCAAATTCAGGAGTCCCATATTTTCGCCACCTCTGACTGATTGCATACTTTGACTTGTCACCCTTTTTCCCGCCCGATCCAGAATGAATTAAGTCAATGAATCCCTTTTCAATCAGTTCGGTTAAGGCTCGCATGAAGGTTGAGCGAATAAACCCCTTCGTCTCGGCCTCGCTGTAGCTGAATTCAATCTCACCGTTGTTTTTGATAACCCAGTTATCGCGCTTACCCTTTTTAGTCTGCAGATTTTGCATTTGACGTTTGAGACAGAAAAGGAGATAGACCTTGATTGAGCTACCCGATAGAAATTGAAAGGCTTTTGACCTTACAAGATTTTTCTCTAAAGCAAAATGAGTGCTTGACACTTCTTTATCCTCTCTCGGTTTCCTGTCGTTGCTTTCGTTCAAATTCTTGCAGGGCCTGAATATCCCTGGGTCTCCACCCCTTAGCACTAATCGACGGGTACATATGGGGGCTCTGGTCAAAATCTAATATAAACCTCTTTCTCAGTGCTTGTGGATCTTCCCCGATCTTTGAACAGATTTCACAAAACATTTCCCAGCTCAAGGTACACCGTCCTGCAAGAGCCGAAGAAATGTAGCTGTTACTGACACCCAGCTCTCGGGCAATCTCGCTATACTTGACACGATAGACTGCCAGTCTGGCTCTCAGATATTCACTGACTGTTTCAACCATGTTCGTATTCCTTTCAAAAATAGGTGATTCTTAGCGTTGAAATTGCTCAGGACAAAAAAATCCTGTTGTTTGGGTTTGTGTGGACGCACTTCGAGCCTGGGCGCAAATCGAGCGCGCTCAGGATAGATGGGAATTGATTACGGTAGGAACCGTTGAACAGTTAGACGGGAGATTAGAATTATTCTCCGTTTCGTTTATGTACATCAAGATTTTTTTATTCGGAATCTTTTAGTTTTTACAATACGTTGCCAGGGGGTATCGTGGGGAGGGGTATCTGATTTGCGTTTTCGCGGTCTTCCTGGTGCGCCTTTACCCGGTCCTTCCTGCTTCTTGGTGGGTGGTGTGCCAAACCTGTATTCGTTGCGGATCAATCGGACGAATTCCTCTGAAGTTTCAATTTGGTTTGCGATGTCAAGATTTGTATGTGCATACTCTGGGCCATACCAGCTAGCGCGTTTGTCATATAGCTTTATCAATTTCAGCGCGAGTTTCCGTTTTCCATCGTAATCCTTAGGATGAGGAACAACAGGGACAGGCCAGCGACACTTAAGGCTTTTCTCAAGTTTCTTTTCAAAATACTTGCTGTCATAGTATGGATCATTTTCGTTAATATCCGGTTCTTCTTCAACAGGTATCGCGCCAGGACGAAAGCGCACGTGTATTTTCGCTTCCTCAGTGTCCGCGTCATCCCCAAATCGAAACTCCTGTTTGGTAAGGTCAGCACCAGAAAGATCCAGCTCCATTTTCTCATTACGCTCTTTATAGATCCGCGGAGTCTTTTTATCTTCAAGTAACTCCGCAAAGTTCCGCTCTCGGATGTTATCATCATCTGGCGGAGTGAGATCACGTTCCTTGACCTCTGGTTCCTCAGTCTTCTTCTTGGTTGTTCTCTTCTGGGGAACGTCACCAGTGGATGAGAATCTCTCAAATCCATCAACCAAGGTGAGAGATTCGCGTGTGTGATACTCCTTGTATCCATCTGGGCCTATTTCTCCGCCCTTTGGTTTTTGCTGCTTGACTTTCTCAGCAATCAGAAGATCATCGTATGTAGGTTGGTGCGTCATTGTTGGAAGCCCTCTTCTTCCACCTCGAAGGGGAAGAGGGGGAGAAGCTGTCGAGGGTCAGCTGTTCGGTCTGCAGTAACCTATCCCCCTCCATAATCATCGGCATGTTTATGTTGTGCCTTAAATGTGACTTTTTTGGGCAATTTTTTGCCACTTTCAAAAATATATCCCCCCCCCTATAAGCATCAATTTATAGCCTCTCCCATTAGCCTTATTTGGCAACCTCCTGCTTTTCCTTATTTGTCAGGGTTTCCGTGCGCCTTTTTGTGACATAAATGTGACAGTCACCAAAGCTATTCCGTCTATTTGCTCCATACCCTCTTTTCTCATGAAACCATGAAGCCCTTGATACGCCTGCATCCTAGAGCTATCAACACTTCCAGCATTCTGCTTGAAAACCCTTTGTTTTTGAGGTATTCTCACGAGACAGGGACTATCTCAGGCTGAGCAGGGACAAGTTTTCCGAAATGATGGCTGCACTCTGAGAGGACACCGTGAACGAGGATATGCGGTAAAGGCAGCCCTATCTCGGCGGTCATGGCTTTGTTTCTGGGGTGTATCCCCATGGCTCAGAGGCCAAGAAAACCATCCTATTCTTTGATCGGCACAGATAATCTATCACGTTTCGGTGACCGATTACCAGCACGGGAGAGAGCCCGTGAGGCTCGCAGCCCAAAGGAGCAAGCATGAGACTGCATCATGTCGCCGTTGTATGCAGTTCCCAGGAAAACGCGGACCGATTCTATGGGAAAATTCTCGGATTACATAAGATCAAAGCCTCTTTACTGAGCGAGGGTTTTGCGGAAGCAATATTTCATATCGCCCAGAAATGTACCGTAGTTGCCTATGGAAACGAAAACATGCTGGTTGAGGTGTTTGTGCCTGAATCGCCTGCAGAAAACAGGGCGCCTTTTGTGCACCTTTGCCTCGAGGTGGAAAATAGAGAGGAGTTTGTCCGGAAGTGCCAGGATGTGGCCCTTACGGTGAACCGGATCAAAAAGGGAGATTCTCTCCTCATGTTCGTTGCCGATTACGATGGGAATCTTTTTGAGGTTAAGGAAAGGACTGGCTAAATTCCCGAGCCTTAAGCTTGGCAGGCCCTGTGCTTTGCCAATGTGCCTGCGGGCTGATCCTCTTGGAAAGCCCTGCCTCTCTGCGGGATCTTGAGCACCAGTAATGCATATCCGTGACATGAAGGCACGAGAATAGGTCGATGGGGTTCATACGGCAACAGGAAGAGCGCCTGGCAATTCGCTTATTGGTGTGGCAGTACAAAAGAGAGAACCTTGTTGTCCCGCCTCCTGAAAAGCTTCGAGGTCAAGCGGCTACGATCGTTGAAGAGGCCCAGCGTATTGCCCGGGAAACGGGTGGCAACGTTATCTCTATAGTCAAAGAGATGATTGAGGACCTGAAAAAGAAATAGGATGTCTAGCGGAGGAGTCTTTGGCCTTTCGCCGCCTAGCCGGGAGGGGGGGTCATTGATGAGTGGTGGTGCGGGATTGTTCTTGTGGAAATGAGGGGATCTAAGGCCCCACGTTACATGCTTTTCGAGAAGACAAAAAGGTGATATGAGGAAACGGTCTTCCAGGCAAATTTGCTCCTTGCTGTTATGCAGTCTCATGCTTTTAGGGTTATCAGCATGCGCCTCTCAGAAACGCGGATGGACTTTCAGGCCGGCTAAACTGTCGATAGGGGCATCTGAGCAGGGGTGGTGGTATGCACAATTCCGTATACAGTGGCCCGAGAACACCAAACCCTCCTGGCACGTCGACGTTTGCATTGCCCACCAGGTTATACTGCCTATCCTGATTGAACAGGGAGATAATCTGGCCCTGTGGCGATTCCATCGAAGAGCGGCGAGGGACCAATCCGGACACCGATTCAGCTTCATCTTCTATGCTCCACCTGAAACGGCCGATCGAATCTTCAACGCCTTGCGAGCCGACACCTTCTTGGCACAGATGCAGGACAGCGGCGTTGTCACTGACATCAGCTTCGACGACACCACTACGATTACCAGACCCCATATCGAGGATACGAGCGACCCCAACTGGTCGCCTCAGATACAGAAATCGTGGCCTTACTTCATAATGGGCGTCAGCCAGATGTGGCTCAGCTCCATCATGGAGATTGCAGAAGGCGCCTCTCACGAATACGACGCATCATCCATTCAAGAAATACTCGGCTTTTATCGAGATGTGGATATGACGGTAAAAACCTTGTGGCAGGAGGAAGGGCGTCATTCCCTGCTCCACCACCTCAGTGCCATATTCGGGTACGTGCCCGTCAAACTGAACACGGGAGATATCCTGTTTAAGTTTTGAAGTTCAGGAGGAAATCACTGCTCATGTGTCCAAACTGGCCGGTGGATCCCTCGTTGCCGGCATGCAAAAGCTCCCGGCCTACACAAACGGTAAACAGCCTTGGTTTTGCATCAGTGAGGAAATTCTGAGGTTTATGGCCGAATAGTCCATATCAATTTGGGAGAGACTTAATCAGGAAGAAATCAGATCTGGTGGGGCAGCATAGAGAGCTCGTATGAAGGAATAAGTGATTCAAACGTACTATGATTTGCATCTGCAACAACAATTCAAAATCCTTTGACAATATCGGGAAAAAACTGTATCATTCTTGAAAGTATAAGTGTTAATGAGTTTCATTTGTTAGGAGAGGTTTCGCATGCCCGTATACGACTTCATGTGTGAGAAGTGTAATAAGCCCTTTACCCTCGCTCTGACGATTTCCGAATATGGCAAGAAGAAATTCAGGTGCCCCAAATGTAAGAGCACGAGGGTGAAACAGCAGATTACCCCCTTTCAAGCCATAACCTCCAAAAAGAGCTAGAAGTACTTTCATGGGATTCCCTCCTGCGGTACCGGCCGAGCTTACGGAGGAAATCAGACCTCTATTCTTGCCTCCTGATTCCCTTTGCTTGACCCCAACCAATTAGGATGAGACCACACCTTCTGCCACCGTGCCACTGCCCTGTTGCCGCGGTCTCAGGAGCAGCCGACGCAGCCCTCGGGACATCTCCTTTGCAGCCACGGTTGGGGCCCCTGAAGATCCAGATCGTGGATGGGATGACATGAGTGACAACTTTCTCAAAATTCAACGAGCCTATTTAAAGGAGCTATACGATCACCTGCCCCAAGAGATGGAGCAACTGCTCCCGGGAAAAGGATATCTTCTCATTCAAGGCGTTTGGGGAGCCCTGCGCGATCAGGCCCGATGGCATAACACTGAGCGGCGAGGTGATCACCGGGCCGAAAGGTATTCTCATCGCGCTCTATGCGCGAAATGCGCGTAAGGAGCCAGTTCAACTCGATCCCTTCAAATCCTTTCGGGACTTGAAGGGGAGTATGCCATATCAGGGTGCCTTTGCCCTTCGCGCCGAGAGGAGCTTAGTTCCATACGTTAACCATATACAGCGCTTCAAAAAAAGGGTGATTGAATCGTTCGACGGTCATGAGAATCAGGGGTTGGGAGACGATTTTTCGTGTACCGTTTTTCCCCTACCTAAGATACCGCTCTGCTATGTATTCTACACTTCGGATGAGGAATTTCCGGCATCGGTCACCTGTCTTTTTGGGGCCAATGCGGAGGTATTCCTGCCGGTTGGCGGTCTCGCTGACGTGGCAGAGCACACTGCTACAAAGATAATAGAGCTGGTGACTTCTCAAAGGTGAGGGAACGGAGACCAAACCCCGAGAAACGTGAGCCCTTCGATGAAGGTTAAAGAATGGTACAATGGGGGCAGGTAGTTTTGCTGGCCCGAGGCACGCGCTTTTTTGCGAAAGTCTTTGAGTTGTATAGTGGAGTTGTGCTAAACAAAACCCTGTTGAAAAACATCACGGTGCTTGAGCGGCTCGGGAGCGGAGACATCCTTCCCCTGCCTCAAGCCTTCACGGGAGGTAGCTGATGAAGACCATTGACTTAAGGAGTGACACCGTTACCTTGCCGACGCCTGCGATGCGAGAGGCACTATACCATGCTGAGTTGGGCGATGACGTGTTCGGCGAGGATCCCACAACGAATCGCCTTCAGGAAGTTGCCGCCGAACGGGTGGGAAAGGAAGCAGCCCTCCTCGTATCCAGCGGGACCATGGGTAACCTGGTATGTACGCTCACGCATTGCGCCAGGGGAGAAGAGGTGGTGCTGGGCGATCAGTCACACATGTTCTTCTACGAGGCCGGCGGCATGTCTGCACTCGGCGGCATATTCCCCCACACCATCCCTAACCAGCCTGACGGTACAATGGACCTGGAGGACATCGAGGCTGCTATCCGCGGTGATAACATACATTTTCCGCGGACCCGGCTCATCTGCCTTGAGAACACCCATAACCGATGCTACGGCTCACCGTTGTTACCGGAATATGTGGAGTCGGTGGCGATACTCGCCAAACGCCATGGCGTCCGGGTGCACCTCGACGGTGCTCGAGTATTCAACGCGGCTGTTGCCCTCGGCGTGGAGGTCAGGGAATTCACCAAAAACGTCGATTCCATGAGCTTCTGTTTGTCAAAAGGGCTTTCGGCTCCTGTGGGTTCTGTAATCTGTGGTTCGCGAGAATTCATCGCCGAAGCGATCAGAACCCGCAAGGTATTAGGAGGGGGCATGCGCCAGGCAGGCGTCATCGCTGCAGCAGGGATTATAGCGCTGAATGAGATGGTGGATCGGCTGGCAAAGGACCATACGAATGCCCGTCACTTGGCGGAGGGAATCGCCGAGATCCCCGGATTATCCATTGACGTAGCGAGGATCAAGACCAATATCCTGTTCTTCGATTTCATCACCGACCGACTTACACCTGAGGAATTCATGGCAGGACTCGAAGAAAGGGGAATCAAGTGTTCACATCCGGGGCCATCCCGTTTTCGAATGGTCACCCATTACGGTATCGATTCCGATGATATCCACAGAACGCTGGAGTGCTTACGAGAGGTGATGGATGCTGGTTAGGAGCGCATAAATATTCGACTTTATCACAATTCTCTGGCCGTGGACCATACTTCCTGAGGGGGTTCCTTGAAATTCGTCCCGTGCTTGAATGTCAATTCGCCATTAAAACAGAGAAGAGGCGGATCTTGAGGTGACCCCCTGTTCACTACCATTCCCCCGCGCTGACATGCATGTGTAAGGGACCGCGGTATCGACGAGACAGCTCCTTCCGCTATGAGCATTTTTGGCCCTGGTAACACCCTCTGGCCTTGCTTCAAAGGGTTACATGTTGACCCATCAAAGAACTTATCCTATATTCCCCTTGTGGTAGAGGGAAAGCGTATAACCACCTTTGATCCGAGAGGAGGTGCATGAAAAATGACCCAAATCAAAGATGATCTGACTATTGAAGAACTTCGGAAGGCTATGAGTTACCTGAAGGACGGTGACCGTCATCAAGAAAACGTCGCTGAAGCTGTTCATACGCTTCTGCAGAGACCTGAAAACATATTCTATAGGGATTTGGGACACGGAAGGGGCATGTGGATTGCCAGGAATAACACAATCATATGCCCCAGGACTCCGAAACCAACGGCCTGGTATCTCGGTGGCTGCAGGTGGAAAGAGTATAATAGCGAGAGAGACGCAGAAGCCGACGTGAGAAATCTTGCCAAAGGCATGAGCTACAAATGGGCGGTACTTAACCTGATGTATTCGATGATGGCACTGGAAGGCAAAGCGGAAATAGAGGAGGTGAGAGCAACCAGGATTGGCGGAGGGAAATCCGTCATCTTTGAGCCACATCGCAATACGCAAAACTTCTCTCGAGCCGGCCAGCCATTGTCTGATTTGGAAAAGGCGGTATTGCGAGACAAGGTTGTGCCGGTGCTCCTTGGACTTGTTCAATACATATTCGCGCCGGACATGGGAACCCGCACAGACCATGTGGACTTCGTAGGACAATATGCCCCCAATAACGCTGCATGTTTGTCCTTGGAGAACAAAGGGTCCGGCGACCCTTCCCTGATTACCGCTCGAGGTGTGTATGAGTCAATGCTGGAATCCGTCAGGTATCAGTTAGACAGGGACGATCTCAATGGCCTGACCATTGCTGTCCAAGGCGTCGGCAAGGTCGGTTCACCGCTCATGGAATACATTATTCACGATTCCCCTGGCGTGGAGTTTATCCTCGCCGATGTTGATACGACTAAAGTTGAAGAAAAGCTAAGCACATTACAGGCCAAAGGTATTACGGGGCGACAGATTGAACCGAATGAGATCTATGACCAGCAGTTTGACGTATTCAGTCCCAATGCCATGGGACAAATTATCAACCCCTCTACGGTTAGGAGGATGGTTAAGGCAAACCCCAAGAAGAAGCTCCTTATCGTTGGGGGTGCTAATAACCAAATCGACGACAGACACAGGGGAAGCAAAAAAGAGGTGGAAGGGTTACTGAAGCAGTCCGATATACTCTACGCCCCCGACTTTGTGGCAAATCTTGGAGGGATACTGAACTTGATATACGAGTTCCCAACGGTGAAAGCCGTGTTCGGGGGAACGTATAACCCGGAGAGACCCTTAGAGGTCATCTCCGGCGTAAGGCCAATCCTAAAGGAGATATACGACCGGAGCAGGAAACTGCGTGTGTCTACACAGGGAATCGCCGATCAGCTTGCCGAGGAACAAATCGCACGCTGGGCACTCTATGACGGATTTGGCGCTGATGAACTGATGGAAAGAAACTACCTGGTTGATTTATTGCCGACGAATTCCGGGAATACCGTCCCGATCTCTTGACTCCGGTCGAGCCCGTTTTTTCTCCTTTGCTCGAGCACAACTGAGAGAATCGAGAGATCTTGTAGATCTCAGAAAAACACGCCCCTATCAGAGGATCATACATCAGCCCGTTCCCGATCCAAAAGGGCAAAGAACTCCTGCCACGTAGAGATTCTCGGCACTTCACTGTCAGGATCCTTAACATTGCTCGATTTTATGCCCGGCGCGGGCGCTATATTATGGTCCCGGACATAGGTAAACCAGACAGGCTGTATCCCTGCCCGCTCAGCGCCCAGGATATCCGGCTCCGGGTCGTCTCCCACATAGAGAATCTGACTTCCTTTTACCTCGAAACACTCGATGAGCCGGTGAAATACCAGCGGGTGCGGTTTGCGGTATCCTAACTCGCCGGATATGAGCACCACATCAAAGAACGAGGTGAGCCCTACCCGATCGATGATCTTTCTCGCAGCGGGACCGTGGGTGAAATTAGAAAGCAACCCAAGACGATAGGGGGCTTTTAGGGTCCCGAGCATCTCCGCGGTGCCGGGTATAAGGTGGCAATGCTCAAGAAAAGCCGAAAAATAAGCATCAACGCCTGCGGCTATGCGCGGATCATCTGGTGGGACATGGTATCCCTGGCTCTGGAGGGCGGCACTGATCCAAAAGCGGTTGTGCGTTTCCCTTCCATCTTGGCGGGCTTCTTCCACGAATCGGAGGGCAGCCTCCCGGTACGCCCGGCTGAATGCAGTGTTATCAAGGGCGAAGCCGCTTTGCAGGAGACTACGCATTAGCCTATAAAGGGCCTTCTCCAGTGCCGGAGCTTCCACGGTGATGAGGGTATTGAAGAGATCAAACCCTATGGCTGTGATGTGCTTCATGACGCTTGTACTTAACCGAATTGTGAGTGAAATGCAAGTTATCAAAGACCAAACGATCGTCTAACCGGACAGTTCGAAAATTAATGAGAATAAATGCGCGGTGTCCTGCAACCTGCCGAAATGTCAAACGTGGGCTCAGGTTGTATTCGGCATTGGGGTGGAGCAGGATCTTTTTATCGACGGTTAAGTCTTTTTTCTTGAACTCTACGTTGGACCTTGAGTATCGTAAAGATTATACGAACGGGGATTCCCGCCGGGTACCTTTCACAACCAAGGCCACGAGGAGGGTGTGCCGAAATCTCATTCTTAGGGAGCCCTGATCAACTGTTGACGGGGCTTTTGTAAATTGTGTGACGTTTGCAACTTTGGCCTCTTCGGAACGGAGAACCCTAGAGGCTGTAAACCAAAACTGCCAGAGAATAGGGGGAACTATGTCAAAAAAGCCTTTATTTAGCATCTTAACACTATCAGCAGTGGCCCTACTCTGGGTCTTTACCGCTGCAGCCGTGGCTTCAGATGATGTGCCCCGAATGAGTAAGCAGGAACTGAAGGGGCTACTCGGCTCTGCTGATGTGATCATTCTGGATGTGCGCACAAGCAGAGACTGGGAAGGCAGTACATCTACCATCAAGGGGGCAATCAGGGAAGATCCGCAGGCGTTTGACACATGGGCAGATAAGTACCCGAAAGACAAGACACTTGTCTTGTTCTGCGCCTGAACCAACGAAGGGACCAGTGCCGGGCTGGCACAGAAACTAATAGGCAGAGGTTTTTCTAAGGTCTATGCCCTGAAGGGGGGTTGGCGCGAATGGTCTGAGGCCGGGTATCCAATTCAAGCAAAATGATTGTATCCCATGTTTCTTCTCGTGCCGCGAGTTGCGTGCTCCCATGGTTTTGGGGTTTAGCCTACACCCTGGATGGAATCCGGTGAAAATTGCAGAACTGTTCTCGTTCCATGCCGCTGGGATGGCGGAAACAGGCTTCCTCCTGCGTCCGAACAGATCGATCGAGGTGACCTGGTATATCAGGCAATGGGGCGCCTCGTTGCAAAAGACGGATTGAAGCTCTTTTTGCTTGCTCCTCGCAGCCTCTCCGGTTATCTTGGTCATACCTCTTTACCGGGCAAAATAAGTGGTTATATATAATTTAGTACTTAAATGGAGGTGACGGCTATGTATTCGGAAACGGTGATGGATCACTTCAGGAGCCCCAGAAACGTGGGCACAATAGACGATGCTGACGGCGTTGGGGAGGTCGGAAACCCCATGTGCGGGGATATCATGACCATGTACCTGAGCATTAAGGATGATCGCATAGAGGATATCAAATTCCAGACCTTTGGTTGTGGCGCTGCTATTGCTGTTTCAAGTATGCTCACCGAGATGGCCAAAGGCAAAAGCATTGAAGAGGCGAAGAAAATCTCCAATAAGGATGTTGCTGAGGCGCTCGGCGGTTTACCAAAAAATAAGCTCCATTGTTCTAATCTGGGCGCAGACGCCTTGCACAGCGCCATCAAGGACTACGAAGATCGAAAAACCGAAAAACCCAAGGGCGAGCTCAAGCGCAAGGAGAAACACGAGCATGTTGGTGGGGAAAAGTGCTATTGTCCCTATTGTGATCTTGAGATCCCTGAGGGCGAAACAGTTTGCAAGAATTGTGCGTTAACCATTGAAGTCGGTCAACAAGACTAAAGGTGGAGGTCAGGAATATGAATATCCTCAATCTCGATCACATTTCGGCAAACCAGCTTTTGCCTGAAGTCCAGGACGCCATGGTCAGTGCCATAAAAATGGGCTATGGCAACCCTTCGAGTCAACACACAATGGGTGAACAGGGCTCCAAGGCCCTGGAAAAGGCCCGCGAATCCGTGGCAGGACTCATCAACTGTGCGTCTCCGAAAGAGATGGTATTTACCTCATGTGGTACCGAGTCTGTTAATCATGCCGTAAAGGGTGTGGCTCTTGCCAATGCAGACAAGGGGAAGCACATGGTCACATCCAACATCGAGCATAACTCCGTTATTCGAAGTATGCGTCGGCTGAACATGATGGGTTATCAGGTCACTTCAGTTCCCGTAGATGAGCATGGACGGGTCAATCCCGATCATGTAGCCAAGGCTATCAGAGATGACACCGTACTCGTATCGATTATGCATGCCAATAACGAGATTGGAACCATTGAGCCCATAGAGGAGATCGCGCAAATCACCAAAGAGAAAAAGGTGATCTTTCATGTGGACGCCGTAGATTCCGTGGGAGTTCTGCCGATTGATGTGCAAAAACTGGGTGTTGACCTGCTCAGTTTCGCGTCTAACTATTTTTACGGTCCTACCGGTGTGGGCGGTTTGTATATCCGGCGTGGAACCAACGTATGGCCGTTGCTCGAGGGAGGTATTCAGGAGAATAACAAGAGAGCGGGAACGGAAAACCTGATCGGTATCATTGGGATGGGGGTTGCAGCTGAGCTTGCTAAACGGGATATGGACGCGAGACTCTCTCAATTTAAGAGGCTCAGAGAAAAGTTCCTCCAGGAACTGCCCAATTACATCGATGAGTACATCATTAACGGACATCCGGAATACTGCCTGCCCAATCTTCTGTCTGTATCCGTAAAATACATCGAAGGAGAGAGCGTTGTCCTCATGATGGATGATGAGGACATCGAAATATCCACACGGTCAGCGTGTGCATCGGGATCGCTACGAGCATCGCACGTGTTACTGTCCATTGGGCTGGAATTCGCTGAGGCTCAGGGTACGCTGGTCATTACCTTCGGTTTGGAGAATACCGAGAAAGACGTGGTTCGGTTCCTGACTGCCTTAAAAGACACGGTGAAAACCCTGCGTAGCCTTTCTCCCTTATACAAAAAGGCTGATCAGACATAAGATTATCGAAACAGGACAGACAATACTCACTCGGTACCTTGGCATCCTCGCACCGCGCTGCTGAAGTGTCCAAGCGAGACGGAAAGAAATATAACCCCTCCTTTTCCGTTGAACTGTTTGCCGACGGGTTATTCACGGAACCGTTTTGATCCTTGACAGCATGGAATCATTTGGAGTGTAAATGCACTGAGCATCCAGCACCCCATCCTTGCCTCTGTTTTGCCCCGTTCACCGGATTACTTGACCTCCTAAAACACAGTTCTACCTGAGACTAGAAGCAGGAATCCAGCCTCAAACATCCGAGTAGGGGTTGTACTCGGAGATCCTGCGTCTAGCTCTTTAAAGGCAGACTATTCAGATCTCATTTCCGAGCAATTCAAGCAAGTGACGCGGTAGAAGGCAAAGCCATTATCAACGAGTCAAGGCCGATTTACCTCATTATCTTGGCAGCACCAGGCACGCGTGGAGTAAATCGAAGAGGATCTGTCGGTTGAGCGCTTTCCTTAGGATGTAGAGTTCGACCCGATCCTTGCATTGGCCTCTGCCGCAGCGACATCCGGCCAGCCCCAAGCGGCTGAACGTGCCATCCTATTTCCATTTTTATCAGTTAGCTCAGAATACTTCTCTTGACTCCTTGAATATACCCCTTTATCCTATTTATAAGGACCTTATAATCGATAAGCCGGTTGGCATGCATTGTTCATGAGCGATTTGGCATCCTGAATGCTTGCATGCAGCGACTGGCGTCTCGCTTCTGGTTACGACACCAGGCTTTGCGCACTTACTACTGAGAGCATAAAATAGTTTGCTATATCGGGATGGTCATGAGGTCTTTTCGGCTGTGACTGGCGGCCCGCGACGAGCTCCCCTCGGCTGGCTCGGGGCCTGAGCCATTCGGCTTCGAGCTCATGGCCGAGAGGCTTGTCGAAGGCGGCCGAGTCGGAGGGCGCCGTTCTTTTCGCGACTTGGGTATGGGGGAAACCGCAGCTCCGCCGAAGGCGGAGAATGCGGAGGGGGCAAGATTCCCCCGTAAACAAGTCGCTGAAAAAACCAGCCAGTGAGCCTCGGAACAGAGGAAAAGACCTCTTGGCCATCCCACACGGTTATGTCTAATGCAAACAATAACATGCTCTCGTTAGTAGCTCAAGGCTAACCCTGAGCGGAGGCCTGCAGAGGCCGTAGTCGAAGCCCGAAGGGGTCACCCTGAGTCCGCTGAAGGACGGATTACTCATGGATTCGCTTGCGAGTTCATGCATGATCCGGGTTAGAGTTTCAGGGCTGGCCTGAAGGTTCAACAAGAAATCGGGTATTGGGGGGTCACGCCGTTACGTATTTTTTCCAGATAATCCTTGCAAACACAATATATTCTACTTATGATGGCATGAGACACAATATCTATGGAGTCATCTCGTGATAGGCATCGGCCTGTCAGAATCTGATTTCACCATTTTTTGGGCAATGGGTAAAAACCTTAGCCGTAGTAGGGGGTAATAAAATGAGTGATTATTGTGTGGTAGTTACCGGTGGGGCGCGTGCGCGCTTTTTTACCTTAGAACCGGTGGAGCACCCCGAGTTGGAATCAGGGCCCAGACTGATTGAATGCGGGGAACTCTGTAACCCTCAAAAGGAGATCCCAAGACGAGACATTTATGCCGAGCCGAAGGCCGGTCGCCATCGAGCTCCCCATGGAGGTCCTACCCATGGCTATGATGACCACCGGTCTCAGCATGAAGACGAATTCGATCGCCGCTTCGCCCATGAGGTCATGGTGGAAGCGAGGCGTTTCGTGCACACAAAACAGGCCCGCTGCCTGGCGCTCGTAGCGCCCTCACATATTCTTGGAATGATACGCAGTGACCTGCAGGGCATTGTCAAAAGGGGCATGGTGGTACAGCAACTATCTAAGGATATGTCCAAGTTTTCACCCAGACAGATTCATGAGCGTCTTGCCAGACAGCAGGTGCTCCC
>DATKZQ010000147.1:0-28191 GCA_035527895.1 Desulfatiglandales bacterium
GGCTCGTTTGTCGATACCGCTCGCCTTTCAAGACATACTGCTCATCTCCGTGTTTGTCGGTCTATTCGTGGTGTTGCTCTGCCTGTTCTCGGGTGAGAGGAAAATGAGCACCATTGAGACCGGAAAGGTGGAACCGGGAACCGGTTCATAATCCAACGGTCGCCATGAGCCTCTATGGGAAACGGAGCAGTCTTCTTTCACCCGGAGGACTCTTGAGCATTTTCCAAAACCCACCCCCTGTGTGGGATGTTGTCGGTGAACCACCCTGCAGCAAGCTGCAGGGTATCCAATGGCAAGGTCCCCTCCCTTAATGGGAGGGGATAAAGGGGAGGGTGACCAAACATTTTATCACCCCCACTTCACCCTATTAAATAAAGATGGCGAAGAATTTGTAACCTATCTATTCTATGAGTATCTATTTTCCTTATGATAGCTTCTACTATTCTATTTAACAGGGCAGGCCTCCCCCATCAAGGGGGAGGATCTATGTTGTAACCCTGCAGCCCCGATTTGACGGGGACTACACTTCGCTTCGACAAGCTGCAGGGAATTATCAAGTAAAAGAGGGCCCGAATCATGGTATGCTTGCATTTCCAAAAAAACATGAAAAGGAGGTGACTGACAGTTATGACAGATTATGAGGCACTAAAGACACGTGTGCAGGAACTGTCAGAACGAGCCTGGGATGTGCAGGCCATTGAAGCCAGGTTCAAAAAACTGGTACTCGAGGGCATTCCCAGGAAATCCCTTGACCGGACTGAGATTGTCGCCAACAAGGAGCAGATCCTCGATCGCGTCCAGCGGCGGGCCGAGGAATATAACTTCTTTACTAAGAATTGTGCACAGGGTACCGCTCTTGCCCTGATGGAGGAATTTGGCCTGGGCGATATGCAGGTTATTAAAGCCTTGACGCCATTTCCCGGCATCGGTGGGACCGGCGAGATGTGTGGAGGCGTAACCGGGAGCCTGATCGCCTTTGGGCTCTATTTTGGCAGTGATGGTATGCCGAATTTTGAAGCCACCGGTGCAACGATCATTACTGCCCAGAAATTGATGGCCTTCTTCGAAGACGAATTGGGTTATCTCTTGTGCTCAGATATACAGGAACATGTGGTATTTGGGCGTAACATGGACCCCGGTGCCAGCGAAGATAACATGGAGGCCTTCGCCAGGGCCAGGGGTTTTGAGAAGTGCGGTCTAGCCCCGGGGATAGGTGCCAGGCTTGCCGCCGGGTTTATTATCCAAAGCATGGAGTGAAGTGAAGCCTCCCCGCTCCAAAGAGCGGGGCATCCTCATAATGGATGGCGGAACTCTCCATAGCCTTTAGCCCTCCTTTCCATCCTCCGTAGCAGGCTACTGCGGACACCGTCGGCCATAGCCTTTGGCGTCGGACGAGGACGGGCGCTAAAGCTTCGGAGGGCTCTCCTCGCCATTCATCCCCGCCCTAAAGGACGGGGCATTCTGGCGAAGGAGAGTAATAACAATCTTACGCTTTACACTGCATATAATCCATAAGGCCAACGGGTGGCGCGTGCGTGTTAATAATAGAAAAGGATCTTGCACATTGCCATGAATCGGTACGTATCTTATTACACGGGGGAGGAGCGTGAAACCATTTTGTCCTTGGTGCAAGGCTCCACATCAACCACTTTAAGAGGAGGTAAAAGCTATGGCAGGAAAATTGGCGAAATTGCTGTCGGATTTGAAGGAACCTGAGGCCCTCGCATTCGTTGAGAAGGCCCTGGGAGAAGGGGTCGATCCCATGGATCTTTTGGGGCAGACCAAGGAAGGCATGAATATCGTGGGCCAACGATTTGCCAGCGAAGAGTACTTCATCCCGGACCTTGTGTTTTCCGGGGAGATCCTCAAGGGCATCGTCCAAATGCTTGAGCCCCATCTCACGAAAGGCAAAGAGGAAGAACGCCTGGGAAAGGTCATTATCGGAACGGTAGCCGGCGATATCCATGACATCGGGAAGGATCTTGTCGTCTTTATGCTCGATGTCAATGGGTTTGAGGTTTTTGACCTGGGCATTGATGTGCCGGTACAGAAATTCGTGGATGCCATCAAAGAGACCGGCAGCAAGGTGGTCGGACTGAGCGGATTTTTGACCTTGGCATTTGATTCCATGAAGGAGACCGTTGAGGCGATCAAAGAAGCCGGGCTCCGGGATAGTGTGAGAATCATGATCGGAGGCGGCCAGATTGATGATCGTGTCAAGAACTATACCGGGGCGGACGCCTATGGAAAAGACGCCATGGCGGCCGTTAAGCTAGCCGAAGGCTGGATAGGAGGGTAAGACGATGGAAAAGAAATGGGAAGAGTTATCACCAGATGAAAGACAGGAGGCGCTGTTTCAAAGGTGGCTTTCGCCGAAGGATCCTGAGGGGAATGATCTTCCGTTCCAAAGCCCGGAAGCCGAAAAGTCGTACAAGGAGAGAATAACCAGGATAAAAGATGCCATTCAAATGAAGAAGAAGCCTGATCGGGTGCCGGTGATTGTGATCCCAAGCTTCTTCCCCGCTTTTTACAACGGAATGACCCCCCAGGAGATGATGTACGACTACGACAAACTGTACGCGGCCTTCAGGAAATTCACCCTTGATTTTGCAGCGGATGCGCATATCGGAGCCACGGCCCCCGGACCGGGGAGGTTCTTTGAGGTCCTTGGGTACAAGTTGTACGCCTGGCCAGCTCATGGGGTCTCGCCTGAACATAGCTACCAGTGCAACGAAGGCGAATACATGAAGGCGGATGAATATGATGCCCTGATTCAGGATCCGACAAATTTCTTCAGCAATGTCTATCTGCCCCGCATATTCGGAGCGTTAGAGCCCCTCCAGATGCTCCCTTTTCTCCCTGGCATACTTGAAATATATGGGGTTGCCTTTAATTTCATACCCTATGGACTGCCCCCAGTTCAAGCCGCCTTTCAGGCGCTTTTTGAGGCCGGGGGTGAGGCCCTCAAATGGGCAGGAGTCCTAGGAGCCATCGATGCTGAACTGGTCGGTCTGGGCTTTCCGCAGTTATGGGGCGGGTTCACGAAAGCGCCGTTTGATATGATCGGCGACACCCTGAGAGGCACCAAAGGGATAATGGTGGATATGTACCGGCAGCCCGATAAGCTCCTCCAAGCCCTGGAAGCAATAACGCCACTCATGATCAAGATGGGGGTGGGCGCGGCACAAATGATGGGAAAACCTATAATATTCATGCCTCTCCATAAAGGTGCTGATGGGTTCCTCTCCGATGAGCAGTTTGAGAAGTTCTACTGGCCGACCTTGCAGAAGGTCATGCTGGGCCTGATCGAGGGGGGATGCGTGCCAAACCCCGCGGCCGAGGGCGGCTACAACTCGCGTCTGAAAATTGTCCAAGATATACCTAAGGGTAAGACTTTATGGATGATTGACCAGACAGATATGGCGAAAGCCAAGCAAACATTGGGTAAGAATGCCTGTCTCCTCGGAAACATGCCCTCCTCAATGTTGAAATTAGGCACAGCCCAGGACGTGAAGAATTACTGTAAGCAACTCCTCGATACTGTTGGCAAGGGCGGTGGTTTTATCATGGCCAATGGGGCGTTCTTTGATCATGCAAAGCCGGAAAATGTCAAGGCTATGGTTGACTTCACCAAGGAATACGGCGTATACAAGTGAATCACCGGCGGATCAAAATCATAGCCTGTAGGACGGTAATCGAGGAGATGCAACAGCTGTTGCCATCCGACATGGAATGGCTTACCCTTGACTCCGGACTCCATCTCCATCCGGACAAATTGCAGGGCGCCCTGCAGGCTATGATAGATGAAATCACTGCCCATACGGAGACCATCATCCTTGGGTATGGGCTGTGTTCCATGGGGGTGATCGGCCTCAAGGCCAGTGATAGCACGCTGGTCATTCCCCTCCTGGACGACTGTATCGCCCTTTTTCTTGGCTCCCGGACGGCCTACCGGAAAGCATTAAATCAAGAGCCGGGTACCTATTTTCTGTCCAAAGGGTGGATCGATGCGGGGATTACGCTTCTGGACGAGTTGAAGAGCATGGAGGAGCGCTATGGCAAGCGGCGTGCTGAACTGGTTATGAAGCGGATGCTGCAACACTACCGGCGCCTCGCCTTTATTGACATGGGCTATCAGGACCAGGAGCGGTACCGTCAATTCTCCCAAAGGGCTGCACAGAAACTCAATCTCTACTACCAAGAGATTAAGGGTACACCTGAACTGCTCCGAAAGATATGTAACGGCCCATGGGACGATGAATTCGTTGTGGCCCCCCCTGGTCACATAATCCGTCTTGAGGATTTTGGAATGGCTCCGGCCAGAGAGCAGCAACCGATCAGTCTGTCAAGGGAGGAAAACAGGCTGAGCCAGGCGACTGGCAGTGACTTAAGCCCGAGCTAACAGGTATGCAGGATTTGGGTGATTCCGCTCACAGGCCTCTCCCTGAAAGAGGAGAGGCCTACTTGCAAGGAGTGTAGGTATGGAAACAAGGGTGTCAAGCGCCACAAGAGAAGTCTTAATCACCGATGAAGGTCCAACTGTGCTGATAGGGGAGCGGATCAACCCGTCAGGAAAGAAGAAACTGGCTGAAGCCCTGAAGAGCGGCGATTTCGAAGTGGTCCGCAAGGAGGCCATAGCCCAGGTGGAGGCTGGTGCCGATATCCTGGATGTCAATGTGGTGTGCCCTGGGATGGATGAGATTTCGGTGCTTCCTGCAGCCATTGAAACGATCATGGCTGCCGTGGATGTACCCCTCTGTATCGATATCAACAATCCCGTCGCCCTCAAGGAGGCCCTCAAGGTCTATAAGGGAAAGCCCATTGTCAATTCAGTGACCGGCGAAGAAAATTCCTTGAACACGATATTACCCCTGGTCAAGGAGTATGGTGCGGCGGTCATTGGCTTGACCATAGATGATGAGGGCATACCAAAAGAGTCGGACCGGCGGGTAGCCATTGCCCATAAGATCATTGAGCACGCCGGGGCGCTCGAAATCCCACCCGAAGACGTCATTATAGACTGCCTGGCTTTAACGCTTGGGGCGGACAGCAACGCCGGCACGGTGACACTCGAGGCGATCCGTAAGGTAAGAGAGGAACTGGGCGTTAATCAAACCCTGGGTGCAAGCAACATCTCATTCGGCTTACCTGACCGCAATCTGGTCAATCATACATTCTTGGCTCTGGCCATCTGGTCAGGGGTCACCTGTCCTACCGTTGATGTGGCAAAGGTACGTCCGGCGGTTTTATCTATAGACCTGATCTTGGGCCGTGATCGATTTGCACAGCGATACATAAGGGACTTCAGACAGCGGAAGAGTTAGAAGGATTACGGCTCGGGGGCGCGGAAAAGCCGACGGATAGTGGTCTTGGTGTTTATCCAAATGGAATGATGTAAAGGAAAAAGCCAAAAGATAAAGATTGGCGGTATGGTGATTCTCGACGCCTGATTTGAGCGCGAACAGGACTTGTCAGGCATCGGAGAGAGTGAGGTGGGTCGTGAAGAGATCGACAGAAATGGTATTTGAGCGGGGTGAGAGTTCAAAGGCCTTTATCGTTCCAATGGATCATGTTGACCTGAAGGGATTTCTGATTCTCGTTTTGCTGACCATGCTTTGGGGGTGCCATTATCCAGCTGTAAAGATCTCGAACATAGGTTTTTCACCCATATTCAATGCATTTCTGCGTTCTGCGGTAGCTTCGGTGCTCGGCATTCTCTACTGCATGCTGATCAAACAACCGCTGTTTCATCGTGATAGACGGTTGTTTCATGGTTTTATGGTAGGCATGCTCTTTGGCGGGGAGTTTATCTGTCTCTATTTGGGCATGGCATATACCGATGCCGCACGGGCGGTGATACTCGTCAATTTCTCACCCTTTGTCGTAACCGCAGGGGCCTACCTGTTCCTCAGGGAGAAACTGGGAATTGCCAAGATCGCCGGCCTCCTTCTCGGGTTCGCCGGGGCTTATCTGGTGTTCCACGGCAAACCAAGGGCATGGAATGCCTCCATGCTGTTCGGCGATCTTCTCGAGCTCAGTGCCGCCTTTTTTTGGGGCGCAACCACCGTGTACATCAAGAAATACCTTGCAGGCCGGGTTCATCCGATACACACCTTTCTTTATCAGCTCGTCTTCTCCGTCCCGATCATGTTCGTCTGCGCCTGCTGGCTTGAGAACACATGGATTTTGGATATCAATACGGCTGCCGTATCAGCCCTCCTTTATACATCCATTGTCGTCGCCTTTGCCTCCTATCTCACGTGGTTCAAACTGATACACGCTTACCCGGTGTCGCAACTGGCGGTCTTCACGTTCCTGTCACCCGTTTTCGGGGTTGCAGCGGGTGTGGTTATCCTCGGAGAGCAGTTGACCACGGGCCTCATCCTCGGGCTGCTCTTCGTGTGCGCGGGGATTTACGTGACCAACTATAGGAAAGGCAGGGGTTTGTGACGATTCTTGTCGGCCTCTCCTTAACAATCCTTTGAACGTTTTTGGGGGAATCGGCTCTGGGGCAAATGCGGACCTCCGAGTCTATAGCCTATCCATTTTTCTGTTGACAATTTGGAAACAAAGGATCTAGTTTGTATTTTGATTTCGAAGAATAGTAGAGTAAAACATCATCTGCGCAGAGATAACAATTCAAGAATCCACTTCTGAGGACAGTTATAATTTCAGGTGGTTAGGTCAAAAAGGGAGTCGGAAGCCCTGGTCCAACAAGGTGAGCCTTCATCCCCTTCCGAGAAAAACTATTAAGGCCCAGGCTTTCTTGTGTTGCCAAACTGGATACGACACGGGATAATTGTCCTGAATACGGTTGTGCCCCGCATTAAGAACCAAACATGACGGCATAATCATTTTGCCTGTACCCGGTGATCTTTCAAGTTCTTCTCACGTGACAAGGACTTGTACCCGGAGGTACTTTTCCCGATTTACCTGAAAACACAGCACACTCGTAGGCCTCAAAGGGAGCGTTAGTGTCGAAAGATCAACAAGGACCTTCAAGGCTGATAACGCTTGAAATCCCTGACGAAAAGCTGGGACGGGATCTTGAACGCTTTAGGCAGAGAGCTGTCGAGCTCGGTGCCTCAATGGCCGAAGTTATTCCTGCCAACTTGGTAGAAATAGATGAAAGGGTAAGGCTTAAGTGCTCCATACCTCTGTGTCCGTATTATGATAAAAGTATCTTTTGCCCACCTCATGGACCTTCCCTGGAATTGATGAGAAAAGCAGTGACTCGATATAGTCGGGCACTACTATTCGCACTTAGTGTGACTCCTGTCGAGCACTTTTCGGATCGATCAAAGGAGCGCCAAGCAGCAGCGGACTGGGCCCGAAAGGGATTCGAAATTGTCGGTAGAATTGAGACCCTCGCTTTCGGAAGCGGGTATTATCTTGCTATGGGCTTTGGTCAGGCTAGTTGCAGAAAGGCACTATGCAGACAAGAAAGGTGCCTGCTCCTCGATGGCTCCGACTGTCCTTACCCACTTAAGGCTCGCCCATCTATGGAAGGAGCGGGAATGGACGTCTTTGGTCTTGTAACCAAGGTAGGGTGGGATATATATCCTATTTACAGAAGCGTAAATCCGAGAGAAGTGCCGAGGGCTCTATCGGTCGGGATAGTCTTTATCCACTGAGACTTCCGTTCCACGAAATTTCTTTGATGATATAGTGGCAAACTATTATATTGTTCTTGATTAGAAGAAGCCCTGGTGGGGATTAATGAGTTGATTGCGTTAGCAACTGATTCTTGCATGACCTCGATCCAAAAACCTCTGGAATAGAGGTCCCGTAGAAGGTTGGGAGCCCTAATGGACAAAGGGTCAAAGCATACCGTAACGATCAAGGCCGAACCAGAATCTATCAGAATAGATTTCTCACGGACTGCCATCCTCGTCGTGGATATGCAAAATGCATTCGTGCGGAAAGGTGGGTATTTTGATCTGATCGGCATAGACATTTCATCGATCGAAAAAATCCTCGAACCCTGCAAAAATATCATCTCCGAGGCGCGCGTTAAAGGAATAAAAATCGTATATCTTCAAATGGCCTACAGCCCGGACTTCTCTGATACGGGGCCGAGAGACTCACCCGCCTCCTATAAATCACGCAGTCTGGCACTGATTCACGAGCATCCTGAATTGAGAGATAAGCTCTGCTTTTCTGGTTCTTGGGGAGCAGAAATCATCGAGGAGCTGAAACCAGAACCGGGGGATATCGTTGTAAGGAAACAAAAATACGACGGTTTCATAGGGACAAACCTGGACATCATTCTGAGAACATTTGGGATCAAGTACCTGATATACATAGGCACGGCGACCAACATTTGCGTTGAGTCCACCCTGAGACGATCTTTCTTCTTGGATTACTTCCCCATCCTTGTTTCAGATGCTGTAATCCAAAAGGGCTCAAGGACGATGCAAGAGGCAACGATCCTCAATGTTCAAAATACTTTTGGCTGGGTAACGGATTCCGTTAGGCTCATGAAGGCAATGGATCACATCAAAGACTGATCCTCCGGTAAGGAATTGGGGTATCTGCTGAAAAAGGAGCAGCGGCATGTCCAACAAATGGGTTTTATGGTTTGAGGAATTAGACCAGGAATGTGACGATCAGGTTGGGAAGAAGTGTGCAAACCTGGGTGAGATGACCAAAATGGGGATGCGTGTCCCTCCAGGCTTTGCCCTCTCATTGGAAGCTTACAAGGATTTTATGTCACTTACAGGGGCTGATAGGGAGACAAAGAAGTATCTGGATAATGTGGACCATGGCTTCGAAAACATTCAACATTTTAATGAGGCGAGTGCAGAGTTACGAAGGATTGTTGAGTCCAGGGACATGCCCCGCGAGATGAGAGAGACCGTCTTGTCCCACTACCATGGATTGTGCCAGAGTTGTAACATCGAAGAGATGGCTGTCTCCACCCGATCGGCCGGTGCGGCAAGCCACCCCGGTCAATATGAGACCCACCTAAATGTGCGAGGAGATTTGGACGTCATCGAGAAAATAAGAAAGGTATGGTCCAGCACCTTCAATCCCAGATCCTTGTCTGCCAGAAAACATGCCGGAGCGCCCTTGGAAATTGACCCTATAGGGGTAGCCGTGCTGAAGATGGTGAATGCGCGGGCTGCAGGGGTCCTGTTCACGGCCGACCCCAATACGGGAGAGGTCTCGAGAATGATCATTGAGGCCAATTGGGGTTTGGGAGAGAGCGTTGTCGGCGGGGAAGCCATGCCTGACACATACATTCTGGACAAAGAGAGCCTAAAGATAATCGACAGAAAACTGGGTACCAAGGGCAGATACGTAACCTGTAAGGAAGCGGGCGTTGCCGAGGTGGATACCCCTACCGAAAAGAGTTGTACCTTCTGCTTGAGTGATGACGAAGCAGAGGAAATCGGGAGATTAGGTAAGATCTTGGAGTCCCACTTCGATGCACCCCAGGATGCCGAATGGGCCATAGACCAGGACCTCGACTTCCCGGAAAACGTCGTTCTGCTACAGACCCGACGAGAGGTTATCGCCCAACAAAGGACGCCCGCTGACCAGGTAGTCGATTTAATGTTAACGCGACTATTGAGGAGATGAATGAAGCTGCCTGCAGTAAACTGCAGGGTATCAAGCAGAATTGCGGCGGGTAAACCTACGCTCCGCTTCGACAAGTCGCCGACGCGCCAAAGCCGCTATGGCGACGGTGCGCTGCAGGGTTTTCTGGCGAAGGAGAATAAAAGGCGATTTTCATGACCAGAGGCAATCAACCTTGAACCATGTTCGGGAGAGTTTGGTTCACATGAATGAGAGGAGGGATGAAAATGTTACACCCAGCTTATGATCTCACTTTCTACGAATTCGATGACGAAAGAGATACTCAGGTTTACGATGTCCTTTTATGCGATCTTGTACACGGAAAACCTCCACTGAAACCCCTTTATTTTGGCATCGGCTGGTACTGGTACGTATACGCGATCATGAATGCTGCTGAGACTCTGCAGCTGCCCACCACAAAGGGCTGGGGTTATAGAGTGAGGGATGGGTATCCATACCTCACAGCAATGAGAACCACTGAAGAGGAAGCCAAGGCCCGGGAGCCAATCTTCAGAGAAAAAATCAAGCCCTTTATAGAGAACTTCGATGGGGTCTGGAATCCCTTCAAAACCGAGTTGATGGCGGTATATAAAGAGGCCAAGGAATCGCATGGCGTTCGGGAGTGGGATGATATTAAGAGACTCAGCAACATCGAACTGCTCAAGTTCTTCTTGGATTATGCCTTCGTCATAAATCGTAAGGAAGCCGAGACCCATATGCTGATGTTAGTGGCTTCGAACTATATCAATGGTCTATTCCAACAGATGTGGCGTGAAATATTCGGTAAGGAGGCCCCCATAGATCCGGATTTCGCCAAATTAATGACCGGATTTGAGGCCCAGGATACCCTCGTCGTCAGGGAGATGTGGCAACTTGCCAGAAAAGCGGTTGACATGGGCCTGGAAGATGCCTTCAAGATCGAGGATAATGAAGAAGTATTGAAGGAACTTGAAAAGAGCGATGAAGGCAAGAAATGGTTGAAGGAATACGGGGAGTTTCTTATGGAGCACGGATGGCGATGTGAACGCATGCACTCCTATGACACCCCTGCATGGGTCGAAAAGCCCAGTTTGGCCATCGGCCGGGTCAAGGTGCTCATGTCCCAGGAGTCCTTCGCCTTTGACACCGAACGTGAGCATCTCATTCGGGAACGGGAGAAAGCGGAAAAGGAGGTACTGGCCAAGTTACCCGTGGAGCAGAAAGAATGGTTCGGCACGTTAATGAAGTCAGCGCAAAAATCGGGTTATTGGAGCGAAGACCATACCTATTTTTGCGACTTTTACGTGGGTGCCATGGGCCATTGGATTATTACTGAAATCGGAAGGCGCTTTGCCGAAGCCGGATGCATTGATGCCCCTGAGGATATCCATTTCCTGCATGCCCATGAGATCAGAAAGGCGGCCGTGCCCATGGGAGATGTCAACCTGCGCCCCTATGTGCAGAGGAGAAAGGAGGCCTGGGAGAAGAGTTATGACTTAGATCCGCCACCATTTTACGGAAACATAGAGAAGGCCCAGGATGTATTGAGAAGTGATCCCACCCTTTCCGTATCTACCCAACTTCCTATCGTGAGAGAAGAATTGAAGGCCGACCTTTATGGCGCTGCTGCAGCTCCCGGTGTGGTAGAAGGGGTGGCCAGGGTCATCATGGGAGCGGATCAGCTGTCCGAGCTTAAGGAGGGAGACATTCTGGTTGCCCCGGGGACCTCCGCAGCATGGACCGTTGCCTTTAGCCTCATTAAGGGACTCATCACCGATGGTGGGGGTGTCCTATCCCACCCCGTCATCATGGCACGGGAATACGGCATTCCCTGTGTGGCCGGCTGCTTACAAGGGACCCAGAAGATAAAGACCGGTCAGAAGGTAAAAATCGACGGCGATTTAGGCATCGTTTATATTTTGGATTAGAGAGACTTCCCGCCCTGAAGGGCGTAGCTCTATCCCTTCAAATGCACGTAACTCCTTTTTATAGAAAAGCCACTCCGGTCACCCGGGGTGGCTTTGGTATTTACCGCAAACCCGGCGTACCAGCTCCTTTGGGGCTTTAAAACGCCCGCATCCACTCCGGCCTGAGCCCGATTTCCCCCCTCAGGGCCGCATCGATCATATCCAGGATCTCCTGCTTGCCCTCTGGGAGCTGCATCCTCACCGGCAGGTAGTTGGATGCATGATTAGAAGAGAAGAGGCCGTGGCTCAGGTTTGTGTGGACGATCATCTCCCTCATCTCAATCAGCAGCCCCCGTTCATCGGGCAGTTCGAAATCACCCCTCTCATATTCTTCCCAAAGGGGTGTGCCGGGAATCAGTATCACGGTCAGGGCGCTGGCATAGTCGGGATCAATCGCGCTGATGAGTTCTCCGGTCGCCCGGGCATGGGCCAGGGACTTTTCCTTCCCCGCAATTCCCAGAAGTACCGTAACCGTAAGTTTCATCCCCGCATTCTTCACCCTTTTGCCCATCTCGAGGCAGTGCTGCGCGCTTGAACCCTTATTGATCTTTTTGCGGACCTCATCATCTCCGGTTTCGACACCGAGGTAGAGCATGTCCAATCCCTTCTCCTGCAGTTCGGACAATTCTCGGGGGGATTTCATGCTGATGCTTTTTGTATTGGCGTAGGCTCCGACCCGTCTGACCCAGGGCAGATGTTCCTGAATGCTCTCAAGGATCCACATCAACCTCTTTTGAGGAATAATCAGGGCATCCCCATCCATGAGGAAGACCTGATCCTGTCTCTTCATATGCTTTGAGGCAAACAGGATATCGCTCAGGATGATGGCATCGTCCTTTATCCGAAACCGTTCATCCTTATACGTCCCGCAAAAGGTGCATTTATTATGGGAACATCCCACCGTAACCTGAAGCAGGATACTGTATGCCTCAGGAGGTGGTCGAATGCAATTCCCTTCGTAGTGCATACCTTCGCTCTCCGTTGTGATGCCCATCGATTTTCCTTCTCCTTGCCCCTTCTTTTATCGTCCCTTGTATTCCGGTTCTCGTTCCTCAGCTAATGCTCGAAGTCCTTCCTGATAATCTTCGCTTTGAAGCATTTCTTCGAAGAAGGCCAGTTCCAGGCTCAATCCATCTTCCAGGGCCATGTTCCTGCCCCGGATCATGGCCTCTTTTGCTCTCCTAACGGCAAGTGGCCCGTTTTCACAGATCTTGGCTGCCCACTCCTTAGCTGTGGGCAAAAGCTGAGCTAAGGGGACGACCTTATTGACCAGCCCCAGCCGGTATGCTTCTTCGGCGCTAACAGGGGTACCCAAAAAGATCATCTCCGCGGCTTTGGCTGGAGGAAGCATTCGCGGCAATCTTTGGGTCCCACCTAGGCCCGGTATCAAACCCCGACCTACCTCGGGCATTTGCAAGTATGCGTTCTCCGAAGCAACCCGAATATCACAGGCCAGTGCAATCTCAAGCCCGCCTCCCCTGGCCGGACCGTTAATGGCAGCGATAAGGGGCTTCCAAATGTTGAGGCCTCGCGTAATGGTCGGGGGCGCTTGAAACGACTTATCAGCCCATGGTCGCAGTAACTTGTTGTGGTCGGCACCGGTGGAAAAGGCCTCACCAGTGCCAGTGATAATAGCCACCAATGCCTCGGAATCGTCTCGAAAGTCCATTAACGCCTTGCTGAACGCCTGAAAGGTTTCAGCATCAATGCGATTCAGCGTCTCAGTGAGATTGAGCGTAATCGTTACAATTTTACCCTCTTTTTCGTAGAAGACAGTCATAAGGATCTCCTTTCCTTTTCTTGGGCCCGCAATTATTATAGTAAGGGTTGCAGCCCCCGTCAAGGGAGCCATGAATTGCAGGTGAATTGCGGTAGCGCCTGAATGGGGCATTGTATCGGGTATGGTTGCCTCTTGAGGTGTTCAGAAAGGTATGGCCACAGCGCTCCGAATTGAATACGAGGGTAGCCTACGCCACGTCATTGCCGAGGTAATGATGGCAGAAAGGTGTAAGAGTTATTTATCGAGGCCATTGAATGAGCATGAAGCCTCAACTTTTAAGCGCACCAAATTATTACTTTTAATCTTGACAAGCTGCATTATTTTAATCGAATATCAATTGCATCAATTGGGCGTGCTATCAACAGTCTTTATTATCTGTATTATCTATCACTAACTCCTTCACTCAAGCCTCTTTGGCAGAAGGCTCCCACGGCAAGTATAAGATCAGAGAAAATGCTAGGTTAGGGTTGCAATCCAAGTGCAAATTGACCCTAGTTGGCCAAACAAGAACAATAGTCCAAACAAATGAGCACCATTTCCAAGCATCATCTTCAACAGGAGGGTTTTATGCAGGCTAAAAAGCAGGAAAAGATCGATTTGTACACATTGATGTATAAAATCCGCGCCTTTGAAGAACGGGGTTTTATGTCGTTCAACAAAGGTCTTACCCATGGTGTCCTCCACCTGTATACCGGTGAAGAGGCTGTAGCAGCAGGCTGCATCTATGATCTTAGAAAGGAGGATTACATTACCAGCACTCACAGAGGGCATGGCCATTTAATCGCCAAAGGAGCAGATATGGGGCGGATGTTTGCAGAGCTCCTTGGCAAGGAGACCGGTTATTGCCGTGGAAGGGGTGGTTCCATGCATATCATGGATATGAAGATCGGCATATTGGGGGCCAACGGGATTGTCGGGGCTGGTGTTCCTATTGCTGCGGGGGCGGGATTTGGCATCAAATACAAGGGGCTCGATCAGGTGGTGCTTTGCTTTTTTGGCGATGGCGCTATTGCCACGGGGGCGTTTCATGAAGGCATCAACATGGCTTCGATCTGGAAATTGCCCATCGTCTTTGTATGTGAGAATAATCTCTACGGGATTTCGGTTCCGATAAAGAAAGCATGTGCCTTAGATACCCTGGCGAATCGTAGCGCTGGTTATGGGATTCCAGGCGTGTGCGTGGATGGCAATGATGTGTTGGCGGTCAGGAAGGCTGCAACTGAGGCCGTAGATCGCGCCCGCAGAGGAGAAGGCCCCACTTTCCTTGAATGCCGGACCTATCGATGGTACGGACACTTCACGGCCGATGACGGCAAATACCGTCCCGCGGAGGAAGTCAGATACTGGAAGGAAGAACGTGATCCGATCAAGAACCTTGCCAAAGAGATCTTGGGTAATAAAGAGGTCACCCAGCAGGAGCTCGAGCGAATTCACGATGAAGTGAATGAAGAGATTGAAAAGGCCTTTAAGTTTGCCGAGGAGAGCGATCCGGCTGATGTCGAGAACATGTTAAGGGGCGTCTATTATAGCGCTGCCCAATAATTGTTATTAGATAAGGGGGAAGGATAGAATGAGAGAGATCAAATATCGTGAAGCCATCAACGAGGCCCTTCGAGAAGAAATGAGTCGTGATGAAAGGGTATTTCTGATGGGGGAAGATGTCGGACAATTCGGAGGGGTGTTCCAGGCGACGGCCTCCCTCTTGGAGAGCTTTGGCGCTTCTCGGGTTGTGGATACCCCCATTTCCGAACAGGCGATCGTGGGCTCAGCCCTGGGGGCGGCATTGGTCGGGTTAAGACCCGTCGCAGAGATTATGTTTGTCGACTTTACGAGCATGGCAATGGATCAGATCGCCAACCAGTGCGCCAAATTTCATTTCATGACCGGGGGTCAGGCCATCGTCCCTATCGTAATCAGAACCCAGGGAGGTGTGGGATTTGGGGATGCGGCGCAGCATTCTCAGAGTCTTGAGGCTTGGCATACCCATATCCCAGGGCTTAAAGTTGTTATGCCGTCAACACCATTCGATGCCAAAGGCCTTCTAAAGGCATCTATTCGTGATGACAATCCTGTCGTTTTCATTGAACATAAACTGCTCTATTTGACTGAGGGTCCTGTCCCTGAGGAGGACGATTATATCATTCCAATAGGAAAGGCTGATACGAAAAGGGAGGGGCAGGATGTTACCATTATTGCATGGTCGAAAATGGTCATAGATTCCCTGGAGGCGGCCAATGAGCTGGAAAAGGAGGGCATTGATGTTGAGGTGGTGGATTTGCGGACCCTAAAGCCCGTGGACCTTGAAACAATCATTGAGTCCGTGAAAAAGACCGGTAAGGTCGTTATCGTTCATGAGGCCTGCAAAACGGGTGGATTCGGAGGAGAAATCGCAACCCTTATTATGGAACATGCCTTTGATTATCTTGATGCGCCGGTCAAACGGGTTACAGGACTTGACAGCCCCATTCCTTATGCGGAACCTCTGTCTCGTGCGGTTATCCCCAATCCGGATTGGATCATTAGAGGGGTAAGGGAGATCATGTAAAGGGCCTTTCAGCCCAAAGTGAAAAGAGATCGTATAGTCTTGCATCGAAGCCCGTAGTCCCTTAGAGTCTTTGAGAAAAGGAAGAATATGTTTGCTCTTATTGAAATGCCTGCACTCAGTTCCACCATGAGAAGAGGGAAGGTGGTCAAATGGTACAAGCGAGAAGGAGATTTCGTGGAAAAGGGAGAAACCCTTTTCGAAGTTGAAACAGATAAGGTAAATGTCGAGGTCGAATCCCTAGCCTCTGGTTTCCTCCGAAAAATATTGCTGGAGGAAGGAATCGAAGTTCCCACCAATACACCTATTGCAATCATTTCCGACAGCATGGATGAAGACATCTCCTCTTTGATCGGAGCGAAGCCTTCGGTAAGTGTTTCCCCAGGCGAGGAAGAACCTGAAGAGATGGAGCTTGGGATTTCCAAGCCGGCAAGGGTAGAGGCCAAAGAAAGAAAGATCATAAGAGTTTCCCCTCTGGCCCGGCGGATTGCCGAGGAGGAGGATATTGACATCCAAGCCATTGAAGGAACAGGCCCAGGAGGCCGAATTACAAAACAAGACGTGGAAAGGGCCATAGCCGAGCGATCTCAGACACCTCTGGGGGCAACCAAAGCTGAGGCGAAATACGAGATCCAGCCTGAAATTGAAGGCTACGAGGACATAGAGTTGACAAAAATGAGAAGGGTGATTGCTCAACGCCTTCAAAAGAGCAAAGTGACGGCCCCTCATTTTTACGTGGATGTAACTACCGATGCAACGGCCATTACACGACTCAAGGAGGATTTTGAGAAACAGTCAGAAAAGCATGAGGACAAAACTACGTTTAATGACATTGTGATCAAAATCGTTTCACAGGCCTTGAAAGAGTTCCCTATAGTGAATGCCAGTTTTCTTGAAGACCGCATTAGACTGCACAGGGCAATCAATATTGGGGTGGCTGTTGCAGTGGATGATGGATTAGTAGTCCCGGTAGTCCGAAATGCTGATCAAAAATCCATCTCACAGATTAGCCATGAAGTAACGGAACTTGCACGTAAAGCCCGAAATAAAAGACTCCTTCCCGATGAATATCGGGGCGGAACCTTTACTATTACTAACCTGGGGATGTTCGGTGTGGAAGGTTTTCATGCCATTATCAACCCCCCGGAAAGCGGTATATTGGCTGTAAGTGCCATTATTCAAAAACCGGTGGTTGTGGAGGGTGAGATCACTATACGACCATGTGTGAAGCTATCTCTCTCAGTAGATCATCGTGTGGTGGATGGCTCGGTAGCAGCCCAGTTCCTTGCTCGCATAAAGGAACTTGTTGAAGATCCCTTGTTGATGTTTGAAAGATTAATGATACGGTAGGCGAGGAAATGGTGAGCCAAGAGATCTACGATGTCGTTGTTTTGGGCGGTGGTGCGGGAGGGGTTCCGGCCGCAATCCGGGCCTCGCAGCTCGGGGGCAAGGTTGCCATTGTCGAGGCTAGAGACTTGGGCGGCCAGTGCATGAACTTAAGTTGCATCCCTTTCGGCCACATGATGGTGGCCTCACACATCTTGAAGAATCTTAGCCTCGGAAAGGACATGGGCCTCAGTGTCCCCGATATTACCATCAACTACCCCACACTCATCAAACGGCAGGACGAGATCATCGCCTTCATGAGGCAAGGTGTAAGGAACACCCTTAAGAAGAATAACGTGGAGGTCATCGAGGGCAGGGGAAGACTTGCAGGGAAAGGAGCCCTTGATGTAGAAGGAAAGAGCATATCGTGCAAGAAGATCATCTTGGCCACTGGCGCCCAGTGGCAAAAACCCGAGTTCCCAGGGGCTGAGCTCGAGGAGGTAGTGAATACGGATTTTCTCATCACCAATCAGAAACTCCCCCAAAGGGTCCTCCTCTTTGGGGGGAGCCCTTGGCTCTTGGAGATCGCCCAATTCCTCACACGTTTTGGTACCCAGGTTACCCTCGGCACCACCTTGAAGAGCGTGCTCTCAAAGGAGAGCAAGACCATCGCCACTCGTCTCAGGAGGGTACTTAACGATGAGGGGATAGAGATCAAGACACAGGCCACCATTGAAAAGGTAACAAAAAAGAAAGACGGGCTCACTGTCGAGCTATCAACCAAAGAGGGCCTTGAAGAGGTGGTTGTCGATAGAATAGTCACCCTCGAGAGAGCCGCCGCCCTGAAGGGGATCGGGCTCAAGACCATCGGCCTGGACGAGGAGAGCTCCTTTTTGGCGGTCAATGAGAAGACGGAAACCACTGCAAAGGGTATATACGCCATCGGAGACCTCACCGCTCCCCCTGAGCAGCATTACTCCCATCGTGCCGCTGGGATGGGAATTGTGGCCGCTGAGAATGCCATGGGCAAAGACATCTCCCTCAATCCCAGAACCCTCTCCAGGGTGCTCTTTACCCACCCAGAGGTTGCCTCTATCGGACTCACACCAAAAGAGGCAAGGGGAAATGGGTATGAGGTTATAGTGGGTGCCGCACCGCTCTCCATGAACCCTCTCGGCATGATCCTCGCTGAGGATGAAGGGATCGTTGAGGTAGTCGCTGATAAATCATACGGGGAGATCCTCGGAGTACATCTTATTGGGACAGCTGTCTCCGAGATGATAGGGGAGGCCCTTATGGCAATTCAGACGGAGGCTACCGTTGACACACTTGCTTTCACCCCCTTCCCCCACCCAACGCTGAGCGAGTCGCTGGCAGAGGCAGCCAGAGATGCCCTGGGCAAGCCTATCTACCTTCCATGAGGAGAATAATGGGCTCCTCTAGATATCGAGAGGAAGGATTTAGTGAGGTCTGGAATTGTGCGGATTCATGCTTTAGAAAAAAGGCTTCAAGGAGTCCAATTTGAGCGTTGGGTCGGACGCCAAGGTACTGGTGTCACTAGATTGAAAGGAGGAGCAAAATGGATCTCGGATTGAAGGGAAAGGTTGCATTGGTTACTGGAGCCAGCCAGGGCATTGGGAAGGTCATTGCCCTGACTCTGGCTGAAGAAGGCTGTAATTTGGCCATCTGCGCGCGAGGCAAAGACAAACTGGATTCATCGGCCGAGGAGATCAGAGCTAAAGGGGCGGAAGTCCTTGCTATCCGCTCCGATGTCTCGAAGCACGAAGACAACAGGAACTTCGTATCCCAGGCTGCCGACAGGTTCGGTCGTATTGATATCCTTGTTAACAACGCCGGTTATGGTAATGCAAGCGACCCGATGGAGCTCCCTGAGAAGGTATTCCGATACCATATGGACCTCATGTTATTCGGGCCTATCCAGTTATGCCGGCTGGTAATCCCTTATATGCGGAAGCAGGGCTGGGGACGGATTATCAATATATCCTCCGTCTTCTCAAAACAGCCGGGAAACCAGTTGGATTATGATGCCATCAAGGCCGCGATGAACATGTATACAAAGGACTTTAGCAACTACCTGGCCAAGGACAACATCCTGGTGAATGCTGTTTGTCCCGGGCCAATCCGGGGGCCCCTCTGGGAAGGTCCCGGCGCGTTGGCCGAACAACTGGGCAAAGAGCTGGGTATGTCGGTCCCGGAGGTCATGAAGTGGTTCGCAGGGCAAAACATTCCCCTGGGGCACCACGGTGACCCGGAGGATATCGCAAACATGGTCGCTTTCCTTGCATCGGATAGGGCGAAATTCGTGACTGGCCAGGCCATTAACGTGGACGGCGGGATGGTGAAAACCCTTATATAGCAAGGCCTCCAGTTTGAGTCGGTCGCGACCTTGCAT
Source organism: Desulfatiglandales bacterium (assembly GCA_035527895.1). Classification (GTDB taxonomy): domain Bacteria; phylum Desulfobacterota; class DSM-4660; order Desulfatiglandales; family B25-G16; genus JADFWK01. The sequence continues at coordinate 19,590 of DATKZQ010000147.1, forward strand.
CCCTTTGTGTGGGGTCAATCCTGCCGGGCTGCAATCCTTGCGATTTAACAAGATGACCTTGGCCGTTGCGGATGAGCTGAGGGAGCTGGGCTTTCCCTCTCAGATTGGCGGTATGGCCTGTGCCCCTGGAAAAACCACGTCTTCGCTCGACAAATTCGAAACCGGCAGCCGCATCAGCTCTTTGGTATTGTCTTCAAATTTTTCCTCTCATTATTAGCCAAGCTCCACGGCCCCGTTGTCAAGCAGGATTTCCATGGTCCACCTGGCGGCATTTCCAACGATACGGGGGCATTTTTCGGGGTTTGTTTGCTGCAATCACCGCATTGCTCAAAAGGGACCTTGTCTAGTCTACCTTGCACCCTGAATGTTGGGTATCTCCTGCCCGGGGTGCAGTCCTTTCGGTTTAATATGATGACCTTTACCCCTACAAGGTATCCCCCGAAAATCCTTGCATATACCAACGAGCTGTGCACGAAAGTTCAAAAATTTTGGCAAAAAGATGGGTTTTTTGTTGACAAAAAGGAAACTTCAGATCATTTATGAGGCAATGCAACGCTGTCGCAGAACAACATAGCCTTCCGTTAAGAGCTCTAACTTTGACACACTCAACGAGCACAGAATCAAAATACCTGGCCCTTGCTATCTCGGTCAGAGTTGGGTTTTTGTGTTTCCAAATACTTTACTCGGGAACTACTCAATCCCAAAAATGAAGCCTTTCTGGCTGATCATCATAGAAAAGCGACGAACAGCCGCGTGAACGTGCCAGGGATATGATGAGGGCCTAGACATGTGATTCCGAAGACACTAACCCTTATCGAGAGAAAGGAGGTGAAGATTCATCGGCATGAGTGGAGCTAGTATTAATTAGGAGTATTAACTGCACATTAGCCTTAAAAGGAGGGCCAAAATGAAGAAGAAAAAGTTGCTCACATCATTAGGTCATTTCGGTTTGGTTTTAATGGTAGCATCGATGCTTTTAATGTTTGGCTGGGCGAATCCAACACAGGCACTGGCCAAATCTAAAAAAGCCCCTGATAAGATCCGTTTCGGTAACCCGATCGCTCTATCAGGTATGTATGCGTTTGGTGCAAAAACGACACAGATAGCCCCCTTTGACATGTGGGCCAAGGAGGTCAACGCGAAGGGAGGCATATACGTTAAAGAGTATGGCAAAAAATTACCCGTAGAGATAATCAGATACGACGATAAGGGTGACACCGGAACATGCGTGAAACTGGTCGAGAAGTTAATTTTACAGGACAAGGTTGACCTTTTGCTTGGCCCTTGGGGCACGGCTCTGTACTTTGCCATAGCTCCTGTAGTCACCAAATATCAGTATCCAGTGATCGGGCCCACGGTTGATTCCTTGAAGCTCAGGGAAATGGCGCACAAAATACCCTACCTGTTTGTCATCTTGAACCAGCCCCCGGAGAAGTCGGTTGCCATGGTAGACCTTGCCAAAGAACTGGGAGTCAAGACATTGGTAGCGGCCCATCACCAAGACCTGCACGGTATAGAATATGCCGGCGGTGTGGTGCCCGCACTGGCCGGAGCCGGGGTCGAGGTACTCCGATATAAGAGCTTCCCACTCGGCGCCAAGGACCTGTCACCCCTGCTAAAGGACATGAAAGCGGCCAATCCAGATGCGGCGTTTTTCTTCTGCTATCCCGATGAAACCATTCTTATAACCAAACAGGCGATAGAGGTTGGCTTTAACCCGAAGCTCTTTTACTGTACTATTGGCGTAGCGTTCTCCCCCTATAGAGAGGCCTTTGGTGCCAACGTGGTGGAGGGTGTTATGGGAGCCGGGGCCTGGAACCCGAAGGTTCCTTATCCCGGCGCCAAGGAATTCTGGGACAGGATGGTCGCGTTTTCAGGTCCTGGAGGCACTGACTGGTATGGGAATGCCTGGTGTTACTCAACCGTTCAGATCATGGAGCAGGCTATCGAGAAGGCTGGAACCCTCGACAGGAAAAAGATAAGGGATGTCATCGCCAGCAGTACATTCCCAACAGTTATTGGCCCGGTCAGATTTGAGAACCAGTTTAATGTACAATCACCCGGAGAGGTCGGCCAGTGGCAGAAGGGGGAGTTCGAAGTCATAGCGGCTAAGGAGAAACGTACCGCAGAACCTCTCTACCCTAAGCCTCCGTGGCCGAAGAAGTAGGCATTCCTGACAGGATGGCGCTTCAATGAGGAATTCCCCTTTGAAGGGTGTTTGAACGTTCCTTCGAGCAGGCTGTCCGGAAGACCACGTAACGGGAGAGATAATCACTCGCAAATTGGGTCTATCCGGGCAGCCTGCAAAGTATTTGTTGATGAAGTTGGAAAGGCATCAGCGTGTTTGTAACTTTTTTAGATGTCGTCATTGGCGGTTTAATCATGGGGGGTATCTACGCCCTCATCGCCGTGGGACTCGGCCTTCAGTACGGCGTTGGGCGAGTACTGAACGTCTCTCATGGTGAGTTTATTATGCTCGGGGCCTTTGCCACCTGGACGCTGTACACCGTCTTTGGAATTAGCCCCCTGATTTCTCTGGTCATTTGCGGACCTGTTCTCTTTGTTCTAGGTTTCATAATCCACAGGACCCTCTTTCAATACCTGAGAGGCAAATCAGAATCAATAGGCGCCTTTGCTGATAATTCCCTCCTGGCCTCATTCGGTCTCCTCTTCATCATTCAGAACGTGGCCTTATTAATATGGAAGGCCGACATAAGGGGGTACTCCTATTTAGAATCCTCGGTGAGTATCTTTGGGGCCTTATTTGCGGCGCATCGTTTAGTCGCCCTTTTGTTTGCCGTCGGCATAAGCCTGGTTTTTTATTATTTTCTAACACGCACGCGCCTGGGAAAAGCGATCAGGGCAGCCGCTGAAGACCCGGAGACCGCCCAGGTGATGGGCGTAAACATTCATCGGGTATTAGCCATATGTTTCGGCCTTGGTGCGTTGATGGCCGCTTTTGCCGGCGTATTGATCAGCATGATGTACGAGATGCAGCCAACCATGGGCCTCGAGTATACCATCATTGCCATCATCGTGGTTGTACTTGGTGGATTAGGTAGTATCACCGGCAGTCTGATCGGGGGTTTTATACTCGGCCTCATCGGCAGTATAGTGACCTATTTCGATCCAGGCCTCTCTCTGATTGCCTACTATGTGATGTTTATACTCCTGCTCCTGGTGAGGCCAACGGGAATTTTTGGGAAGTAGAGAAATGGATATTGTCAGAGTTGTTTATAAAAGGCCTTTTACTCTAGGGTTACTTTTTCTAGTCCTAATCCTATTAGCCACGATACCGCTCTATGTCCCACCTTATCCTGTCATATCGCTGACCAGCGTCATTATGTATATAGTCATCACCGTAGGCTGGGCCATATTCTCCGGCCCTACCCGTTACATCTCGCTGGCGTCGGCCGCCTTCTTCGGGGTCGGGATCTATGTCTCGGCGATTCTTGGGCAAATATTACCCTTGCCTGTTTTAATCACCTTTGGCGGCCTGGTAAGTTTTATCCTTGCCCTCTTCATCGGCCTTCTGACTTTAAGGCTGAAAGGCATGTATTTCATCATATTCACTTTCGGGATCAGCGAGCTCATCAGGCACTTTCTCCTTTGGTGGGAGACTAACTTTATGGGCACGGTTGGCAGGTGGGTTGTCGCGGTAGATCACACAACAGTTTATTACATCATGCTCATTATTTCTGTGATCGCATTGCTTACCACCTACCTCATCAGACGCTCTAAATTCGGGCTTGCTTTACGGAGTATAGGAGAGAATGAGGAGGCCGCGACTCACATAGGCATAAATGTAACGATTTTAAAAACGATTACCTTTGCCATCAGCGCTTTTTTCATGGGAGCAGCAGGGGCAATCATGGCGACACGTTGGACATATATTGACCCAAAAATTGCCTTTAATCCGCTCTTTTCTTTTATGCCCGTTTTGATGGCCATCTTTGGCGGTGTTGGCCAGCTCTACGGTCCTGTCTTAGGCGCCGCCCTTCTTGCCTACCTGGAAGAACTACTTATAACCGAGCTCCCTTACTACTATATGCTCCTTTTCGGTACTATACTCATAATTGTCATATTATTCCTACCCAGTGGACTGGCAGGATTGATAGAAAAATGGCGAAAGAGAGGTTCGGAGGGGCAATATGCGAATACTCGAAGGTGAAGGGGTCAGGAAATACTTTGGAGGGCTGGCTGCCCTGCATAATGTGAACTTCAACATAAACCAAGGCGAAGCTGTGGGACTGATTGGCCCTAACGGGGCTGGTAAAACAACCCTTTTTAATTTGATATCTGGTTCTCTCCCGGCTACAGCAGGAGAAATAAGATATAAGGGTAAAAAAATTACCGGGCTGAAGCCGTATCAAATCTGCAAGAAGGGAGTGGCCAGAACTTTTCAATCAGCTCAACTCTTCGCCGGACTGACCGTTTTTGAGAATGCACTAGCAGCATCGTTATTCGGGAAGAAAAGGGCTATATCAGTACCTGATGCCGAGAAAGAGGCGAAGGAATTACTGGAATTTGTCGGGTTGTCAACGGTGGGAGCGGTTCTGGCCAGAGACCTGCCCGTCGCTAACCAGAAGCGCCTTGAAGTAGCGAGAGCGTTAGCCACCAAGCCAGAGCTACTGTTGTTTGACGAGGTGATGGCGGGGCTAAACCCCACTGAAATGGCCCAGGCGATGGAGCTGATAACAAAGATTCGGAACAAGGGGATAACCCTTTTCATGATCGAACATGTCATGAAGGCGATTATGAAGGTATGTGACCGAATCATAGTGCTCCACCACGGCAGTAAGATTGCTGAAGGAACGCCGGAGGAGATTGCTACCAACCGGACAGTTGTTGAAGTATACTTGGGGGAGTAGGCCCATGCTGGAAGTCAACAATATAGATGCTTTTTACGGAAGGGTTCAGGCCTTATGGGGTGTTTCTTTAAGAATCGATAAGGGAGAAATAGTCGCTTTAGTCGGTTCCAACGGAGCCGGTAAAACTACGTTGCTTAATACCATATTCGGTCTGCTACGTCCAGCTTCAGGTACTGTGGAGTTCTTGGGAAGGCGGATAGATGGACTGGCACCTCACAAGATCGGGGAACTAGGTATCTCCTATATTCCAGAGGGTGGCAAGCTCTTTACCGAAATGACAGTACGTGAGAACCTGGAGATGGGCGCCTATGTTTATGAAGCCTGGAAGCGGAAGGAAGAAACAGTCAATCAAGTTTATGAAGTTTTCCCTATACTAAAAGGAAGGCAGGGGCAATTAGCTAGGACGTTAAGTGGTGGCGAACATCAAATGCTGGCCATTGGGCGAGGTTTAATGTCAAGGCCAAGGTTGTGCATATTTGATGAGCCGTCATATGGTTTGGCACCGCTATTAGTGACAGAAATCTTCCGCATCATACAGGGGCTGCACGACCAGGGGATTGCCATCTTAGTGATTGAGCAGAATGTCCGACAAACCCTTGAGATAGCGGATCGAGCATATTTGCTAGAGAACGGCCGGATTGTCTTAGAAGGAGACCGTGAATTATTTCTATATAATGATTATGTAAAAAAAGCCTACCTGGGACTCTAGTTTCTCTCGCGCCTTGAGTCGCCTAATTTCACATCAGTACTTGTTGAGGGTGGAGCCCCACGCGCAAGCGCGTGGCACCCCTACATTCTTCGGCGGAACCCGCCGAAGCATATCCGCCTTCGTCCCAATAGGACTACGGCGGATTACCCTGCCTAGCATTCACCCACGGGCAAGCCCGTGGCTTTCTGCGTAGGCGGGTAAAACGGTACCTTGACCCCCCTCTTACAATTGTTTGATTGACATGGTGGATCACGGAACCTCTGTGAACAGAGCCATAATTGGTCAAATCCCCTTGAGCCAAATCTAATGGGATCTTAAAAGTCGCCCTTGAATGGGTTTAGAGATTCTACCGATTTCCCGTTTCCTCTTCCATTCAAAAGTAAGAAGCGAGAACATTATCACAGCGGAAGTGAGATTACAGAGTAAACAAAACCCAACGGATTGGCCCTTGATAGGTATCATGAGGCCGATACCGGCTAAAGCAAACAATATCCGCTTGACCGGACTCAGCTCTTGAAAAAGATATCCGGTCAAGGCGGCAGACAATGCGAAGCACCCAAATAACGCTGTGACTGTGGCTACCAAGATCCCACCCGGGGAACCCTGGAACAGTAATGCAGGGAAAAAGATAAACAGGAAAGGAACAATATAAGCGATCACACCGAAACGTGCTGCTGCAAAACCTGTGCGTATAGGGCTTGCATTTGCAATGGCGGCGGCTGCATAGGCTGCAATGCAAACCGGCGGTGTCACCATTGAAGCTGTCCCAAGATAGAGTATGAACAGGTGAGCTGCGATGGGCTCAACGCCAAGCTGAACCATGGTTGGTGCCAGTAAAATGGCTAAGACAATATAAACGGAAAGGGTCGGCATGCCCATCCCCATAATGAGACTTGCTACGGCCACGATCGGCAGCAAAATAAACAGATTCCCTCCTGCAAGCTGGCCGAGATACAGGGAAATGATAAACCCAAAGCCCGTATAGGATATCGTGCCGACAACAATGCCTGCCAGGGCAGCGATGCTGCCGAGTTGAACCAGGGCTCGGCCGGTTTCGTGCAGGCCATCAAGGATCCAGTGGAGGCGAAACCGTGTCTCCTTCTGAAAGAAAAAGCCGAGGATCAGGATTGACGCCACGCCTATGAGCGCGGCTTTTGCAGGTGCTAGATACAGGACAAACAGGGCGACCAACAAAACGGCGAAGGGTATAATAAAGAAAGGGCTTTTTCCCATAAAGCTGAAAATTTTCGGCAATTGCTCCCGTGGCAGGCCCTTCAGACCGGATTTTCCGGCCTCCATGTCCACTTGAAAGAAGATGGTCGTATAATAAAGAAAAGCGGGAATGATTGCGGCAATAGCAACCTTCTGGTATGGTATACCGAGAACCTCAGCCATGACGAATGCAGTCGCCCCCATGATAGGAGGGCATATCTGGCCTCCAGTCGAGGCGACCGCCTCAATCGCCCCGGCGATGTGATTCCTGTACCCGATGCGTTTCATGAGGGGTATCGTCACTACGCCGGTGGTGGCCACATTCGCAACAGCCACCCCTGAGATTGTCCCGAACAGGCTCGATCCCACCACTGCCATCTTTCCCGGTCCCCCGCGGAATCGACCGAAGGCCGCCATGGCCACATTCGTAATAAATGCCCCTCCCCCTATGCTAAATAACAGGTTGCCGAAGAGAATAAAGGCCAAAACGATGATGGCCGCTACTCCGAAGATAATGCCGAGCATGGCGTTGGTTTCCAGAAAGAGATAATTGACCTGCTGACTGAAAGGGAGGCTCAATCCCGATAAGAGATCTGGGAAAAGCCAGGACAAATGAGGAAAGAGGATAAAAAAGAGTCCGAAGGAGGCCAGGAACCAATTGGTCACGCGGCGAGATGCCTCCAGTATAAGGAAAATACCTATGGTGCCTAAAATTACCCTGTCCGGCGTGATAGTGCCCAAAGCCAGTGTAATCTTGAGATAAAATATGGCGACATAGAGACCGACGACAGCCCCTAATACGGCAAGGATGGCATCATACCATGGGACCCTGTCTCTCGGTGATTTCCTGCTCATCGGAACAAGAATGAAGGTGCAGGGTAAAATCATTGCCAATATGAGGCCGTAATATTGCTCTCTTAGGATGCTCCATTCCAGGTAAAAGGGAACATCCATGATAAAAAAACATCCCGCCAGCGGCATGGCAATGAAAATGATTTTTGTCAACCGATCCACCCAACCGCTCAAATCTCTAAAATATCCGGACGACTCAGTGGGAGGGCCGGTCTCTTTATCGCTCATAGAATATGTTCCTAACTGCAATAACCCCCAATGAAGGGGGTTATTGCTGGTTTATAAGTAAGGGAGAGTTTCTTCTTTTTCGAGACTATTTCATTTTCAAAAGCTGATTCTGTTTTTCTTCCAATTCAGATGTCCACACGCCCTTGTCTTTGTAAAATTGAATGGCCCCGGTATGATAGGGCATGGTAAAATAGGGGTTAATAAAAGTCTCGGGGGTCCAGAATCTGAGTACAGGATGAATGGGTTGATAATCCTTATAATGGTTCCACCAGGTCTCCACTATCTTGTAGGCCACATGATCGGGCATGCGGGTTGTAGCCACGTTGGCAAGAGGAGCGCTCCATACAGGCGTATCTTCGGGAATACCGGGCGGACCAGCCGGCTGGATGCTCTCATAACACCCGGGCATGGCCCGTTGCCCTTCCTTGATCATTTTGGGATCCATGGATCCATGCAGATAACGAACGCCCACAAGTGCATCTGTTATGTGAAGCTCTAAATTATGTGAAGTTGAACTCCCATCCATTATAAACTCCCCGCCATTTTGCCCCGATTCCCTGGCTTCTGCCTGTATTACTACACATAATTCCATGCTATGACAAGCTCTGACTGCCTCAAGAAATGAGGCGGAGAAAGGAGGTTGTCATGGCATTGGAACAGGTGTTTGAGTGTCCGAGAACACTCAGGAGACTACGGAGCGGCCCATTAGGGAAGCTTTTGGAGGGGTTCT
>DATKZQ010000148.1:0-14454 GCA_035527895.1 Desulfatiglandales bacterium
CCTGGTTCTTTCAACGGATTCGGAGTTCTTTAAGTATATGAAGGGCTACATGGGTGAGAGATAATGTGGGGGTTGAAAGATGGTGACTAACTGAAGCAGGGAGCTATCGGCACCTCAAAATGTTGCATGTTTCAAGTGCAAACAGGCACTCCAAGGCAGCTGTTGACCTTATCTAATGCATCTTGAAATATGTGTCTTTCACAGAGACACTTTGGCTCCCAGGCTCAATCCGATATTGAAGTTCCAACCACGATATGTAATCTTAAAATAACGGGAAGTTCATTTTCTGGCAAGCTATACAAAATTTTTAGCCTACAAAATCCAGCCCCAACATATTGTGTACCTATTTAATTGTTCCTATGACTTCGCTGACGGCATATTTTGGTGGAATGGGAAGCACAAGATGAACATGATCAGCCGATACATGACCCTCTATTATTTCAGGACCCTTCCATTCACTGACCTTTCGTATCAAACCCCTTGCTTTGTGCCCTATTGTACTGTGCAATATCCTGAATCGATACTTTGGGCAGAAAATAATGTGCTAGTTGGACAGATATGTGGTATGTAATAATTGTTCGTATAAGTCCAAGGTGTTCCTCCTTTCTACCCATATCGGGCTGGCAATCACAGTGCCAATTTGGAGGGACACCTTTTTCTTTTCACTAGCAAAGCTCAACTATAGCATCCCGCTACGCGGGATGGGTTTTGGAAATTACTAAAAATCATGTGATATCCAATACCTGCAGAGTTAGGTGAGTTGAGTCAATAGGCAATTTTCTTTATAATATGAGCACATGTGGAAACTGCAATTGAAATACTAAACCCGGAGTCTTGCTCAGCTAGAATTTTAAAATACGGCGGATATAAAGTAGGTCCAGTTATAGCTGAACAGCTGTGGCCCAAGATTTGCCAGCATAAATGGTTCCTTTCCGAGAAGGTAGGGCGGGATGTGGGAATCAAAGTCGCCTGCTTGGACTTTATGGAAAATGTCGAGGCCATAGATAGAGATCTTGCCGAAACAGAAAGGATCAGTCTACTAAAGGAGCTGGGAGCTCAAATGATCGACCGATCGATCTGGGAGACCATTTCTGATTCTCAACCTCCTAAACAAATCATTGAAAAGAGAATAATCCTCCCGCTTACTAAGGCTGATTTAGCTCGAAAGCACAGCGTCATTCCTCCCCGAGCTATCATACTCTTTGGCCCCCCAGGTACCGGCAAGACACACTTTGTCAGGGCTATCGCTGGAATTCTTCAGTGGTGGTTCATTGAAGTTAGCCCTACTACTTTATTGGCTCAAGGGGAAGATCGGTTTGGCACCAACCTCAAAAGTCTAATGGAAAAGGTTCGGGAGTTAGATGAAGCGGTGGTTTTTATAGATGAGTTTGAGGAACTTGGCACTAGCCGCGATTATGGGACTCGCGTTGACAAATCGGTTACAAACGAGTTTCTCAAACAAGTCCCCTTGCTAAAGAGGCAAGAGAGAAAAGTTTTGCTGATATGTGCAACCAATTACATTCGGAGGCTGGACCAAGCACTTTTGCGACCGGGTCGCTTCGACTGCATCATTCCTGTAGGGCTTTTGGATGATCAAAGCTGTCGAGGTGTTTTTGAGCATTATTTATCAAGCACAAATCGTGGGGAGGTTGATGTAGAAACGATTTTGCCTATGGTTTCGCTCTTTACTCCTGCGGACATTGAATATCTTTTCCACAAGGTCAGGCAATACACTTTTGAAAAAGAATACTTAGAAGGAAAAGACTGTAGTGTGACAACAAGGACCTTTCTACAGATGATTCCTAAAGTGCGGCCATCCCTAACTGATGAAATTATCGAGGAATTTGAGCATGACCGGATCCACTACACTCGGTTTTAGGCCAAGCCTTTTGACAAAACAAACGACGCATTCATTCAAATTCCAAGGAAAAGGACTGTCTGGCAGTTGCGGCTCAGTCGGACAGCAGCATTAGAAAGGATTCGATGTTCCTGATACTAGACTTCCTAGATTTTTAGGTACAGATCGTAGTCATACTTTAGTCCCACGGCCCAAAAATCCATATTTCGATAAGCAAGCTGAAAAAATTCCAGATTCAAGGATGCTGCTATAAGTGTAAAGCCTCCCACGAGTCTCCTGGGTTACTACTACTATACGCAACATACACACGCGGGGTGCATAATCCTAACTGAAGTAGGCAGTGACTACCCCTTCCTAAAATTGACGAATTCCGGTTGAAGTATAGTTTTAGATTCATTTTGGATTGTGGGAGTATATATGTGACGCCGATTAATTATTCAGCATTTTTGGCCTCACCTACCTTCGAGTATCAGGCTAGGTGCGGTGACGAACACACAATATGTGGAGGTGGGTAGAATCTAGAAAAAGTTGCGATCACTTGCCAGACCCACATACCATAAAATCCCCTTTTCATTGTGGGTATGTCTCTCGTATCACAGACCTAATATGAGAAAACGATCCGCCTACAAAAGAGGCTTTCAGAAAGATGGTTTTTCTAATCTGCATCATTCACGAAACTAGCAATAGTTAAGGTTAGACTCCTATTTCATAAAAAGGGAATCCTTATCAATTCAATAATAATTAACTGGTAGGCACCTGTGGCGCTGGCTTACCTTCTAAACTGTCAGAAACAAGGCCCCCAAGAAACATTGCAAACGGCGCGATATCCTGTTCTACGCTCGCGCTTTCCAACGCAGCCATATAGTCGTCTCGCTTTTCCAGTGGAATAACGGTCCAGGGGTACCCGCCCCCAGCGAGCATCACGTTCATAAGAAATCGTCCCATACGGCCATTGCCATCCATGTACGGATGGATATATACGAGCACGAAGTGCCCCAGAACAACACGCACCGATGGTTCCGGCTCTTCTCTCAGCAAATCAAAGAATGCCGGCATGCAGTCCTGCACCGCTTCATGGCGCGGTGGCACATGCATTGAGCGGCGGACATATGCCTGGCCGTTGCGGTAGCCAGCGAGGACCGCTGTCCGCAAGAGGCCGGCTGTTACGCTCGGCCCAAACATCTCACGGTACCAGGCACCGTGATCATCATCGCCAACTGCCCCGGGATTAGCGCCCTCTAGTACCTTGCGTACGCTTTCGCGGACCGCCTGATAGGCCTGCCAGTAACCGCGTGCGGTTAAAGCATTACGGTGTTCGCGGTCATCCTCATTTTCATCCGGATTCCACTCGCCTATGCGGGCCCGTTCGATCAGCACAGGGCTGACCCGGTAGCCTTCAATGGACAACGAGTGATAAGCGTCCGTGACGTACATGTCATCGGCTGCCTTGAGATAGGCAGCGTTGTCGGAAGGCCGGCCAGGGGCGGCCGGAAATTGTTTGAGGATTGGTTCTCGCATCTGTTGCCACATTAGGCGAATACGGTTCACGTACGGCGATTGTTCACGCGCTGGCAGGATCAGATTTATTGTGTCTTCGAATGGATCTTTTTCACGAATGTCGTAGTCTGCGGTTTGCATTGTTTTGACAATATCGTCGGCAATGCGGTCACGTCCGATATTTCGGAACGCACCTGCGAGACGGCCGGCAACCGTGGTGTGGCCACCATCAAGGAGCAATGCAAGCACATCTGATGCATTGCGCACCATGGCCAGAGCCGCGCGTGCGTCCGTTGCGTTCTGTCGAAAGAATCCAGATCTGCAGCTCACCAGGCCCGCAGGTACAGAGAACAGACGCAAGCCGTCCTTCTCTTCAATTTGTCCAGCCTCGGGCAGGGCCGCACGCGTATCGAATAACGACGTATCATGCGGCAGCGCTGTGATCTTGTTGCGGGCCATCGGTGAGCGTACAAGCAGTTGGTGTGGAACCTTCATGTTCCCGGCATGCAGCAATAGCGACTGCTCAGGAGAGAGGCTCCAATTCGTCCCAAAACGCTCCTGTAAATAGGCTGCACAGAAACCCCAGAACGATGCGTACCATGCCGTGCTCTCTCCCGTGGCCTCGTCCGGGCGGCCAGGGATGTACCAGCCCTTCATGACCTCTTGCAAGAAGCCGTTTTTGACCAGGCGTTCCCGATGCCTCCTGGACAGATCACCTGAACGCACGGCGACGACACCGCGGTCTTGCAGTGCTCTCAGGGCCTCAAGGGATTCGGCCAGTTTTTCATGTGGGCTTGCCATAGCTCTCGTGCTTTCGTTAGCTTATTGCGCCGTACAATTATTAGCTTTTCATGCATTACCAAATTTAGCTTATTTAGTTGTATCATTGTTAGCTTATTTTGTCGAGCGCTATTTAGCTTATTCTGTCCTGCAACTATTAGCTTTTCCTGCGTACCCGTCCAAGAAGCCTCCACCGGCCGTGGCAAGCGGGTCGTTGGTTCTAAAACAACTTATTTCGTATTGTCTTACAAACTACGCTTTTTTTGAGCGAAGACCAGGAGGAGAGGGACGTCCATTTGTAAATCAGTAACTCCCGACCAGCAATGGTTTTGATTCCTTCAATTCTCAGATATCTTGCCAGACCCACATACTATCAAATTCCCGTTTCATTGTGGGCATGTCCCTCGTATCCCAGACCTAAGAGGAGAAAACGATCCGCCTACAAAAGAGGCTTTCAGGAATCGTGATTTGTTTAGAGAATCGAGCACTGCTTGCTGTTTGATATTCGATTCCATAATCTCTCGTGAGATCAGCCGATGTTCAAGTAGAAGCTCTGACAAGAAGCGCACACTTTTCGAGCATTGTTGCCCACCCCAAAATCTTATAGATAAGCCCCCTTCTGCATTAAGGTAAAGTAGAATTTTCCGAAGCCCTCCTTATTTTTCTTCTTGATCGGATAGACTTTTTGTCTTTTAATGAATCAAAGGCCCTTGTTTAGACCAACCGACGTTATCCGGAGTTGCTCTTATGGGCACAGAAACTTCAAACCCAAATTCTCTCTGTTTCACCCTCACTATTATTAAACCAGAAGGAGGAAACCAGCATGAAACATTTCTTCGTAACGTTGACTCTCATCGTTAGCGTTTGGCTGGCCATCGTGGCCTTCTTCCACGAAGAAGGGGACGCTATGCCGATGTTTGCCAGAAGACTTGGGATGAGCTGCAGCAGCTGTCATACGGCCTGGCCCGCGTTGAACGCTGATGGACGCAAATTCAAGGAGAACGGGTATAAGCTCGACCGTGATGAGGAGCCCGATGCGGTGCTCTCGGATTTCCTGCAGTGGGACAAGGGCTTCCCCATCGGTGCCCATATAAAGGCGCGGCCATACGACAAGCAGGATTCCGGTGATGAGAAACTCCGTGCCATTCACGAGGTAGAAGTACTCGTAGCCGGTGTGCTTTACAAGAACGTGTCCGGGCGCTTCGAGATGGAAGCGGAGGATGAAGACAACTTTGAGCCCTTTATCGCCGAAGCAAGCATCGGGTACCATCACTCCGACGCCATCAACCTCCAGTTCATCTGGGGTCCTCTGCACGACTGGGATCCTTACGATACCTATGGCCTCCGCTCATTGACCCGGGGAAGCCCTGCCGTGGTAGACCAGACGTATGGCGGAGCTGACAACAACGAGGGCTTGAGCACCCGGCGCCAGATGGTCACCCTCTATGGGCGCCCCTGGGAGAAACTCTTCTATAGCCTCGGCAGGACTGGGGTCGCCAAAGATGCTGAAGGCGTAAACCCCAACAATATACACGGTCGGCTGGCCTTTGAGTTTCGCCCGGATATCATGGTCGGGTTATTTGGTATCGAAGGGAAATGGGAGGATTCTGCAAGCAACATAGACCGGGACTTCAGCCGTTATGGTATTGACGCGCAAGCCGAATTTCCTCTCTCCCTGGGGCCTCTTTCGGGAAACCTCCGGCTGCAGGGTGTCTACCTCCAGGCAGAAGACGACCGGGCCACCAGCGGACAGGAGGATAACAGCGCCTGGTATGGGCAGGTTTGCTATGCGGTAACAAAGGGTGATCGACCCACCTGGGTCCCTCTGGTACGCTTTGATAGCTATGAGAGTAATGACGGCAGGGATGAGTTCCAGGAGCTCACCTTAAACCTGGGCTACTACTTTACCGAAAACATCAAAGCCTTTGCCGAATACTGGGACCAGCTTGACGTTCCGAGTGGTGTAGATGAAGATTCGCGCTTCACCCTTCAGCTTGAAGTGGCATTCTGAAGAGGCTCACCTTTTTCCTTGAGTGCACAAAGCTAGTGTTTGGTATCGGTTGAGTGAACGGGGGAAAGTATACAAAGGCGGTAACAGGAATATCGACTCAGGAAAACGGTAGCCTACGTTGCAGCCCATGTGGCTTTTCGCGAACCCGAGATATCGGCTCTACACTAACTTAGGCAAATCTAGGGACCAGGAATACCCATGAGGGAAAGGAGACTGAAATCATGCCAAAAGATCCGGTAAGAAAAAGAGGACGTTGTTTCTGAATGAACTTAAGGCGGGACGTTGGTTCTGAAACAACTTACCAAAAGGTTTAAAACAGCAAAACAGATATGTTCATAAGTGCTTTAGAACCTACGTCCCCTCCTATGATTTTTCGTTTGGCAAAATCGATGTGGCCGCCTGCAAACAGACCGAAGAAATCATGCTCTCCCAAAAGCTGATTCCAAAACCGGTTAACAGGGAAAATTTATTAAAACCTGTAGTTAAGTAAAGCGTTCAGCTCAACCAATTATTAAAATTCCTGTTTTGGGATTGGATAAAGAGAATCGGCAGGTGGAGATGACTGATTTTGCGACGGTACCGCAATAAAGGGGCCAGGGTGCCCCATATGCGAACTCCTTGCTAAAATGGCAAAAAAGACGGGACAGTAGCGGTGCGCATCTCCCTTTCCATCACCAGAAGCTATTCCGGTTGAATTACCGATGAAGCAATGCCTTCCCCAATCGGCGTGCACCCTCTTCCAATTCATCACGCGAAAACATGGTAAAATTGATGCGGCAATAGCGCTCCCCACCACCGTTGGTAAAAAACAGGGCTCCAGGTATGTACGAAACGCCCGCAGCCTCCGCGGCAGGTAAAAACGTAGCGCTATCTATTTGCGCTGGCAGTCGCAACCAGACAAAAAATCCGCCCTGGGGTATCAACCAGCGGCAATCTTGGGGCAGATGTTCTTCGAGGGCATTTACCAGCACATCGCGGCGCTCTCGATAGGTATCGCGTAAAATAGGGACTTGTTGATCCAGCAGTCCCAGCTCTATAAAGGCAGCCACCACGTGCGCCGTAAAGTGATTCAGACCGCCACCGCTATCCAATACCCCGCTTTGCACACAACGCTGAACGATCTCGGGTGAGGCGAACACCCAGCCTAAACGCAGCCCCGGTGCTAGGACCTTGGAAAAAGAACCCAAGCGGATTATCGATCCTGCCGGTGCCAGACTATAAATCGATGGCGGAGGCGGTCTATCGTACCACAGCTGGTAATAGACATCATCCTCCACAACGATCAAATTAAATTGCTGAGCCAACTCTGCCAGGGCGCTGCGCCGCTCAAGCGTTAACGTAATGCCGCTGGGGTTGTTGAACGTCGGCACCAGGTAGAGCAGGCGCGGGGGCTTTCTCCGGCGTTGAAGCGAGTTCAGTGTTTCTTCGAGGGCATCCACATTCAATCCCTCATCGTCGCTGGGCACCGAAACTAAGTCCAGACGGTGATCGCGCATCACGCGCAGCGCCAGGTGATATGTTGGAGACTGCACCAATGCCATATCGCCGGGTTCCGTCAACAGCATACACAGCATATCCAGTGCTTGCGACGCGCCTCCCGAAATCAATACCTGCTCCGTGGGAGGTGGTGTTTCGCCTTGCATGCGCCCCAACCAGGCACACAATTGATTAATCAAACAGCCCGGTCCTTGCTCCGCCCCGTACGATAATGCCCGGGAAGCTTCACGTTCGAGTATGACTTGCGTAGCCTGCAGAACCCCAGCGGCTGGCAGCAAGGCCAGATCAGGATGCCCGGCTCTGAATTCGATAATCCCAGGACGAAGGTCATATTGTACATCGGGTAAGGTTAAAATCATCTTTACTTTCCATTCACTGTTCACAACGGTGATGAAGATATCTGGAATTGACACGTTTACACTGGATGTCCTTCTTATTATCATCTGTTGCGGAGATCAAACAATAATTTTCTTTCGGTGAAACATCAAACGAACGACCTAGATTTCTCTTGACAACTACTGAAGATATTAAAAAGTTGGACCAACTCGTTGAGGATAAAAAATTAGCTCCAAGACACCGAGCGAACCGTTATCGCAACGATACCCCTTCTGAAAAGCGGGACGTTGCCAATTTATGCAACTTAGGAAAACAGGGGACATGTTGAATTTGATGAATTGAACTGCAAGGGGTCAGGCCTGCCCTTGGCTCTTGCTTAGTTCTCAAAGCTTTTGAACTTAAAGTGATCAAGCGCCGCACCATTCCAGATACCTGCCATGCGCCCATCCTATCAAAACCCCTCTTTATTGCTGCTATCTTCCGGATATACCTAGAACGAGAGCACAAGCCTAGGCACAAAAAAGGAGGCTTTTAAGAAGTAAGGTTTCGAAGAAATCGATACCTGCTTGATATTGCAGATTTGATTGCGTAATCTTTAGTGAAATCAGGCGATGTTCAGGTAAAAGCTCTGCCAAGAAGCGCATACTTTTCGAGCATTGTTGCCCACCCCAAAATGTTGTAGATAAACCCCCTTCTGCATTAAGGTAAAGTAGAATTTTCCGAAGTCCTCCTTATTTTTCTTCTTGATCGGATAGACTCCTTTTTGGTTAAATGAAGTAAGGGCCTTCGTTTAGATCAGCCAACCTCTATACCGAAGTTACGAACCGGGCGCCTCAGGAGAAAGAGGTCCTTTCTTAAGTTCATGCCAAATCAAAAGGGGGTGATTGGTATGCTTTAAGATTTTGTCTGTAACTGAGGCTAAGTGCTTCAATTCGCAAATACCATAACGTATTTTCATCACCAGAAAGTCAGCAATCGCTCACATAGCACTTAGTCCCGAGTAAGTAAATACGTTATCGAATTTATGAATCGAGGGACTAAGGCAGTAAACCCATAGAAAAATAAAGAGATGAGGTAAAGCGATGAAAAAGTCCTTGTTTGTTTTGGGGTTAGTGTTCATTAGCGGCCTAATTCTCTTCCCACTAGAAGGAAAAGGCCAGATGGGCCCCGGTATGATGGGCCCGGGAGGTGGATACGGAGCGTGGAACTACTGCCCATACTGCGGCGGCCCCGTTGGTCCCGGTGGAGGATACGGCATGGGTCCCGGCATGATGGGGCCAGGCTATGGCAGTGGTCCGGGGATGATGGGACCGGGGTACGGCAGAGGGCCTGGTATGATGGGGCCTGGCTATGGGCCTCAGTATGGCCCACCCCATGGGCCCCCGTATCAACAGCCCCGGGAGCCTATGAAAGAGAAGGATGCCGAGCAAATCGTTGAGAATTACCTGGGGGCCGCGAGAAACCCCAACCTGAAGCTGGGAAAAATCACAGAGAAGGACACCTACTTCGAGGCCGAGATCCTCACCAAGGAGGGTTCTCTCGCTGACAAATTGGCCGTTGATAAGAGCACCGGCTGGATGCGGTCAATCTACTAAAACTAGGAGGCACCTCAAAGATCACGAAGCTACGAGGTGCCTCCACACAAAGGAGGAGGATACGAGATGAATCTTGCGCTCACAATCCTAAGGGAGCTAGCAATACAGTGGCGTGGGTATGAATGGGGCCATGGCCCCGGGATGATGGGGTATGGATACGGCATGGGGTGGTTCGGACCCATTCTTATGATTGCCTTTTGGATTGCAGTCATCGTCGGGATTGTTTTCCTGATCCGCTGGCTGGTTCTCTCAGTACGGCCCGGGAGCCATGGTACCGCTGCTGGTGAATCAGCCCTTGAGATCCTCAAGAAGCGGTACGCACGAGGAGAGATCAACAAGGAGGAGTTCGAGGAAAAGAGAAAGGATCTGACGTAGCGTATCAACCCCAATAGAAGGAGAAACGGAGGTGAACGTCAGCAGAAGGACATTTCTGAAGACAACCTTAACGGCTGTGCTGGCCAGCGGCCTTCCCTTATTTCCACCATGGCCTGCCCGGGCCGCAGCTGACAGAAAGGTGCGAGAATTTCGTCTCTCGGCGTCACCTGCCAAGGTGAACCTTGGTCTTGGCTCGGATTTTACGGCATGGACCTATAACGGAAGGGTTCCAGGACCGGAGATTCGAGTTCGAGAGGGCGAAACCATACGGGTCGTACTCAAGAACTTTCTCCCTGAGGGAACGACCATACACTGGCACGGAGTGCCTGTTCCCTATCTCATGGATGGAGTTCCGGAAGTGACCCAAAAGGCGGTGAACCCGGGAGAAAGCTTCGTTTATGAGTTTGAGGCTACACCTGCGGGCAGCTATATCTACCACTCGCACGTTAACTACCAGTTAGACCAAGGCCTGTATGGTGCTTTGATCATCGAGCCCTCTCATGAGCACAATCCCCATGATCGAGAGTACACCCTGGTGTTGGAAGATTGGGTCATGAGGGATGGAGGTGGGGTCGCCGACACACGGCGGCGCCCGCCCATGGGCATGATGATGCGCGGTATGGGAAGAGGGAGAGAAGGCTTCAGGACGGGACAGGAACCTCTTTTAGAACCTGTTTATGACGGGTATGCCATAAACGGCAGGGTATATCCTGGGGCGGAGCCCCTTACCGTAGAAACGGGTGAGAGGGTAAAGCTGAGAATCCTCAATGCATCATCGGCTACAATATATGAGCTTGCCCTGGCAGGCCACACCCTAACCATCACCCACGTGGACGCCAATCCTGTTAAGCCTGTGGATACGGATGTTGTTCGTATCGGCATGGGAGAGCGCTACGATGTGGAGTTCGTGGCGGATAATCCCGGCGCCTGGTTCTTGGCAGCCCGGGAGCGAGGCTTCGGTGAGGGGGCCCTTCGGGTCCCAATTATCTATAAGGGAGTTAGCAGCAAGGAGGCGGTTCCACCTCTATTCCGCCGTGGGATGCGGCTTGCCTCCTATTGGGATTTCCAGGCACTGCATCCTATGGATTTGTCGGCTGCAGGGCCGCCTCAGCGGCTCTATTCACAGACATTGAGTGGAGGTATGCACTCAGCCTTCTGGACGATTAATGGTTATGTCTACCCGAATTCAGAGCGCCTCGTTGTTGGGAAGGGAGAACGGGTACGGATCAGCTACGGGAATCAGAGTATGATGCCCCATCCCATGCACCTGCACGGGCATTTCTTTAAGCTGATAAATCCATCTCTACCGCCCGAGCAATGGATCCTTAAGGATACCGTCATCGTAGACCCGATGCAGCGCATTGACATCGAGTTCTTGGCCGATAACCCGGGAAAATGGTTTCATCACTGCCATAACCTCTACCACATGGAGGCCGGAATGGCCAATGTGGTAGTCTATCGCTCGGAGTAAATCGGCAAAATCAGGCTCATGGGGGCTTCTGAAGCCAGAGGCACACGGCCCATATAGTCGTGAGTGAGGCAGAGGTTGTGAAGAGCGGGATGTCCATTAAATTGTAAGATTCTTCTCGATCACTGCTACGCCGCAAACCTGACTGAAAGTTCGACGTATCTTAGCAAACGCCCATTCTACTAAATCCCCCTTTCATTGTGGGTATCTCGCTCGTATCCCAGACCTACGATCAGTAAAAGATCCGCCCCAAAAAGAGGCTTTCAGCAGGATGATTTCTCTAACCTGCGTTATTCACGAAACCAGAGGCTTCGTTAATAAGCACCTGCAAGAATGCGAGGAAGAGGGGGCCTGGATGGGGCAGGGGTGCAGGAAAATCTTTGGATCACTCTTGACAAAAAAGCTAAGCCTGGCTATCTTGAAATTGCAGACTAATCAGAATATTCAGAATAATCTGATAAGGAGCATGTCATGGCAGAACCAAAACCGAGTGAGAGTCAGGCTACGACCGGATCGAACCCATTGAACACTGGGTGCTGTAGAATCGACGCCCTTGTCACTATTGACGGGCGCGGTCAACTGGTGCTTCCGAAAGAATTGCGTGAAAAAGCCGGCATCAAGGCCGGCGATAAGCTTGCGGTAATTAGTTGGGAGCGGGAAGGTGCGGTCTGCTGTTTAACATTTTTGAAGGCCGATGAGTTTGCGGGTTCAGTGAAAACCATGCTCGGGCCAATGATGAAGGAAATCCTGGAGTGAGGTGATACCGTGGAAGATGTAAGAGATGTGGTACGAGACAAATATGGGGAAATTGCCAAAACCAGAAGCTCATGTTGCGGCCCTGCCGCTTCATGCTGTGGACCAGGCGGACAGGCGGAGAGCATAAGCATGGCCATGGGATATTCAGGCGAGGAGCTCAAATCCGTCCCCGATGATGCAAACCTGGGACTCGGCTGTGGCAATCCCACGGCCCTGGCATCACTCAAGGAGGGTGAAATCGTTCTCGACCTCGGCTCAGGGGGAGGACTGGATTGTTTTCTTGCAGCCGAAAAGGTGGGGCAGTCGGGAAAGGTTATCGGGGTGGATATGACACCTGAGATGGTCAGCCTTGCTCGCAAAAACGCTGAGAAAGGAAATCATACAAACGTGGAATTTCGGCTTGGTGAGATTGAAAATCTTCCGGTGGCTGACAACACGGTTGATGCGATTATCTCAAATTGCGTTATCAATCTCTCCGCTGACAAAGGGAGGGTTTTTCGAGAGGCCTATCGGGTGCTTAAACCCGGGGGCCGGCTGATGATCTCCGATATCGCTCTGCTTAAGCCGCTCCCTGAATTTGTGAAGGAAAGCATAGCAGCATATGTGGGCTGCGTGGCCGGTGCACTTCTGAAGGATGATTATATTTCGGCAATGACCTCTGCGGGCTTTGAAAACGTTACGGTTGTAAATGAAAAGCCATTTGCTATCACGATGGCAGAGTCATCGGATCCGCTTGTTCAATCGCTTATTGATGAGTTCAATCCATCGCCAGAGCAAGTTAAAGACCTAGCAGGGTCTATTGTAAGCATTAACGTAGAGGGGAAGAAAGTAGCTGAATGCTGAGTACTTCTGCCGCCCAAGGTCGCGGTGCCGCGAAAGATACAAACGCCTTAACGGATGGCGAGTCCTATTGTTTGTTGGCTCATGATGAGGTCTTTTGTGAAGGATGGGTTGACAAAACAAATCAAGTGTGCACAAACCAACCGATCACACGCAGGGTCAGCCTATATGCGTATGAGGCAAATGGCATGAACATCACGATGATGCCTCGTTGGGTTGCCGTCCAGATGGGGATTGGAACCGTAGCTTAGGGGTGGCGCATGTGCGGACTTCGGCCACTGTTGCAATGGCGGCAATGACGGATCAAGTATCATTGCGGAAAAGTCGATGTGCACAGGGATATGCTGGATCAAGTGCTTCGGGCGCACCCGCCCAGCCGGGACAGAGTGTTCCGGAGGTCCACCGAACGCCAGCAAATAATAACGGAGGGAACGGATGATTATCGATATTTACAGTCACATTTTTCCGACCGGCTTTTATAACAAAATGACCGAGATCGCGCCCAATCTGGCCAATTTGGGCAAACGCTTAAAGAACGTTAAACTGCTCCACGACCTGGATGAACGATTTAAGAAAATGGACGCGTTCGGCGATTACCGCCAGGTCCTCTCGCTTCCGAACCCGCCGATCGAGGCAATCTCATCACCAGACCTGGGTCCGGAGCTCGCCAAGATCGGCAATGACTCAATGGCCGAGCTGGTGGAAAAACATCCCGACCGCTTCCCAGCCTTTGTAGCGGCATTGTCGCTCAATAATCTGGAAGCGGCGATGGACGAACTGCACCGCGCCATCAAGGACCTCGGCGCCCGTGGAATTCAGATGTTCACCAATGTCAACGGTCGGCCCTTGGATGATCCCGAATTCGAGCCCCTATTTGAGGCAATGGCCGAGCACGATCTGCCAATCTGGATGCATCCTGCCCGGACGGCCAACACCAGTGACTACGACACCGAGCCACGCTCGCGTTTCGAGCTATGGTGGTGTTTCGGCTGGCCATACGACACCTCAATCGCCATGGCGCGGCTGGTTTTCAGCGGTTTGTTCGACCGTTATCCCGGCATAAAGATTCTGACCCACCATCTAGGCGGTATGATCCCCTATTTCGATGGGCGCGTAGGCGCAGGGCTTGAGGTGCTGGGTAGCCGCACTACCGATGAGGATTACTCTGACGTACTGTCGTCGCTGAAACGCCCGCATCTTGAGTATTTCAAGATGTTCTTTGGAGATACTGCGCTGTTTGGCGCGGTAATCGGGCTCAAGTGCGGGCTGGAATTCTTCGGACGAGACCACGTGGTCTTCGCAACGGATGCGCCCTTTGCGCCGGTCGAAAAGACCATCGCCGCAATCGAGCAGCTCGAGCTTACCGAGGCCGATAAGAGACAGATATATCATCGCAACGCCGAAAAACTCATGAACGTTTCGTTCGACTAGGCTGACGGCC
>DATKZQ010000149.1:0-21820 GCA_035527895.1 Desulfatiglandales bacterium
CGTTTTCGAAAGGAGGTGAACCGTCAAAAGCAAAATATCTTGACAGAGGACATGAATCCATTAATGCTTACCTTCAATCAAATCTCGACTTGTAGTGTAATTAATCTCTGAATTGAGACATTGTCTCAGAAACGCGCCGGAATCTAGAGGCATAAATAAGCAAGTTGGGTGTCACCTGTTTTCAGAATGGGGTAATAGACCATAGTGCGAGGCACCCCCCAACTATAGAAAAGCCGGCATAAAAGCAAAAACATGAGAGATACTGGTACGATCCTGTTTTAAACCAACGAGCAATTCCATAACTTCAGGGAGGGAGGTTCATGAAGGTCAAAACATACAAACCCGGAGATATCATAATTCAAGAAGGAGATACGGACAGGGATCTCTATGTGCTTAATGCGGGCGTTGTTGAAGTATCAATGTGGGAAGAGAATGGCACCTTTGTCCTCAGCGAAATAGAACCCCCGCAGATTATTGGAGAACTTTCCTTTTTGACCGGTCATCCAAGGACAGCTACGGCAAAGGCGAAAACAGATGTTGAAGTCTTTATGTTCCCGTATGAGAACTTAGAAAGACAGATTTCGCAATTACCAACAAGCATAAGGCCCATTATCAATACGTTGATCAGCCGCGTTAGAACACAGGACCAAAGGATTGTGGAGCTAGAAGAAGAACTTCTTGCGTTTAAGGGAAGCTCGCAAGCAGCATAGCTTTCCGTTATACAGGATATGGAAACATCATCTTACTGCCTACGCCGCTCTTTCCGGCATGTGGCGACTTTTATCAATCTCCCTTCGGGCATGACCAGAGGCTTTTTGAATGTCAGCAACTCAAATACTCCTGTTTCCTTCAGGCAGAGCCAGTGACTACCGAGAGCAGCAAATAGTCTGCACTCTCGGGAGGGGGCAAGCCTGCCCGCCATCGCGAGCCGCTCAGGCGAGGCGGGCGGGACTTCCCCGTTGATACGTCGTAGAAAAGATCCCACTTTACAACGGGAGAGCCTCGGAACAGAAGAAAAGACCTCATAACCATCCCACAGGCTTGTCGGTTACGTCCAATGCAAACAATACCATGCTCTGCCTAGTAACGCTCACCACGGCCAAAGGACCTGATCTTACGAGTCGGGATAAAAGGGCAATTATTCTGCGTATAGTCGAATTATCAAGGTGAGCGTTATGACAGATTCATAATAATTGATCACGATTTAGAAACGTGGTATAGGGGGAAACATCCTTCAGTTGTATCCGGTTACCGTTTGAGCAGATACACCAGCAAGAGGAATGCATGCGCTGGTACCCTGAAAGAAAAAACGCTGATTGATTGGAGAAATCGAATGGATGAAAAATCACTCATTGATCTCATTGAAGAAAAACTGGAACGGGAAGATGTCGATCTTCCCATATTTAACCAAGTGGCCTTGAAGCTGCAACAGCAGCTCACAAGGGGTGATTACAGCTTGGCAGATATCGCCAAGATCATACATAGAGATCAGGGACTTGCCTCCGACGTCCTCAAGATAGCCAATTCCGTGTTCTATGCCGGCGTAAAACCAGTGAAAACAATTCAGGATGCCACCGTGCGCCTCGGCGCAAAGACCATTTACAATCTTGTCACCGCAGTAACCCAAAAGCAGCTCTATCGCACTCGCAAAAGGAAATATGACCGCTGGGCCACGCCACTGTGGAGCCACTCCCTTGGTGTTGCATTTGCCGCGCGTTGGCTTTCGCTTCACCTTCGCCTGGGTCAGCTCACTGACGAAGCCTTTATGGCAGGGCTGCTTCACGACATCGGAAAACTCCTTCTCCTTAAGGTAATAGAAGATCTGGACAGGCCTAACACCGCTCCTGGAGGTATCTCGGAGGATCTCGTCGATGAAATCCTGGATAGTATGCACACATATCACGGCGAACGGTTCATGAGGCGCACAAATATACCCGATATTTATTGTGAAGTAGCGGGAATGCACCACGACCCGGAAATTGATCCCGAGCATGACATCTTAAACTTGACGAGATTGGGCAATCTTGCTTGTCGAAGACTCGGCATTGGGCTCAAGCGTGAACCTGAACTTCGCCTTGATACCAGATCAGAGGCAATAAACCTCAATGTCAACGATCTTATCTTGGATGGCTTACTAAAAAGGTTGGAAGAATATGATGAATGGTTGGGGAAGTTTTTGGCTTAGTGCTTCGATTCGCAAATACAGTCACGTATTTTGACGAACGGAACTGGAGGAAAAGTTCACTCAGCACTAAGTCCTGAGTGAATTAATTCGTTATCGAATTAATGAATCGATGGACTTAGCACCAGCTCACAGCTCTTCTGAAACGTTTAAGCCTCGTATCGGTCTTAAGCCCTATAATCCCCTGCCCTTTTCCTCTGGGTTGCTTTTATATTTCATTTGTGATCCTGGTTGATTTCATTTTTGACAGAGAAGGTTTCCGTGGGGAACTCGGTTATCCTTAAAGACCCCGATCTGCCCTCGCTGGCATCGAACAAACGATGGAATCTTTCCATTTGCCATATGGCTAGCGCTGCCCAATCGAGTGCCCGAGATCAACGTATTTCAGTGGGTATATCTCATAATCATCTTCATATTTCGGGTCGCACACTCACTATCTGTTGTGTTATTTCTTAACTTGACACACAAAAACTTTTATTCTTATACTTTCAGAGAGGTGTTTATCTAACTCTGAAGAGGGTTACGAAAAACGCCAAAACGGCCCGCCGTATGGACGGGGCCCACCGGCGGGATTGGATTTCCTGAAACGGACCTGTTCAACCGGATGGAAATGAATGGCAATTTTTTTTGGGGGGTCTCACTTCTCGAGTACCGTCCCCGCCTGCAGGTAAACACAGAAACATCGATCAAGCTGGTTCTATGTAGGATACCCACTGGGGAAACCACGAGTGTTCCCGGGCCCATTCGGCTCTTATATAGTGCTATGAGTTAAACATGTAAGGTCAATACGAACAGGGGGGTCAAGAAGCTGTCTATATGGGGATCGTATGATAGCATTTTGCATCCGTTCGTCTTATTGGAAGCGGGAGGCAAGTCTTGGATAAGGTATATGTGGTTGACGGCCCAAACAAAGGCGCGTCTTTTGACCTGAATGATGATACCACCACTGTCGGGAGAGCTCCTGATAATGATATCTGCATCTCAGATAAGGGGGTTTCCCGGCACCATGGCAAATTCGTTAAAGAGGACGACCGGCTCTTCGTTGTCGACTTGAACAGCTTGCAAGGGGTCTTCGTTGATGGAGAAAAGATAAAGCCCGAGCAAGATGTGGAGCTGACGAAGCAGAGCAGTATTTGTATCGGAAAGACGGTTCTTTCATTTCGGCCGGAATTGTCTCAAGAGAAAACCAGCCAACCACACCCCCTCTATTTACAGAGAAAACTCTTTGATACAAGCACGCCCCTGTCGGTAAAGGATCGCACCAGAAGCTATCTGCGCGATCTGGAGTTATTACTCAAGGTATCAAATATCTTCGCTCAATCGCTCAATATCGATGAGCTCCTCAGCGAGGTAATAGATCAGGTCTTTAATCATTTGAAGAAAATAGACCGTGGAGCCATTTTGCTGCTGGATCATGAAACCGGCGCCTTGAAAGAAGCGGCATCAAAGACAAGGATGGATGATAAAGAAGGCCTCTTTTCCAAGATCAACTACAGCAGGACGATCGTGAACAGAGCCATGAAGGAGGCCAAACCCGTAATGATGTCCGATACGAGCAGGATGGACAAGGCCAACCTTTCCAACAGCATCGAAAGAATGCATATCATGTCAATCATGTGTGTACCGCTCAAGTATAAAGACAAGACCAGGGGCGTCATCTATGTAGACTCCCTTGGCCTGGTTGAAGGCTTTCGAAAGGATGACCTCCAGTTGCTCACAGGCCTGAGCAGCACGGCGGCCATTGCTATAGAGAACGCACGGCTCTATGATGCGCTCAAGCAGGAGCTGGCCGAACGTAAGCGGGCCCAGAAAGAAAAAGCCCAACTTGAGGCCCAATTCCAGCATGCACAGAAGATGGAGGCCCTTGGGACTCTGGCAAGTGGCATCGCCCACAACTTCAATAACATTCTCATGGGAATTCAGGGTTACGCCTCCCTCATGCTCATGGATATTGACTCCGCCCATTCACATTACAAGAGACTGAAAGGCATTGAGCAGCAGGTTCAGAGCGGTTCAAACCTTACCAAACAGCTGCTCGGTTATGCGCGGGAGGGGAGATATGAGGTCAGGCCCATTAACATGAACGAGGTGGTGAAAGAAACCTCTGACACATTTGCGATGACCAAGAAGGATGTTACCGTTCACCTAGCTCTTGCAGAAGACCTGCACGTAATAAAGGCAGATCAGGGACAGATCAAACAGACCCTCATGAATCTCTATGTGAATGCAGCCGATGCCATGCCTCATGGAGGAGACCTTTTCTTGAAGTCCCTGAATGTCACTGATCTGGATATGAAAGGAAAGCCTTATACGCCTACGCCGGGTAATTACGTCCTATTAGCCATCACCGACACCGGCACAGGCATGGACAAGAAGACCATGGAGCGCATCTTCGATCCGTTTTTTACGACAAAGGGCATGAGTAAAGGGACCGGTCTTGGATTGGCCTCAGTTTATGGTATTATCAAAGCCCACGGTGGATATATCGATGTGGACTCCAAAAAGGGACACGGAACGACTTTCAGTATCTATCTGCCGGCCTCCGATATTGAGGGCACAAAGGACAAAGAACTCGTCACAGAAATACTCAAGGGTAAAGAAGGGATTCTTCTCGTAGACGATGAGGACGTAATTATTGATGTTGGCCATGAGATCCTTGAAACACTGGGCTATGAAGTCCATGTGGCCAGAAGCGGAAGAGAAGCTATTGATGCCTATGAGGCAAATCAAGACAAGATTGATATGGTCATCCTGGATATGATCATGCCGGACATGGGTGGTGGAGAGGCTTACGACATATTGAAGAAGATAAATCCTGGTATTAAGGTTTTGCTCTCAAGCGGATACAGCATAAATGGTCAGGCGGCAGAAATACTGGAACGGGGATGCGACGGTTTCATCCAGAAACCCTTCAACATTACCCAATTATCGCAAAAGTTAAGAGAGATCCTTGAAAAGGGGTAGGTGTTGCTTTGTCATGTCGGTAAACTGAATCTCACGCCCGTCCCGCCACAGAGGAGTGACGATATCTTACCGCCTCGCCAATCTCCTCGATGAGGGTATCCCATTTCCTTTTATCTATCGAATCGTCAATGAGGACCTCTCCCTTGGCATCTCTGTTTACCTTGGTAATGCCCGGGTATTGTCTCTCCAGTTTCTCAATCATTGCAAATTGATGTTTTTGCAAACTGAGTAGACGCTGGCTCTCTTTTCTGAGGTCACGTTGTTGCAACGCTTTTCGAACCGTTAGAGCAATATCAAGTACATTGCACGGTTTGGTAAAAAATCGATAGATCTCTCCCTCATTAATAGCGCGCACCGCTGATTCGAGGCTGGCGTGTCCGGTTAAAATCATTCGGATTGAATCGGGATATTTCTTCCGGACAACGGCAAGAAATTCCGTCCCAGACATGCCGGGCATCTTCTCGTCGGAGATTACCACATCCACCTCTTTTCGATCCAGGATGGGAAGCGCCTCCTCCGCGCAACCGGCACTGAGGATAACGTACGGTTCCCGGGAGAACGCCTCTCTTAAGACCGCTGTAATGGTGGGCTCATCATCGACAATGAGAATTGTATGCTGCATGACAACGCCTCCTTACTATTTTTGCGCACAGCTCTTAGAACCAAGATCATGCATATGAAGCAGCTTGACTTTCAACCTTCCAACCTTCGACAACTCCGTTATCTTATTGATGGATTTACTCCTTCAGCTCTTAGATTATGCAAAAGAGATGCCAGATAAACGAGATCAGTATGGAGCTTCGTTAAGACCTCAGTGGATTTAGTTGCCGAGGCCTCTTGGTATCAAAATCATGCTCTCCATTCTTGTGCTAAAGTATTTGCTAGAGACTGAGGCTTGCTTTTTCGTAAAGCTGTCGCTCACAGGGGGCATTCTGGCATTTTTCGTAAACTTATAGTATGTTATGAGCAAAATTCATCGAGTGCTTTGCTGGCTCCTTTTCAAACATCAAGGCTTGAAGAGCTTATCCGAGCTGAGGGGTACCCGAGTATTTTCATAGAAACCCTGGAAAGGAATACGATGAACAGAGTTAAGCGTCTTGTCGTGCTTTGTTTTCTCCTTTTTGCATTACCTTTATACCCCTATACAAATCATGCGCAGGAAAGGGAAAGACTCTCTGTTCATAAAATCAATCTCAACCCGGCCCATGAGCAACTCGGCACGGATGGCTTGGCAGGGAGAGTCGATACCATAGCCAAGGTACTCCTTGGCGACCTTGAATCCGGCAGGAGATCTTGGGACCTGATAGGTCTGAGCGAGGCATATTGTGAACCTCGGGGTGTCTTTAATGCCTGCACGGAAACCCCTCATCGCTGCCTCTCCCGTGACCCCGATGATTCGGGCCCGATTATTGGAAAAAAGCTTACCACCGACTGCCTCGCAGGCTATTTGCAAATTGATGAAGGGCAAGTAAGTACGCCGAAGGCAGATATCAATCGGCAGAAGGGTGCAGTTGGATTTGTGACTAGAGAGGAAAAATTTGAAATCCTTGACGGGTTGGTGAACAACAAATTACTGGGGGGAACATGGTTCAGGGCATCGGGAAAGAGGGTTTTGGGCGCTCGGTTACGAATGAAGTCCACCGGTCACATTCTCCCCTTCTATACAGCAGACATCGGTCTTGGAGTTTCACGAGAACCGGAAACCGCAGCGAGCAATCAAACAAAGCAGATACAAGATCTTATATCGGCCCTAAAGGCCTGGTGGCGATCAGGTGATTTGACACCACTCGTGGTTGGCACCTTCAACTATACAAGGGGTGAGAAGTGTTATGATATCATGAGTAAGGATTTTGACGAGGTGGGCCGTGACTTCGGTTTTGACGGCATGGAGCAGATATGGATTGGCAAAGAAAGCAGCTTCCCGGGCTCCCGTGGAAGAATGGAGGTAGTCCGATATGAAACGTTAGAATCGTTCGAGGATGACAGCAGTGCACTGCCAGATCATTCAGTTTCCTATGCTGAACTCCTAACACCGGGGCCCGACGTTCGGGATTTGACCATTGGTAACTGCAAATTTACAAACAGATTTGCCCTTGACTATAACCGGAGAGTGAGATGTGACCGCTACGAACTCACCTTTTCCTGGAACTGCAACTACCTACCCCGCTTTACCATAATGGTCGATGGATTTCCCTATCAAGATCCACGAGACGACATCAGCTATGTGCACAGACTCTGTCCAAGCAGCGCTGGAACCATGACCGTACCCATGTACTTCCTCGTTGCACCAGATTCATATGCACGCATTGTTACCGTTGAACTGGAGAGGCCTGACTGCTCCAGGTCCATTGATATACAACTGGAAAGGCCATCAATCAAGATAACGCCTTACTTACACAAAGGATACGAATATGCGGCCTTCGGCTCACCAGACCGCGAGCAATTCATTCGGGGCTCTGCAGAGGCGTACCAGGATGTGCAGGTTATGGACGACATCCTGACGCCTGAGGAGATCGAGGAATACTGGGGCCGCCGTATCTTCGTCCATGGCAAACCCATTGGCGAAGCCCATAACGCCAGATCACTGATAGCCGGTTTTGTCATTAGATACAAGCTGGGCTTTGTAGCCAAACCCGTATTCTGCACGATTCAAAGTAATGCCGTCATAGACCCGATCAGCCTTTCAGCCAGGGTAACCAAAAACAGGGAGAGTGCGGTAGTCGAACGCAGTACGATGGAGAGCCTCTCCCGGAAAAATTGCATTATTTTCGAGGGCTTTACGAGACAGGACTACCTTGAAAGTGCGTCATTAACCTTCGACTTTGAAGCCGTTGATGATGTTGGGCAGAGACCTCATGACCGTCAGACCTTTTATGCTAAATCCCTTCTGTGCATTGTGAGCCCAGAGTACAGCGAGTTATTGGTAGATCTGGATTCGGGAAGCATAAAAGCCAGGATATATGACTCAGTCATCAAAGCGCTTTTCACAGACCTTGTGGCGCAATTGCCGGAACATGATAGAACTCCGGCACGACAAGGCTTCACTACCTTCAGACTGAGAATCGCCGATGAGGCTAGGTCTACCTTGGCCAGGATTCAGAATGATAGAAACCTGTGGTTTGCCTTTAAAAAAGCTCAAAGAGAACACTATGTAGATACCGAGCAACAGATCTTCCATCAATTTGCTTCACGAGCAAGTTTTGCTGAGGCTCAGGCCATGATTGAACCGCTCCGCGAAACCATGATAAAAACGGCGCTGTCCACACCTATAGAGATTCTCAGTCATAAAGCGCTCTCGGATTTGAAGAAATCAGAGACCGTACGTCACATTATGGTAGATCTGCTGTTCAAAGAGTCCGATCAAAACTCCTGGCCCCCCTGAAATGAAGCCTAAACCGGGTGAAGGGGAGATTTCCTGAATGAAATACACCATCTCTTGAAAATCCGGTATGACCCGGCACTTGGTGTTCTTGGATTCATTGACGGGGCCCACGTAAGAGAAAGCAGCTGTATGATCACCGCTGAAGAAGAAAAGGATATTCTGTCTCGTGCATACATACCGGAGCATTCAGTCGATCTGATGACGTGTGTATCAGGTGGCGAGCCGTTTCTTATAGAGAACTACTTTTGTATCCGCAAGGGCGATGGCATAATTGTCGTTGGATATCCCTTGCAATGCGATTTCGCTGTAAACGAGTTTCAAGCCGTCTTTGACAGAATAGCTGAGAGATTTCGCCCCAAATATGCGTCGCTCATCGCACCTGAGTTGCCCCTTTCACTTGTCGCATCGTGCAGCGAAAGAGAAATCGACCATTACTACACCCTGGATATCCACAAGGCAGCTGCACGGAGCGGTTTACGTCGAATAATCAACAAGGCCCGGGGGGGGCTGAGCGTCGAACGTTCGCCTCGTATGGGGGAAGAACACCACAAACTCACGCTCGAGTTCATAGAAAGGGTTAAACCACCTCCTCGCGTCAGCCAATTGTTATTGAGAATGCCGGAATATGTAGGTCATGGACGGCATGCTCTTGCCTTAAATGCATGGGACAAGAGGGAGAATCTGGCAGCCTTCTATATCATCGATCTGGCGCCGAAGGATTTCTCCACATATGTTATAGGGTGCTATTCTGAAAAACACTATACCCCCGGGGCATCGGACCTGTTGCTATTCGAACTGATACAAATCAGTATGGAATACGGCAAAAGGTATATTCATCTTGGTCTCGGCGTGAATCAGGGGATACAGCAATTCAAGAAAAAATGGGGGGGATCGCCTACCAGAAAATACGAAATGGGCGAACTGGCCCTGAGAAAACCTTCAATACTCGATGCCATTAGGGCGAAGTGATAGTTTTGGGCACCACCAACGAAGCACAGATAGGGTCATTATGTTTTTTGCGAAATCAAAAGAAAAAGAACTCAAAATGATCTGGGAAGTAAAAAAAAACGACGAGAGATCTTTTCTCGTCGGCACAGCCCACTTCTTCCCCTATAGCTTCAGGTCCTCCCTCTCTCGGTATATCAAGAATGCCACGGCCGTATTGTTTGAAGGACCACTGGACAAAGACAGCATGGGCAACGTCGTCAATGCGGGCTTTGAGAAGGAAACCGTTCCCCACCTCTTTGAGTCTCTGGATACCCGAACGATTGCCAATATCGTCAGGGAGATTGCTCCCGCCGGCCGTGACCGATTCCTCTTTTCTGTTTTCAACAGCCGCAGCCCCGGCCTGGAGGATCCGGTATATGCCATGCTAAAGGGGATGAAGCCCTGGCTGGCATTTTTTACTATCTGGAGCAAATTCTTGGAGAAAAAAGGATGGAAGCATTCGGTTGACTTAGAGGCCTACGCCATAGCAACGGAAATGGGAAGAAATGTGCTTTCTCTGGAGACAATAGAAGAACAAATAGAAGTCCTAGAAAGCCTCTCGCATGAAAGGATAGCCGAATTTCTGAAACGAATCAACCAGTGGGATAGGTATGCAAAGGAATATGTGAAATACTATCTTGAGGGAGATTTGGAGAAACTCAGCTCCATTTGGAGCGGGTTCCCAAGCCGCCGTTTTTCAGTAATAGAAGGCCGTGATCAGATACTGTTTGGGAGGATGTTGAAACATATAGAAAAAGGGGGTGCCCTCGCCTGCGTAGGTTCCCCACATATTCGTGGCATAAGCGAGATGCTTCGGACAGAGGGTTATGAGGTTCATCAGCTATCTTCCGAGTCCTGCTCCCCGTAGGGAGGATTCTTGTTATTGTTGACAATATCAAAAAAAGTTACATTATGGTTAGATACTAGCTGTAACTTATGATAGTATGGATCATTGAGATATGGTTTGGAAGAAATCTGAACCCAAGGCCGAAAACAGTACCGGTTCCGTTTTCTTCACTCCGTATAGCGCCAAGAAAGGCAAATAACCAATGAACGACGAAGACAGAAACCTGACTGCATCGGATGATATACCAAAGAAGGTGAAATTCGAGATCTTTGGTGAAGAGATGATCGAGAAAATCGTCAAGATGAGCGGTAACAGTGGGCGAATCTATCTCCCACCGGAGTGGGTGGGAAAGCACGTAAAGATAATCAGGACCGATTAGCGACTGAACTTTAGGTAGTGAGAGGTTGTCAAATTGGAAAAGCTGCGCTTAAGAAGGTTAGAGGCTCGGGATGTCACGGAGATCTCCAAGATCCTGAAAGCAATTACAGAGAAACGTGGCACCAAAGACTATCAAAGGGCCGTTGAAGAAGAGGTGAAAAGGGAGGACAGGGTAAGCTTCGTAGCTGAGCTAGACGGCAAGGTTGTGGGATTCATAATTACGTATATACTGTACGGTGCATTTGGCGTGGAAAAAAGCGCCTGGATTGGGCTTTTTGGCGTTGACCCGAAATACATGGGCCGGGGAGTTGGAGAAAGAATGGCCCGGGAGGTATTCGATTCATTAAGGAAAATAGGTATTAAGAACATTTTTTCCTCAGTCAGGTGGGATTCAACCGACGTTCTGTCATTCTTTAAGTCCCTGGGATTTGACAGATCGAACTTCATTAACCTAGAAAAGACCGTTGATTAGCGGGTTTTCTGAGCGGAACAGATATGCCTCTGACCTGAAAGTCAGGTTTCAAGAAAGGCTCCATCAAAGGGTTGTCGCTTTTTGATGCAACCCTTTGTTTATTACAGAATCTAGAATCACAAAGCCCTCTATCAGCTTGCCTCAGGGTTTTTTCCTTCCGACGCTGCTCTTAGCTTTTTGATCTGATCCCGTTTAATGTTAGGGATCTGCCGCCTCTCAGCAAACAGCTGATCTCAGCCTGACTTGGTTGCACATAATGGTTGTAGAACCTCCCTTCAAGCTGTAGACTCCGGCCATGAAAACGCTCCCACTCTTGCTTTTTTGGGGCCTGTGGTACCTCAATTTTTCCTCGAGGGCAGTACTGTCTCCTCTTTTGCCGATCATCGAGGATGAGTTCACCATCAGTCACGCACTGGCAGGCAGCATATTCACCTTTCTCTCGATCGGCTTCACTATCACCCTGCTTTTGTCCGCCTTACTAGCCGCCCGGATCGGTTACAAGAAGTGTATTGCTCTAGGTTTTCTGATCTTAGCTGTTTCCATGTTTGGTCTGAAATGCGCTGTTACATTCACCTCTCTTGCCTTAGTTGCTTTTTTCATCGGTCTTGGGGCAGGTTTCTACATTCCCAGCGCCATTCCCCTGTTGACAGAGATCTTTGAAACTAAAGACTGGGGAAAGGCCATTGCCTTGCACGATACAGGCGCATCTTTCAGCATTCTCTCCGTTCCTGTTCTGACCGCCATTGCAGTCCGATTTCTTCATTGGAGAACCCTTTTTCTTATTCTCGGTGCATCCTGCTTGGTTCTCCTTGTCTTTTTGTGGGTATTTTCCCCAGACCCCCGTCCGCAGAGGGAAAAGCAAACCCAGTTCACCCGTGTGCTGCGCCGCAGAGATCTGTGGATCATGGCTGTCCTGTGGGTTTTTGCCTCGGCGAACAGCCTCGGGCTTTACAATCTGATACCCTTGTTTCTCGTCAAGGAGAAGGGAATTGACCTGGAAATAGCAAATACCATCTTCGGACTTTCACGGATTGGGGGGTTATTTGCCTCCGTTCTCATCGGCTTTCTCGTGGACCGGTTCGGGGCAAAGAGAATTCTCCTCACCGTGTTGCTGACCACCGCCTTGACAACTGTTGGCATAGCTGTCTCGCCGACATTTCCTCTCCTCGTAGTAATGCTCACCTTCCAGGCGACCGTCTCCACCAGTTTTTTCCCTGCAGGCTTTGTGGCTATTTCCAAACTCACGGACCTGAGCGAACGAAGCATCTATACCGGGGTAACCGCGGCATTTGGAGTTATCTTTGGGCTGGGCCTTACGCCCGCCATCCTGGGTGCAGTAGCAGACGTTTGGGGCTTTCGGCCCGGTATCCTGTTCTTAGGGGTGCTCACGGTCTTTTCGTGCGGACTGATAAGAGGTCTTGGAAAAGTTTAGCTGGATGTTCTTGCTGGGAATTAAGAGGATCGAGCCAGGACACTCCTGTCATGCCCGCTGTCTCCTCGCACAAACCTTACGGAATCCCCAAAATGAACCACCCTGCAGCAAGCTGCAGGGTATCCAATGTCAAAGTCCCCTCCCTTAATGGGAGGGGATAAAGGGGAGGGTGACCAAACATTTTATCACCCCCACTTCACCCTGTTAAATAAAGATGGAAGAAACTTGTGACCTATTTGTTTCGTAACTGTCTATTTTCCTTACTGAAGTCTCAATTACCCTATTTAACAGGGCAGGCCTCCCCCATCAAGGGGGAGGCACTATAATGTAACCCTGCAGCAAGGGCAATTATCAAGTTAAAAAAAGGCAGGGTCATCATGGCCCTGCCAGGGAGGTAAGAGGTTTATGGGGTGGCAGCATCGGTCATGATTCCAAAAAGAAACTGAAATTCTCCTTATTGATAAAACATTACATCTCAAAAAGGCCTAGAAAGGCCCTCGAGAATAACTTCACAGGGTGTTGCTCAGTTGACGTCTCTGAGTTAGAAATAAATTCACTTTTTTCGAAAAAAATAGATTTTAGGACTTGAAATCCTTTTTTTCCCGTGCTATAGATCGATCATTCTTTTTCATTGATAACCTCCTTTTAAAAGAAAAGGCCTCTGAGGAAGCTTAGGTTTCCGAAGAGGCCTTGCCGTTTTGGGTCCAGGTGACTTATACAAGGCTTACTGAATCAGGTAACATCGACTATCCTGAAACCCATCCACAAGGTAACGTGGCGGTGACCTTGCTTGTGTTTTAGGCTAGCCTCATATAAGATACGTATTCTGAGTTGAGGGCGTTGATCAACTAACCTAGGTGATACTTATGACAACCTGCGCTTGAGGTTTTTGTAAGGGACATGAAACGATTTGTATTGTTTGACATAGACGGCACGCTCATTGACCCCGGCGGGGCTGGAAGAAGATCGGTGACTCAGGCCTTTAATACGGTATTTTCCATTTCCGATGCCTTCGCCAGCATAGCGATGGACGGTAAAACCGACATCCAGATCATCAAGGAGGGTTTATCTGCGCATAGATTGCCTGCCGGAGAAAGGGTCATTTTTTCAATCGTGTCAGAGTACGTGAAGAATCTGAAAAAGGAGATAGACAAAAAGACAAAGCATCTCATGCCCGGAGTGTATGAACTGTTGAATGCCTTGCAAGAAACAGATGGGTACTGGCTTGGATTGCTCACAGGAAATATCCAGCAAGGGGCTCGCATAAAGCTCGGTGCGTTCAACCTGAATGGATATTTTCCTGTTGGCGCCTTTGGTGACGATCATGAAGACCGGAATATGCTCCTTCCTGTGGCCGTTGAAAGGCTCAAAAAAGCCGAAGGGATCACCATCGAATACCCCGACTGCATAGTAGTAGGCGACACGCCTTTGGATGTGCAGTGTGCAAAGCCTTTTGGTGCAACCTCTATCGCTGTTGCAACAGGACCTCATAGCTATGACGAATTACTACAAACAGAAGCCGACTATGTTTTAAAAGACCTTTCTGATGCGATGAAGTTGTTCTATTCCCTCAGTTCTTAATGATGCTGACAGCTGGTTGTTGTTGTCTGGATACCTTAGTTGGTCAGGCTGCACAGGACCCCCATATGGCGCCCGTCTTAGGCAACATGCACTGCAGTATGGGATACAAAGCCCTGCCATAAAGCCTATGTGGAAATTCACTATCATCCATCGACTCATCCAGGACTTCAGACTTCTTCTTTCCTTGATCAAAGACTACTGGTCAGGCAGGTACCGCAAAATCCCATACTTGTCCGTTGCTGTAATCCTGTTTGCAATTCTCTATTTCGTATATCCCTTTGATCTACTGCCTGATTACCTCTTAGGGCTCGGTCAAATCGACGACGCCATCATTATTGGTCTCTGTCTGTTTCTGGTGGAAAGAGATCTGTACAAATACAAAGAATGGAAAATGAAGAGCATCTTATAGCCCACCTGCCTGCATTCCAACTATGGAAGTCTTTGTTTTACCACATATTCGACAGTGACCTTGTCTTTTGAGCCTGAAGCAATTCTTAAGGACGCAGGGTTGAGCGCCAGCCTAACCGTAGTTGTTCCACTGCCTTTTAGGTTATCAAGGGATACCGGCTCGGTGTAGATCGTTGAGACTCCCTCCAATACCTCTTTACCACCGATGACCTCGATCATCTCAGGCTCAAGCCGGACCTCTGCAAAGAGCAAATCCTCAGGTAACGTTCCGACCCAGTCAACCTGAACAGGAACCTCCTTTGTCGTTACTGTGTCAAGGGTCACTTTAACAGCCGTCGGCTCAACCTTTTTTAATGAAATGCCGGGCGGCAGGGCAATACTCTCCTTTGTAATAGGAACATCATTTGACCCGACACCTACCTTACTGAGGTCGATTCGCACGTTAACCTGTTCAGGTCGGAGAGATCTCATGAGGGCGCTTGACCCACTCAATTCGAGGCGGATAACATTTGCCGATGTCTTGACAATCTCCGTTTCAGAATCGCGATTTATGAATCCGAGAGGGACTTCGAGGGTAGTTAAGGTATCCCATGCCTTGGCAAAGCTAAACCAAACGCCTGTTATAAACAAAATAGATACCAGGGCTGCTATGCCGAGCTCAAGCCTTTGTCTCTTAAGATAACCCTTCTTCTGGCCAGGGACCTCTGCATGCTCCCTCAAGACCCTCATGAAATTGTCCTTTTGCTTTATTGTGCGCATACGGGAGCCTTGGGCCACTGCTACCTCTCCCCTTTCCTCGGATACCGCAACAATCAAAGCATCCGTCTTTTCTGCCAATCCGGCTGCAGCCCGATGACGGGTCCCGTAGGACGAGGGCAAATCCTTCCGGTGCGATAAAGGCAGTATAACCCCCACCTCTTCAACCCGATCGTCCTTAATGATGGCGGCACCGTCGTGAACGGGGTTGTCATGCCAGAATATGCTGAGTATCATCTCTTTGGATACTGCCCCTCCCCAGGGTATTCCACTGTGGATCACCTCTTTCACATCTTCCTTTCCCGGTAAAACAATCAGTGCCCCGGTATGTGATCGAGCTAGCTCATAGACACTCTCTGCTATTATATCTACCGGGGTGTCGGCCTCTTTTCGGCCGAGCCCCCAGAGAAGGGCCCTTACGTTTTTTGCCTGAAGAACGGAACGAATCTCGTTTCTGAAGACGACGATGATAATGAGGGCAGTTACTGCCATAATGCCCTGCATTGCCCAGCTGGTTACAATCAGCCCTAGAAAAAGAGCGATCCGGTGAGAAAGCCAGAGCAATGCAATGCCAATGAGCACGCGGAATACGGTGGTCCCTCTCAATAGGATGTAAAGCCGAAAGACAATATAGCTGACCAGGAGAATATCAACGATATCCTGCCATCGAATGCTCGTGAAAAGGGTCAAGAGGTTGTTCATGCTTCATCAATCCGTTATGCTGAATCGCAGTATACGGAAAACCGTTCCTTTCTGATTGCTGATTTCCACACGCCACGGCCCTTTGTCAGCCTCTCGCAACTGGATCCTGCTCACCGTTGACCACTGAGGCGGTTGCAGGGAAAGCTTAATACTCGTGATGAGCCTATCCCTGCGGAACCACCTGTGGTTGATAAACGTTCTTTTCGGCACAGGATCAAAAGCGGTAAAACAGCAGACCTTCCCGTTTGCGATGGAAAAAACCACCCCTTGGTTGTGGGGGATATGATCTCTGATCTCTTCACACATTACCGCCTGAGCTAAGGTCAACCTTTTGTCATCTCCCTGTGAATGCGCCTGCCGCGGAAAGACTAAGCACACGCCCAGTATCGCGATGCAGAATGTCAGTGTTTTAGCTTTCATAGTCAAGCCTTGCGAAAGAGTCTATTTCACCAGTGTTTTCCGGCGAGCCCATGTGTTGTTGTGTCCATGAAGGAAATTGTAGAATACCAGGGCGGTGGGTATCAAGGGGTTTTTAAGGAAATGTGCAGGTAGTCCTAAGGTAACCTCTCTTGATATGTCGTTTGAATCGCGTTCACCAGTTCCGTGAGGGTCCTGTTCACAGGAGTCGGTATTCCCAGGACATCTCCTTGTCTTGCTATGGCCCCGTTGATCGTTTCGACCTCTGTAGCCCTCTGTTTCAGTACGTCCTGGAGCATTGATGACACATTTTCCTTGGTTGCCTCACATACTGCAATAACCCTGGTTAACGGGTCTTCATAAGGAAGCTTAACACCCCTTGCCCGTGCCACGGAAACGGCCTCCTCTACTGCCGCCTCCATAACCGCTCTGGTTCCTTTGATTGCAGGGATCCGGCCGTTTTTGAGCCTGGTTATGGCAGTTAGGGCATTGATGCCCACGTTGATGACCAGCTTACCCCATATGAGCTCTTCTACCTTGTCCGCCGAGCGTGTTTTGAAACCTGCATGGTTCATTACTGAGACGAGCTTCTGCACGGGGCCATCTACCGTTCCCGTAGGTCCGATGACGGTTTCTCCCTCTCCCGCATGTCTAATCACTCCTTCATCCAGCAGCGTGGCACCCTGAGCAGTGACCCCGCCCAGGACCTTTGCCTGACCGAAGATCTCTGCCAGGATTTCCATATTCCCGAGCCCGTTTTGAAGTGTGACAACCATGGTTTCCGGACCCATACTACCGGAAACGCCATCTCCGGCCGCCCTTGTATCGGTGGATTTTACGCAGATCAAGATGAAATCCGGAGCAAAGGGAGCAGCTCCGACCACAGTTGGAATACGAACCGCGTATGTTCCGGATATCCCGGTTACTTTTATGCCCTGCTCGGTGATCTTCTGTGCCCTGTCTTTATCGTAATCAACCAGGGCGATCTCATTTCCGGCAATCTTCAGACGGGCGGCGAAGAGACAGCCCATAGCCCCTGGCCCGACTACCAGGAATTTCATACCTTTTCCGCCTCCTCTTTGTTCATTGTGAAGATGTGTTCATCACCGGGGAATACCCCTTCTTCCACCTCTCTCTTATACTCCTTCAGCGCATCGATAATCATGGGCCCCAGCTTGATGTACTGCTTTACGAATTTAGGGGTAAACCGGTCAAAAAGACCTACCGTGTCATGATACACGAGGACCTGCCCGTCACAATCCCTGCCGGCACCGATCCCTATAGTAGGGATGGCCAGTTCATTGGTGATGCGTCCAGCCAGTACGTCGGGAATACATTCCATCACCACCATAAATGCCCCTGCCGCTTCTAAGTCTTTGGCAGACTTGATCAAGCTCCGTGCGCTCTCCGCATCCTTACCCTGAACCCTGAAACCACCCAGCTGGGTTGCCGTTTGTGGCGTAAGCCCTATATGGGCGCATACCGGAATCCCTGCAGTAACAATTGCCTTCACCACAGGGCCTACCTCGCTGCCGCCCTCAAGCTTCACCGCATCACACCCCCCTTCTTTTATGAACCGCCCGGCATTTCTCACGGCATCCTCTATGCTAGCCTGGTAAGACATGAACGGCATATCACCAATTACAAAAGCCCAGGTAGTTCCCCTCATGACCGCCTTGGTGTGGTGGATCATCTCTTCCATCGTTACCGGTACGGTAGAGGTGTAGCCGAGAACGACCATTCCAAGGGAGTCACCAACCAGGATTGTGTCAATGCCTGCCTGGTCAACCATGTGCGCAGTAGGACAATCATAAGCAGTCATCATGCTTATTCTCTTTCCAGATTCCTTTTTGGCCATAAGATCGGCAATCGTTACCTTTTTTCTCTCCATAATCTCCTCCATAAAAAAGGCCCTTCCCGGGACAGAAGGACCTTTCAGTTACCTTGAAAAAATGGTTCCGTCCCGGTCCCCATGAACTTCAGATCCAGGCAGATACTGCATTGTCAAGAAGCCGTAGTTCCGTCCCGGTCCCTTATCTGGAAGATCCAGGCAGATGCTTCGCTGTCCTTATAGATAATCAGTCGAGTTAAGTCAACCGTTATTTCTCAGCAAGGGCCTTATCTTGCTTGAATTATTGCAGAGAATCGACGGGTCTTGATATTGACTGTTTTATTGGGCGATCTTTGTTACAGAGGGTGCCACCCATCTATCCCTGTAAAATGGGAATTGCTTGCGGGAGCGAAATCCCTGTAGTAAAGTGCGCTGAGCAAACAGCTGACCAGAAGATATTGTCAAGGTCTTCGTAATCTTGCAGGACTTACATGATGATAACTGAGGACTACAAGCCGGTCATTGTCGTTGACGCGGGAAAAGTGCTCGTGGATATAGACCCCGACGCGGTGCTTCAGGAGCTCTCAAAACGATGCGGCAGGGAAATCAGGCTTCCCCTGCCCGGGGACCTGGAGAGCCTTTTTTCACAAGTATATGTGGGAAAACGCTCTTGGGAGGCCATACTCCCGGCCATCAACAGCGCTCTCGGACTCTCGCTCAGGATCGAGGAATGGCATATACTCTGGTGCCGAATCATAAAGGCCGAGGTGCCTGGTATGCGACTGGTGCTCTCGGAGCTCAAGAAAGACTTCCGGCTTGTGGCACTCAGCAACACCGATGAGGTGCATTGGGATTTTGCACTTCATACATTACCGATCTTTGCTCTTCTCGACGGTTGGGTGGTTTCCTATAAAGAAGGTGCTGCAAAGCCCGATCCTGCTCTGTATCGTGCCGTAGTAGAACGCCATTGCAACGGTAGATTGCCGTTCTTGTACGTCGACGATATCCCCGAATACGTGGAAACGGCATGTAGCCTTGGCTGGCAAGCCGAAGTATTTCGTGATGCAAACCAGTTCAAAGAGGAAATTGAAAGGCGTCTGCCGAATCCGGATACCACCCGTCAGTGAATCCGTGGATTCCTCAACCCTAGAATACCCTCTCATTTTCTGATCCCACCTCGCTCCCCCTTCTCATTTCGCCACGAGGCCAAGGCATTGGAGAAGCAGGGTGATCTTCTGTATGGCACCTGACAGCAAATACCGTTAAGGTCAACAACCACCCCTCAAAAGGGTGGCTTGGTTATGACCCTAAGAGGGTCCTTTATCTCTCACCCCAGTTAAATAAGCTTCGCACAACATTACCCTCTGCGAACCCTGCCCGCCATGGCTTTCGTACCAGCGAG
Source organism: Desulfatiglandales bacterium (assembly GCA_035527895.1). Classification (GTDB taxonomy): domain Bacteria; phylum Desulfobacterota; class DSM-4660; order Desulfatiglandales; family B25-G16; genus JADFWK01. The sequence continues at coordinate 19,742 of DATKZQ010000149.1, forward strand.
GCGGGCGGGTCAGCGTACTCGAGCGACCCTGAGGAGCGGGTGTGAGATCAAAACTCAAAACCCACTGACCTAAGCACATTCTCGAATTGAGCTTGCCTGATGGCACATTGGCCGCTCGTACGGCCGATGCAGGCAGAGTCGAATGTGCCTGAGGCACACAAGCCCCCTGGGGATTGCTTTACCCGCCTTTGGCAGGCCCTGTTCTAGGGTCTCAAATGTAGACTGGGTAAGGATTTCAATAGTGGGTGCCCAACATCTGCTCGCCCACAGCTTAGCTTTAGGGTTTATTTCTGGCCTTTCTTAGGAGAGGAAATTGGACCCTAGATCTGTTGACATTACAAGATGTAAGTCGCAACCATACAGAGTGATTTCAGGAAGGCAGCAAGAAATACAGCAGCAAAGGTCAATGGAATAAAAACTGTCAGAACTTGAGATCGAGCGTCTTTTTCCATTTTAGAAAAAGGGATCCTCTCGCTTACTGTGAGGGGTCCTTCGTGCAGTGGGCGACCTAAGTTCTGTTCGAGTTCAAAACCACTTTTTTTGAATGATTCAAGATAGCGTCGGCTACGATAGCTGAAGGGTGCCCACACGAAGCTAAGCACAAAACCTAGACCTGAAAGAAGAGACAGAAATACTGCCTTACGCTGATCGCACAGTGAACTTGCAAAGATAGTCGCCCATGCCAGCATCAAGATCGAGTTTGCTAGTAGAAAATTAGACGAGCGTGTCCAGGTAGTGTTCTCAGCATGGATAATCAACTGTATTGCGGCCTTATAAAGGTCGCTTCTAGTGAGAGACGGCCCTGCAACGGGGGCTGGAAGATTAACACTCTTTCTTGCCTCTCGTTTGCCCCAACAGCACCAAAAAAGGAAGAGCAATAAACATATGCCAAAGTAAAGGCCTATCAGATACCAGTATGAATCGCAGATTATTAAGAAGCGAATAAGACAACGATGAGAAATAATACATGCCACTATCGGCACGGTTGCCACGATTGCTGGGAGAAGAAGGCGAAAGACCATACATACATGCTTTACGCATTTAGGGCAGGACATAGCACCCTCGGCTAAGGGTTACTTTTTAGCCTTTCGTGGGAGTCTTAGACTTAGTGGGCCGATCTCCTCGAGCTTTAGCACTAGAGGCCGGTTCCCAAGCGTCTTATGAATAATCAGACTTCTTTCAACCTTTCTATCTCCTCTGTTGAAAGGAGCGCAGATCATTTTATCTCCATATATTCTTAGGACAACTGTATTCGGTGAAGAAGCGAGCACAAAGAATTCCTTTTGCTTCATGCCTTGAGCTTGGCCCGCTGAGTATACGATGAAAAGCAAAATCATAAGCCAGAAAAGAAAACTGGCCCTTTTATGTCCCAAGTATTTCAGAGCAGGGCGAAACAAACTCTCACTCTCAGCATCAGTTGCATCTGAAGATTTTAACTTCTCCAAATAGCCACCTTTTGATCGTTGGGTGATCAGTGGCATCAAAAACAGGAAGAATGTAACGAAAAGCAGTGCTGTCAAAGGGCTTATTATCCTTATCGATAGCGACGGGAATAATACTAACTCCGCAAGAAACCATACCAAGAGGGGAAATGATGCCCATATTCTGCGAGCTATTATTTCTTCCCCCTTGAATGGGACCACAACAAGTACATAGATAAGGTTCAAAATAAAAAACAGAGCTGCAAGGCCAAAAGCTACGGCACAAGCCACAATGAAGCCGCTTCTCAAATCGAGGTCTATAAAGCTTAGGGGTATTCCAAAAACCTTTGCAAGACCTGCTTCATAGCGAAAAGTATAGAAATAGGCCAACAAAGGGATGCCAGCCAAAAGAAGCGCTTCTGATGAAAAGAGTTTCTCTATTAGGGTTTTCCCTGGATCAGACATACTCAAAAACCAAAACTAGATTCCAAGAAACAAAACCCCACTCTCTAGATGACGGCGCGTTTCTGAGACAATGTCTCAATTCAGAGATTAATTACACTACAAGTAGAGATTTGATTGAAGGTAAGCATTAATGGATTCATGTCCTCTGTCAAGATATTTTGCTTTTGACGGTTCACCTCCTTTCGAAAACGAC
>DATKZQ010000150.1:0-27152 GCA_035527895.1 Desulfatiglandales bacterium
CTCCCGGGAAGACACGAATCATTTCCGGGATGGCATGTGCTTAACGCTACGGCTGACGATGAAAGACGATAAAGCCGGTGGTGTCATGACGGGAAACACCATTTACCTGTCTGCATACGGCCCGGAAGTGTTTACCCGATAACCGAGAATAAAGGAGAATTGGTAGGAATGCCGGTCACCCAGTACCCCCCGCACAGGTAGGGTTGAGGACTGGCGCCGTACTCGAAAGCCAGTCTTCAGCTCCCGCCTCGCCAAACCCAGCATATGGATTTGCCGCACTGCACTGACTCTGTTAACTTCATCATCATTGTTCAGCGCCTCGATGATCTTTGCCTTTTCTTCTTCGGTGCGATATAGTGAGGAAACCTCGAAAGAAGCTGCAATTACGCAACTTAGAATTAAGGCTGTTAAGATAGGTGCCAATGCGCTTTTTTACCCAACATGCTCGCATGATGCGTCCGTCGATTGGAGTAACAATTGTTGGGAGTCTTGGGTATGTATAGGCGAGGCAGTAATCGCGAAAGACTAGCGGTGCCTAAGCTGTCACTCCGGGGGACAGCTAGGGCCGATCAAATTTGAAAAATCCGTTGTAAAATCGTAATTGTACATTTTGTTGAAGGCAGTGGAAGCCTGGCTGCCCCTGACTTCTAAGTTAGCGATTTGCTGCTATGAATAGAAAGCCCCCGGCAAGGCCCCTGGTTTGTGATTACTGTACGTAAGTTGAACAGACTGGGTGCAATATTGCTAACTGAATTCATCATCTCAGCATCGTCCTAATCCATTGCATATTTCAATCCGAATTCGTCATTGGATCCTATAATTCCTCTCTCTACGAAGCGTTCTGTCTGTATTTCTTTTTCCACTCCTCAAAGTCCCAGGTTTTCAGGAATGATTGACCTGCCTTTACGCCATTACCGAACAGCGCCTGGCTCTCTTTTTGTGTGATGCCGAAATCAGTAGTCTTAATCTCCTTTTCGACACCATCAACTGTCACAACAGTAGGAATGCCAATGGTTCTTTGATAATCTCCCTTTGAGTTGGAGATATGGTAGTTATCGTGCGCGTCCATCATGGTGCCGGCAAGGGCCTTGAAAAAGGCTATGGGATTGTTTATGGGATTTCTGTTGGGGGCTTTTAATGATCTGCTGTCGGGCTCCATGAGCTTAAACCCGAAGGTCGGCCAGGGGGGACTGCTGGTCCCGTCATCCAGAAGCCAGATCGGATAGTTGCTGAGCATCCCGCCATCTACGATAAGGTGTGTCCGGCCGCTTGTATCCTGCAGTTGAACCGGTTCGAAGAATATGGGGATGCTCATGCTCATCCTCACCGCCCGTGAGATGCTGAATGTATCCGGGTTGTAACCGAATTCTTCGAGGTCACCGGGAAGCACCAGTAATCTCCTGTCCGCAAGGTCCGCTGCAATAACCTGAAGCTTGTATTTGTATTTCTTGTCGGTTTTCTCTTCCTGGTAGTCGGGCATGATAATATCGCCGAAGGTGGTTTTCCCCTTGGCTCGAAGCAGACCTTCCAGCCAGTTCTCGAAAAACTCACCTTCATAGATGCCGTATTCGAATCCGATGCTCAAGGCCTTCCCTATAGCGCCGAGCTTGTCGAGCATGCCTTCATCCTTAAAGTCATTGTAATTGAGCTTCTCGAGCTCTTTCTTGATACCCGCTGCCTTGTATCCCACGGCGAGCAGTGAGGAAACAATCGCCCCTGCCGAGGTACCTGCCAGGTTCTCGAACGTATAGCCCGCCTTCTCGATCTCCGAGACGGCGCCGACCAAGCCTATGCCCTTAACACCGCCACCTTCAAAAACTGCATCGGCCTTTTTTGCCATAATCTCCTCCTTGGTTTACATTAAGGTAATACACCATTAAAGTTGCACTAAATTTTGTTCTTTGACAACTCGCTGATGCAACATAATTCTGAGTAAGACAACAAGGTTATCAGTTCTGTGGTTAAACCTCCATTCCACTTCTTTCAGGTAGAGGTGGAAGTATTTCCTGGGGACACTACGGCAAGAGAAATCATGATATCCAGCGTCTCAAACATGATTGGAACCTCCTGTTCTTAGGCCAGGATTCAAACTGGGATTCACCAATATGATTATACAGGTATGTTTAAAGCTAAGGCAAAAGGATTATGCAGTTGAAATATACCTTTTAAGAGAAACAGGCTTTAAAGAAGGGATGGTCCTATCGAGGGCCGGTGATCATTCCATGGTCGCATCTGCTCATACGCATAAGAGGCCTGGAGTACCAGGTCATCCCGGTGACGGGGACCGATTATCTGAAGGCCTACGGGCAGGCCATTTTCAGTAAAACCTGCCGGCACGGTGGCGGCGGGATGCCCGGAGAGGTTAAAAGGATAGGTAAAGGCCACTGCTCCAAGCAAAGGGATGGGGTGCCCATCAATATCCCCTGGCGGGGGGCCTTTGGCGGCAAAGGCCTCGGTGGGCATGGTAGGGGTGAGAAGGAGGTCGAACTGCTCAAAGAGATCCCCCATGATTCGGTTCAGTTCGGTTCTGACTTTCTGCGCCTCAAGATGGTCTCTTACCGAAAAGGACTTGGCCTGACCCAGTGCACTTACCAGCGTTCTCCCCATGTCTTTCCGATTTTTGTCCAGATCCTGATGTAGTCGACAGTACAGATCAAGGTCGAAGAGTTTGGACCAGATTTCGCCCACATCGGGCAGTGAGCCGTCCCACAGCTCCACGGAATGACCCATATCGACAACGCATTTTACGGCTTCTTCCACCTTTGACATCACATCCTTTTGTACTCTAACGTATCCGAGGGTAGGGCTGAAGGCTATCCTCAGGTTGCCGGGGATATTGTGCAAGCTTTTTAAAAACGATTGGTCTGGATTAGGTAAAGATTCCGGGTCACAGGGGTGATATCCGGCAACGCAGTCCAGATACAACGCAGCATCTTCCACCGTCCTCGTCAACGGGCCCATGCACCAGAGCGGATGTGTGTGCAAGAGAAAGAGCGGGCCTCTCGGTATCCTGCCGAAGGATGTCTTTAATCCGAAACACCCCGAGTATGATGCCGGAATGCGGATAGAGCCGCCCGCATCAGAGCCGGTGGCCATGGGAACCATGCCCCCGGCAACGGCAGCGGCTGAGCCCCCGCTTGATCCACCGGGAGTGCGTTCGATATTCCATGGGTTTTTGGTCACACCATAGAGCAGGTTTTTGGTAAAACCCGTAAATCCGAACTCCGGGGTATTGGTTTTACCGACTACAATGGCGCCCGCTTCCTTGAGCCGAGCGACCTGGATCGAATCGCTCTGGACAACATTGTTTTTGTAAGGGATGGACCCAAAACTCGTTACCATGCCTTTTACGTCTTCCAGATCCTTGACGCCCATGGGTATGCCTTCGAGAGGCCGGGGCTCTTTGCGCGAAGTCAATTGCTCGGTCATCGCCCTTGCCTCGTCCAGCGCCTCATCAGCTCTCATTGAGATGAAGGCATTGAGGATAGGATTGACCGCATGAATTCTCTTTAGGGTCTCCTCCATGAGATCGAGAGGCGAAAGCCTTTTCGTCCCTATGAGTCTAACCAATTCCCGTGCGGAAAGAAAACGTATATCTGGCATGCCAAGTGCCTCCATGTAGCCTAATTCAAGCCGCAAGCAGCTGATGTCATGAGGAGAGACGCTTAATGTAAACCTATTGAGGCTTGCCCCAAAAGGCGGAATTACCTCTGATCTGCCAGGACTACCGAGGTTTCGATCTGACGCTCGGGAATCGACCAGTATGTTTTGAGCAGACGGTCTTTTTCCTCTGAAGAAACCAGGTGGAAGCCATGCTTCTCGTAAAACTGAATCGCCCACACTGCGTCTGCCCAGGTGCCGATCAAAATCGGCCTGCCGGTCTTTTCTCGAAGCTCGGAAAGCAACCTACTTCCGATGCCCTCACCCTGGTTTGCCGTGCGGACATAGGAGTGTCGGATGAGTGTGACATCCTTGACGTCCTGAATGCCCATAACGCCGATTAAGGTGCCACTCTCCTCCAGGCCCCAAAACACCACGCCATCATCGATTTCGCGCTGGAGCTCATCTTTCGACATATACGGCACCTTCCACCGGTCCTCGGGGATTATGCCTTTGTATGCTTCGGCTGCATCGTTGATGATGGTGCAGATAGCTTCAAAGTCATTGTGGTTGCATTGGCGGATCATGCTTTTTTTCCCATGGCCAAACCTCACCCACTATCCATGGATGCTCCGGGTGAATTAGATCTGAACTGCACTCAACTCTAACGGCTTATGAGTAACAACGCTCCCATTCTTCCGCCTCTTATTGTCCAGTTTGAATAGAATAATAAAAAACTAACAGTAAGTCATCGATTCCTTCTGGAGTTATTTCTTCAACCTCAATAAACCATTTTTCCAAAGTTTCATTCTCATCTTCGAAAGGTTTGCTGTAGGGGAGTCCGTAAATGGGACTACCGTCTGTTATGAATTGACCAGTAAATTCGCTGCTGCTACCCTCTTTCTTAAGTTTAAAAGCCAATGGCTGTGAATCATTATACTGAAACCCTTCCTTAAGTTTTAGAAAGAAATGAGCTGTATTCAAAGTGATATCCCTGCCTCTCAATATGTGTGGAAATCGTTCTTCATTCAAATCTAATTTTAGAACATGAGTCATTCCCGCGCCTGTTGGGTTGAGAAATCGATGCCACTCGCCGGGGAAATTGTGCTTGGCGCTGAACAAAATGATGAGGCCTGTACGGTCATCCGCCAGATTCATAGCATTAATTGTATTTTCCAGTTCACTTTTCGCGGCATTTTTCAATGTCTCTCCACCTTCCCTGGCAGTATAGCTGATGTGGAAAATGATATCAGACATGGTATCATAGTTAAATTGTCGAAACTGATCGGGCAATTCGATGCGCCAGTTGCTTATGAGCCCTGCTCCCTCGAAAGGGAGGTATCTCTCATCACGGAAATTCAGTTCGAATACGCCGCTGTCGTTTTGCCCACCGCTTGTGGCGATGGATTGGATTGCCCCAACATTGTCTTTGAAACGTGGATCGTCTCCATTTCCATCCCGCCTATAGTTCCCTTCAGTACCAGTCGGGGAATTGTGAATTCGGATCTCATTCCTCAGCAGCGTGAGTTTGCAATTAACGCTGGTATATGGTCCAGTGACGCACGGAATCGTCAGACTGACGGACTTGATACGCCTCATGTGCTGACCCGGATAATCGAGATCGAAGAGGACTTCCGGCAAGTTCACGAAACACTGACCGGTCTCTTTCAGTTTGATAAGTGCCACCGGGTCCAGCATTGCCAGGGAGATGTGCTTGCTTATCTCATACTCTCGCTTATTCTTATCCAAGTAGGCTGCCTCCATCCGCTTGAGATCATAATGCAGTCTTTCACCAGACAGCAGACCCTTTTTCAGGCTGTCCCAGTAACCGAATTTAACAAAGGTTGTATCATAATGACCCAATTCGTGTTGAAACGCCTTTTCGGCCCGCTTGGCGAGGTCGTAGGCCATCTGGTAGCTCTGGAAATAGACCGTCGAGAGCTGGGATGCCATCCAGTCGTACAACTCCTGGTTGGTGAATTTGCTGCGTATGTACTCTTCGATTTTCTCGGCCTGCTCGGTCTGAAGCTCGTGATTCTTGCGATTCTTATCCGCAATAGCGAGACGGATCTCCGCCGCCGTGATCTGCTTATCGATCTGTTTCACCTCTAAAGCGGCAGTGCGCTTCTTCAGATCCCAATCTTCATGCCGGCGTCGATAGCTCCCCAGGATTGAGCTCTGGGTGGCGGCCGTGTTGAGCATCGAGGCGATGGAATTAAAGAACCAGGCAGAGGCCTCAAGCGCGCTTCCTTCGTTGGAGCCGCCGGTTCTTGCGGTTGCAACACCTCCCCAGCATGTATAGCCAACCGTTATGTCCGGCACATGGCGGGCGCCCGACGCAGCCAACTGAAGGAACTGGCCGACCTGCTGCGAAATCATGCTTGCGGCCATCAGATCCAGCTGTTGCTTTTCGGCGGGGTTCATGAATTCCAGGCTGGCATAGTGATCCCGCTGCAGTTCGGCCGATTCTCTGGCTCTCTCGAGTCCTGTCACCGTGGCTTGAGCTTCTTCGACCTCCTGTTCCTTGATCTCCGTCAGCGCATCCAGGACCCGCAGTTCGTGCGTCGATCGCAACAGGCTCAACTCCTCGGCGTCGCGCTTTTCCAGTGCCGCAAGCAGCGCACCCCCCAGCGTCTTGACGTCGGCACAGAGCTCGAGTGCCTTCTGGAGCATCGTACCGAAGCGGTAGTGGGGTAACGAGGGGCTGACGTCGCTGACAATGCTGCCCAGATCGATGCCTGCAGCCGCCGCCCTGACCAGTAGCCCGGGCTCGATGGGCGGTTCGAATAGAGGCAACTCACGAACGATGCCCTCGATGTTCATGCAATGCCGAATCTTGAAGAGCCGGTCCGCAACTGTTTCCCAGTAGCCCAACAGCTCGTTGTTTGCAGGAATACAGAAATAGAGAGTGATCGGCAGCGGTATGGCCATGCCGATTTCCGCTGGTAGTTGGTAGCCCACCGACAGTTCTTCGCTCAATCCTTGTTCGAACGTTGCCGCGCTACGTGCCCCCAGTGCCATAGTTATGGCCTGGCCCCGCACGGCCATGTTTCGCGCCGTCATTGCGATGCCCGCCTGGACCCAAAGATCGGGGTTCAGGACGAACTCGTAGGAAAAGATCTGTGGCAGCAGCTTTAACGAAGCCGTGCTGGACTCGCTTTCCCCTGCTTGGACGATCTCGTTCTCCACCGGCACCAGTGCATTGCCAAAAGCATCCAGTCTATCCTTGAGCATGGCGTAAGTCTGCCCGGCACGCTCGAGCACCGGCAGTTGTTGCGGACGTGGTCCGAGGATGGACGCCGCGAGAATATAAAGCTGCGTGGCCTCGTTGATTGACTCAATCGTGTCGCGCCGGAACAGCACATCGCCCCAGGCAATCAGGTTGTCAATGTACTTCATCACCACCGTCTTCATGTAGGGGGCACCGTCCCTTAGCCGTGCCATGAGATGGGGCTGGAACGGGTTGTTGCGCCAGCGTCTCACCCGATCGGCGAGCTCGGGGGAATCTCCGTTCAGCTGACGCATCAGCTCGTCTATGCGTTGCTGCTCGTCTCCGAAGTCGAAGAAGGGACCGAAACGCCAGGCTCCCTTGGAAGGTTGATCCGGAGGGATTACCTCGGTGGGATCAAAGATGTAATGGAACCACTTCTGCGCTACCTCGAATTGCTGGTTCGTACTCAGGCGATCTGCAATCAGCAGCGGGATGTGGAAGAATAGTTCCCAGTTATAGAGGGCGTAGGCCTCCTCGTCTTCAAAGGTGATTTCTTCCTTTGGATACGGTCTGATGATGTGTTCATGCACTGCTAGATAGCCATCTTCGGCGTCAAAAACCACCTTATTGACCGCTTGACGGAAGAGGCGCTCCGCAGGGGTGGCATTAAGTAGGCCATCTACACCCCCTTGATAAATTCTATCAATGAAGTAGGAAGCATAGGGATGGTATTGTGACTCGATTTGATACTTGAACCAATCCCTGTTTCTATATTCTTCGATATAATGTTCAATCTTACATTGAACTCCAGGTGTTAAAGTATAAAAATAGTTTTCTCCGTCTGTGGGATTGATCAAGAAAGACCGATTTTCGTCTTGGTAGATAATTGGTGAACACCAGCCAATGTAATGAGCAGGATCAGCCGACGAGCCATATAAGTAATTAAAGCAATGTGATACTGACCTGTATTGGGGGAATAGCAATCGATAAGCCCTTTCACTCTTATCCGCGGAGGGGAGAGTCCAAAATGAGACGGAAGAAATAATCTGTGGTGAAGTTCCAGAGTTTACATATTCACATAATCCCGCCCCTGTCGGTGCCTTAAAATATACGGAGCCGCCCGAAGCGTGCAGTGCTGAGTCTTGAATGTATCCGCAATCGGTGATCGGCAAGAAACGATCTTTCGTTTCCTCGTATTCCAGTTGAAGGGGCTTACCGGTGTTGCTAGTGAAGTGAAGCTCTCCCGTGGGCGCATATCGTTCGCGCTCGAGGAAAAAATCCCGGACATAGAAGATCCTCAGGCATAGCCGCTCATCGATCAACGAAGGTTGCAAATAAAATAAACTCGCATTCTTGCTTTCGCCAAAGTATGGTTGTGGTGATATTGATAGATCATAAGTTTCAGTTCTTCCAATGCCTTCAATATTGACGATATATTGACCCAGGAGATACTCTTCAGATAAAACTGGAATTTCACCAACGCTCTTCCTACTATATAAGTATTCAGTTGGATTATAAAAGTACGTTGTAGCCCTATTTCCTTTCGGCCTTAGCGGCACAGGTGTCACCTTCTTCTCCCCCCATTTCCCCTGCCAGTACTCGCTCCACGCGATCTTGACATCCCAGACCTTAGATGCCTGCCCGTATGGCCGATCACCATCGGGATCATCTTGCTTTTTGCTCACCTCCTTGAAGAGCGGCCAGAAGAGATAGGGCCGTCGATTCCAGACCACGGGGATCAGGTGGTCCGCCTCGATGTCCAGATCTATCTGCTCCCACGGGCTCCAAACGCGGCAGATATCGCGATAGCGGAAGTAATAGACGTGGGGTGTGTTTGGCGTGCGCCCGAAGATGTAATGACGTCCGGATTCGTGATCGTAATGCTGCGCAACGATCTCGAGCCGGCTGACCCGGTCGAGCTTCTCGAGGTAGTTCAGGTATGCCTTTTCGGCTGTTTCCGGCGTGATGTCGTTCTGTCGCAGCTCTTTTTCCAGTTCCTCGAAAAACGGCGATTTGTCGTCGCGGAGCTCTGGCTCGATCCAGTTCTCGGGGTAGGCGAAGATCTTGCGATTGGCTTCCCACACCCGGTAGTTTTTCATCCATTGGTTCCACCAGCGCGCCGCCCGCGGTGTGATGTCGACGCCGCTTTCGAGACCGATCAGGCAACGTTGAACGAAGAGCTGGACGGAGCTGATGGCTTGTTTGATGCGCGAAGTGATCATGCACGCCTGCATGTCGACGTCGATCAGGTAACAGGCGTAGAGCTGTTCGGGTGTCCAGTCCCACAGCCCGGTAAGATAGGCGACCAGGGATTGGCGCTTGCGTTCGCGCAGGCCGTCCTGCAGCGGCTTCGCCACCTCGAGCCAGCGTTGCTCGTCGTATTTGGATTTGGCGGCAAGTTTGATACTGTGCGCCACCTCGGGACTGACGCCGGCGTCGGCCCAGTCAAGGATCCTGACAGGATTGCTGATCGACACGCCTATGCGGCTGCCCAGGTCGAAACATGCCTCCAGGCGGAGGAAGGGCCTCTCGTCCCGGAAGCTATACTGCTCATATCCGAAGTGCTCGATCAGGGCATCGAAGTCCTCTTTTTTCCAACCCAGACGCTTGGGCACGAGATCGAATAATGGCACGTCTGCGCCTTCCTGTACCGCCATATCGAAGAGATCGAAGAGGTCGGGTGTCATTGCACCGATACGGTCACGCAAATTGCAGACATCCACCAGCCTCGACCAACCGGAGTAAAGGAGATCACATTCCCGCGTTTCGACGACCGGCAGGGTATTGAGGTCGAGCCACGCCGACTGACTGCCCTCGAAAAGATAGCGAGCCTCTTTCATGGTCAGCCGAAAGCGTGATAGCATGGTCGCGACTTTCTTCAGCTTTATCAAGGTTCCGTACTGTTTCGGCAGAGAGTCGCGAACCGCTCTCTGCTCAGCAAATGTCTCTTTGATCAAGGTATCCGACTTAAGGAAAACGTCGTCGAGAAACGCCTCGATGGAGTCTCTGTCGGTTTCCGCGGCTTTGACCCATGCGTCAGGTAGCGGCTCATTTTCATCTTCCGGCATCTCACTGCTAGGTGGACCCAACAATCGCTCGGTGATCGCCGGCTCGAGCTTCAAAACTTGGATCAGATGCTGCTTGATCAGGCTTCTGCCATCCGTTTCGCGTGCCGCGGGGTCGATCTTCTGCAAACCGGCTCGAAGCTGCTCCAGTACGAGACTCGTCTCCCGAAGATCGGCTTCTTCGGTCTCGGGTGATTGAAGACGGTGACGCAACAAATAATCAAGCTCGGCGATCTGAAATCCAGAGCTACGCACTTTCTGCAGATCGTCGACCAACAGCAGCAGGTTCTGAGTCGGCTTAGGATCATCAAACAAGGGTGAGAACGGATCGAGGTCCTGCCCCCGCATCTCGATCAGCGCCACGGATTCTCGAACTGACAGCTTCAGCGCGCGACATAAGGAGAGAATCCGAAAGAGACGCGAGAGGTTTGGAAGTGTGAGCACGTCCCAATCCGATCCTGGTTCGGGAGCTGACCAGGGATCCCAAGACAGGACAAACAATATGTCGTCAGCGCTCGCCCCTAATGCCGCTGTCAATCGAGGTAAGTAAGTTGTAATGGGCTTCGGATGTTCTGGCGTCGGATACGACAGTAGGTCCTCGAAGTCCTGCCAGTCATCGGGGGACGCCTCTTTGGGCAACACCGAATTGTTCAAAAACAGCTTTTCGAACAGTGAGGTATTCTCCTCGCCTTCCCTGCTAGTCGGAATATCTCCCCACCAACAGAGCATCTCCTGCAATGGGACGCCAAGCCGTTCCCGCAGGCGCTGGACGTGGGAGGTTTTCTTTATGAAATCCTGATCGACATGCCAGTCGTCATCGTCTTGCCCGACCTTGTCAAACGCCGCCAGTGCCTGATCGAGCTTATAGACGCTCCAGCCCAATCGCCGGTGCAAACGCACGAACAGGCAGATTCTGCGGAATGCCGCCTTTGCCTCGTCTGAAGACAGGGGCTCCGTGTCGTCGGCAGTGAACTGGAGGCGCAGGTCCTGGATCCTGCAATCCTCCTCCCCTTCCATGGTGATAGAGCCTTGGGGATTCACGGAGCGGAGCCGGAGCAGCTCCTTGAGCTCAGCCAGCGTGATGCCGGAGCGCTTCAGCAGAATCCAGCAGTGCCTCAGGACCTCGTCCCAGGTCCCACTGATTGTCACGTTCGATGTGTCGTAGGGATTTGGGATTTCGTTACCGGTTCCGGTCAACCCCCACAAGGCTGGCCATTGGGACTCGTTCTGGTATGTCTGACCCCTCAACAACAGCCATTCCTGTTCTGTGATTCCCAGATATTCCCGGACGATATCCTCGTTCAGGTAGGCGGCGCCCGGTGATGAAGAGTTCTTGAGGAAGACTTCTATCAACTGTGAGCGCGGTACTCCCAGATGTTTCAAGTAGATGCGCGTCTCTTCGGCGCAGAGATCGAACGGCAGATCCCAGGGGTAGATTGCGTCGGACAGGACACTCTCATAGGCGGCCCGCTGGACACGCTCCGGGTTTGCCGCCAGCTCCTCGGCACTCCATGTCGTCTGCGGCCAATCGGTGCTCTCTAGTGTCGGTGCAGCGGCCCGCTCCAGGATCTCGTTCACCAGATCGATGTAGGGTAGGGGTGTGTCGGTATTGGCGCAGGTAAGCTCGATGTGTTCCAGATCGGGTCTGCGGCTCAACAGCAGGTCGAGAGCGTTCGTATAGCCGCTATCCAGACCGGAGGTTTCTTCGCTCTGATACGTACTCTCGTTTTCAAGAAACTGCAGCAGTTCGACGAAATAGGCCGCAGGGCTGTAGATCGACCGGCAGTGCTTGCATGTACAGTAGTCCGGCGAACCGAACAGTTCCGACCAGTTGGGTATTTGCTCTTCGATAAAATCGGGGGGCGGAGTCGGTACTGGTGGAATCATTGCCGGCAGCGCCTGGCCGAATTCCCAACTCCACTTGCTCCAGACGTTGGTCGCTGCTGCCACGCGATCGCTGGCTGTCTCATAGAGTTTGCTTGCGGCTTCGTTCCCCCCAAAATCTGCGCCGTACCGATCGAGGAAAGACTCCCGTGTCAACCGAGCGATGCCCCGGGCGGAATTGAAACCGGCCTGGCGCAGCCTGTGGATGTGATCGAACCGGGGGGTGACCTGGAACAGACGCTGCATGGTCTTCAATTCCTCTTTCGTTTCTTCACCGTTGTTCGTATCACCAGAGCGGGACAACAGGCGCGGCAACTGTTGGAGATAGGGCTCGATCCGTGTCGTCTTCAGGTCGAAATCCGGATTCTCCAGGAGGAACTCGGACAGCTGGAGGCCCCAGTTCCAAACAGCAGTATCTGCGCCTTTGAGCTGGTAGGCAACCGCGGCCGTGGGAAAAGCGACCTCGACCTGCCGGAATAGCTGCTCGGCATAGTTGCGTGCCTTCTCCGCGTCGTCCGTGCCGGGGGTATCCGGAGGGAACCCGATGGGTGGGTCATTGCTTTCATCCAAAATGAGGCCCAGCCAATCCTCGGCGCTGAAGCGCGCAAGCTCGCGGATTTCCTGTATGGGTTGATCAGAGAAACCCGGCAGCGGCTCATGGCGCAACGTCTGCAGTGCAATAACCATTGGGAGGTAGTTGCGGCTCAGTGTACCGAATTGGAGGGTTAAGCGGACGCCTTCGACCTCTTGCGGGGAAAACTCCGTGCCCTGCTCGAGTTCTGTCCAGAGGTTCTCAACGCTCCCACGATAGGACGCAAGAAACTCAAGTAGTCTGTCCCGCTTTTCTGAGTCGAGCGACTCGCTGGTTTCCAACAACGCCGTGAAGGTGACGCTTCCGGGCTCGTGAGCAACGGAGGCTTGTTGCACCATGAACGCCTGCAACGCCGCGATTATCGCATCGAGCTGTTCTTGCAGACTCGCCGCAACGATGTTCTCCTGCAATGCCTCTTCCAGAGCCCCTCTCAGTACCGGTAAGGGACGGCTCAGAAGTTCTGTAAGGCTTCTGGTCGGAAGACCCTTTCGGGCGAACCCATAGAAGACTTCCGTGGGCAAATCCGAGTGGTCGACTGTCAACGCCAGTTTGGCAGCTCGGTTGAGGCAGTGGATGCGCTGGAGATCTATGTCGGTTTCATCCGTTAGAAATGTGATGTCGTCCTCGGTGAGGTCCGCCGGCTGGACCCCATCGAGAACAGGGGTCAGTGCCTGCAGGAGCGTTTCGTAGTCCGAAGGTCCCTGGAATGCCTCACCGCTCAAGGTCAAATTCACTTCTTCTCTCAGCTTGGCATTGAAGATAATCGATGAGGATGCCAGTTCTGTCCCATCCTTGTCGTAAGCCCGGACAATTAGATCAGCGCTTTTTTTCTCTGCCCGGTGGAACTGTTCACGGGTATAGGTGACTTCATATTCCCCTGCTTGATTGGTGGTAACCTCTCCTAGTGCGTCCTCATGGCGCAGATCCTTGTCAAAGGCTTTGACGGTCGCTCCAACAACCGGCGTACCGTCTGGCTGCAGGACAGCGCCCTTTACTTTGAAGATTTGGCTCGGCGCGGGAATGTCCACCTTGATCTTAATTTCTCTTTCTCCTGCCTCTACATTCCAGAGTACCGAATCTTCAGTACTTTTTATAAGTTCATCATTTTGAAAAATCTTAAAATACAAGTCAGGTTTCCGGTCAAAAATAATCTCCTGGTAGTAGCGCTTATCAAATTCAATCGTAAAACTCCCCGACTTTCCGGAAAGAGCGCTGCCCAGGAGATCATCGATCAGAGCATCCTTGTCCCAGGCTTCGATACGGAGTCCTTCTATTCCTTGTCCAGTCTGGTCAAGCACCCGACCGGTGATGCGGAATTCTTTGTTTTTCATTTTTCCCTCCCCTTATCAAAAACCAAAAATAAACTCTATTCTCGCCCTTCTTTTGATTTTAATTCAACGTTGTTTGTGGTGCATAGAATGAGCCCTACTTAGCTACGTTCATTCAGCTTCACTAATTCAAATTTCAACGGCCTGTTGCCCAAATAACCCTTGATACCCATCTGATTCTCTGCTAATATGCTGATAATCTAATAATAACAAGGTGTTATCATCATGATGGGGCATCAATCCGAGTATCAGCAGAAACTCTTTGTAACCGGTTTCAACCTGGAAAAACGCATCCGCAAGGATCATATCCTTCGGAAAATCGCACAAACGGTCGACTGTGACTTTATCTACAAAGAAGTCAGAGACACCTATGGAGACAAGGGCAATGTATCGGTGCCTCCTCCGGTGATCTTAAAGATGATGCTCCTTTTGATCCTCTACAATGTCAGATCCGAGCGAGAACTCATGCTCACCATTCCCGAACGCCTGGACTGGCTATACTTTCTGGGCTACGATCTCGATGATGCCATCCCCAACCACAGTGTCCTGAGCAAGGCCCGGGCCCGGTGGGGTGTTCATGCCTTCAAGTCCTTTTTTGAGCGTATTGTCTTACAATGCGTTGAGGCCGGTCTTGTTGATGGCACAAAGCTCTTTGCCGATGCCAGCCTCATCGATGCCAATGCCTCTAATAACTCCGTGGTAGATACCCACAGTTTGAAGAAGTATCTCAATAAGGGCTACCGGCAGCTTGAAGCACGCCTCGATGATCTTGCGGTCCCCAAAATAACCCCTGCCAACAGCCGCCATATCTCGACCACCGATCCCGATGCTTCGGTAACCAGGCATAGCAGTGACAGATCAAAGCTGCGGTATAAGACGCATCGAGCTGTCGATCAAAAACACGAGATCATCACCGCTACGAAGATTACCCCCGGATCTGTTGATGATGGTGAGGTTCTTGAAGATATCATTGAAACCCACCAGCACACTACCCAACAGGGCGTTGATACGGTAGTTGCTGACAGTAAATATGGTACCATTGACAACTATCTCATCTGCTATGATCGAGGGATCAAGGCCCACATCCCTTCCTTAGAGGCAACGCAGCAGGGTTCAGGCAGGAAAAAGGAGATCTTCCCCAGAGAGGCCTTCACCTATCACCCTGACACCGACACCTTCACGTGTCCTGCAGGCAATATCCTCACCAGACGCATGTACCATAAAAAGCGCAACCACTATGAATACAAGGCCTCTGCTCAAGCTTGTGCCTGCTGTGAGCTGAGAGCACGCTGTACCCGTGCGAAGGATGGCCGCAGCTTGAAGCGACATGCCAGACAAGAGGAGCTGGATGGTATGCTGACGCATGCCAGGGGCCGAGAGGCCAAAAGGGACATAAAGACAAGGTAGCACCTCTCAGAGCGATCCTTTGGGCAATCGACACGATATGGGTACAAGAGAGCCCGATGGCGGAGGTTATGGAGGATGCAGATCCAGGATTTCCTCATTGCTGCCATTCAAAACATCACCGTCCTAATAACACACTCAGAGGGACGACTATCAAAGAGCAACGCCCAAATAGGGCAACTGATAAGAGCACAAAGAGCCGCATGGGAAGGGATTTCCCTTGGATCATCGTTTAGGGACCTTTGTAATCAATTCACTATGGCTTTCGGTTTGGCGTAGCCGAATTTCGTTGTTCAAAGTCGACTTCTTGATCAACATCTCGTTGTAAAAAGGGCTTTGGGCAACAGGCCGTCAAGACCTGACCCCCAGTCCTCATATTTCCCCCCTCTGCGCACAATCCGGTTTACGGTTCCTGCTGAGATTCCCCCGTTTTTAATCTTAGATAGGTAGCCCCTGCTGCGAACCCCGCTCCCGGGATCCCCAAGGGATCACCCAAATACACGCCGAGCCTGTGCAACAAATACTCGGACATTTGATGCGGTGATGCCGGAATTAGCGTACCCGAGGATAAATGAAGCCCTTGAGCCGGCGATGTTGTCGAATACTGCTTTCCAACAAAACCTTTAATCCACCTGAATGGGCCAAAAGCATCAAGTTGCGTAAAATGCTCAACCGCTGAGCCAGTTACCTGTCTTATATATTCCTCCCCCTTAGGGAATGGCTTCCATTTGCCAGTCCTCACTGATCGAAGTATGCTATTCCATAGCCCTCTCTTATAGAGCCAATCGCCAGGCCCATACGCGCTAGCCCATATAACAGCTCCTTTTCCGCTTTCAATATAATCAAATGCAAATTTCCTGGTTGAATAAATCCACAATTCTTTTGTAGCGAACTTATAAGTCACTGATCCGAAGAGTGATCGGACGGCTCCTGGCCCAATGAAATCAATTGGAGATAAACATGATTCTATGGCTGGATCATAAATACCACTTCCGACATACTCTCCTTCAAGGTTATAGTACTTCATTCCGCCAGTTCCTAGAGTATAAAATCCAACGACTTTCCTGGTCTCGGGTTCCCAAAATGCATACGCATGCTCAGATGGAGTATAACACTGCTTACTTTCTTCAGAACAGAACTGCTTTCTTATATCCGATCCTGGTTTTGTCTTAGCTAAGTGGAGTGGAAGAACTTTCTCTAAATACCAAGGAGATGGCTTTTTAGATGATTCACGTATTCTATTTTTCATCTTACTTAATTCTTCGATATTTTCCCGTTTATCTTTCTCGCGGCGTTCCTGCAGTCCTTGTATTCTTTCGCGAGCCCATTCTGGCACTCCTTGAGTACCGCGCCTGTCTATGAAATATATTGGGTTATCGGCCACGTAACGGTACAGATTTAACCCGTCTCTCACGCCGATTGGATCACAACTCGTCCACCTTCCCAACCATGGCGCATAATACCTCGCACCATAGTAATAAAGCCCACTCTCCTCGTCCCGCTCCTTGCCGGTGTATCTATAACGCTTAAGGCTGACATCTATTCCGGCTTTCGCGGCCTGGTACGAGGTACTGCCATAGGGATAATACTCTTCATAAGAGATTACGTCTCCGTTTTCATCGAGTTCCAGGCTGGACGAGCCGAGGTGATTTCCGATCTGGTAGCGCAAGACAGGTTCGGGGTTGTCCTTTGTTCTTCTGTTGTCACAGGTACAGGTCTCAACCAGGGCAATACGATTCTGGTCGTCCATGATGTGAAGGGTTTCTGTCTCTTTCGATATGCTGTCTCCGTCCCACCGGCGATAGATTTCAAATCCACCTAGGTAGATGCGCTCATCTATCATCGAACCGTTGCTTCTCACCCGTACCTTTCTCACCCTCTGGCCTCCGGCATCGTACAAGTAATAAGCCTTTTCCGGAGTTACCCCATTATTGACCACCTGTTTCTGCACAGCGTGAAGCTGATCCTTAAAATCCCAATCCATTGCCGGCAGGTGGGGCATCTCAATCATGTTGCCGTGAGGGTCATATAAATACCTTGTCGGCAGCTCACCTTCATCAGGATCACCAGGTAGACTCGTGCTTCGAAGCTGGTTGGTCCCCTGTTCATAATCGTAACGGCGGGTCCAGCCCCCTCCGACCGCCTGGTGTATCACGCGCAAAATATTGCCGACCTCATCGTATTCATAGCGCTCTGCATACCTGCGCATTGCCTGTCCGTCGTTGGGATGCGGTAGATTACTGCGAAAGGAATCGTTATGGTCATAGAGGGGTTTAAGCCCATCCCCATCGCCTGACGCCTGCCCGATATGTTCCCGGCCTTCTGCAAGAATCAGGCGATACAAGGCGTCGTGCTCGTATCTTGCCGAAGGCTCTACAACCGTGTTGTTAAAAAAGATCGCCTGCTTGGAATTATCTCGGATATTGGTAATGTTTCCTATGGGGTCGTAAAGGTAGCTTAGATTTTGAAGGTCTCCGTCTTCTGACAGAGAGGAGGTTTTTAGATTAGTCAGACGAAATGTCTCCTCGTCATAAGTATATTCTGTTCTGGTATTGTTCCCGTACTCGATGGATATTCGCTGGCCTTTTTCATTGTAGTCTATATTGGTGACCGCAAATATATCAGCTGTTTCCGGGTCAAGCAGGCCCTCCGGCTCATTATCCTGCCGCAGCCACACATCCAATTTTTCCAGCAGGTTTGCCTCATTATAAACCGGCTGAAGTATGTTTGGCGGGATGTTTCTTTCAGCATTTTCGGTATGAGGCGTGGTTATTTTGATCGGGCGGTTGAGAGCGTCATAAGAGGTGCTACTAGTAAAGATTTCATCCTCCAGTTCGGGATCTTGCGACCAATCAACCCTATCCATATATTCCCCGACCAGCTGCCTGCTGCCTCTGAGAAGGTTTCCCCTGAAGTCGAACGCTTCATTTGTCGTGACACCTGCTCCGTCACAGTGCCTGTAAATCTGGCCAAGCAGGTTATAGTTTTCTGCATCGGGGCGCCTCTCACCGTAAATCGTATGTTCAGCCAGGAATTCACTCCCCTCTTCATCCAGGTTTTTTACAAACATATGGGTGGGACGCTGGAGTTCATCGTAAAGTGTTCTGAGTTGATTTTTCCTGTTGTCCCATGCGCGAATCGGATTTCCGGCAATATTCGCCAGCACCCAGCGTTTGCCCGCGCTCATGCTGTGCTGGAAGAGCTGTCTGCCAGCGATATCGTAGACATAGGACATCACTCGGTTATCCCTTGCATCGGTGATCAACAGGGGATTGCCCTTTATATCGAGCGTTACGTGGGTTTTGTATGTAACGATCTCTACAACACTGCGGTCATCATCCAGGACCGTGTTCTGCTCAATAGTCAAATACGTCCTTCCCAGCACATCCAGGTGGACAATGCCGGGAGTTTGGGCATGCCTTAAGGACCTTTCTGCCACGTCCTGCTCCTCCGAAGTCCCGGACATCATTTTATCGTACCAGGTGGGCAGGTAACCCTCCTCATCGAGCAGGTCAAAGTAGAAGCCTACGTCCTGGTCATCATTGGGGGGCCCTACCGACAGGGTGTCGTTGACATCCCAGGTCTCCTGCGTCCACGGGTCAAATACCACCTTCTCATAGGTATTGTTGGGATG
Source organism: Desulfatiglandales bacterium (assembly GCA_035527895.1). GTDB lineage: Bacteria > Desulfobacterota > DSM-4660 > Desulfatiglandales > B25-G16 > JADFWK01. The sequence goes on from DATKZQ010000150.1 coordinate 18,719, forward strand.
CAGTGTTGCCGCCACCCGCTCAAGGGGATCGTAGAAAAGTACAGCGCTTACGCCGTTTATGGCATTATTTTCAAATTCATGAGTAGGGGAGAAAAAGGGCTCATACTGTTTAACCGGTTTTCCTTTGTTGTTGTAAATGGTCCAGCCTGACCCCACCCAGCGCCTTTCCGTGTGTTCTGCATTGACATCGCCTGGTTCGGCCTGGATCTTGGTCTGGACTTCCCGGCCCAGGCCATCGGAATATAAAAAATTGTGCTGGATCTTTGTCTGCTCACCGGCACCAAGGTCAGTATCATGGGTTTCGCGCGCAAGGGTATAAACCACGACTGGCTGCCAGGCAGTTTCATCATCCGGGTTTGCCTCTCTGCTGCGGTGAAACCGGCTGAGATCATATGCCATGCGAGTGGTGGCTTGCTGCAGGATTGCATGGGGGTCAGAAAAGGGATCATCCATATGATCCTGGACGACCTGGTCATCCAGATCGGCATCAAACCCTTCAAGGGAGTCGCCTCTGGTTTCACCCTCCTTGCCCATGACAGCCGTGCCGACGACCATCCCCAGTGCATCAAAGGCGACCTGCGACCGGTTGCCGTTGGGTCCGGTTACTAGGTACGGCTGCATCGTCCGGTAGTCGTTTGCTGCTTTGACCTCGTTTTCGAACGGATCTCTTGCTCTCTCAACCAGCAGAGAGTACTCGTCGTAAACAGTGATGTATGCAAGGCTGAGGGGCTCTAAAAAAGGATCGATAAACGTTACCGGCAGGTAGAACTGGTCCGGGTTAAACTCGTGATGGCCGGAGGGGACCCACCAGTTATCCTGTCCGCTGCTGGCTGGAAACAGGCCTCCTTCTATAAAATCCCTTTCCTTTACGTATCTGGCCTCATCACGCAGCAGAGTTTCGGTGATATGGATGGGAGGATCATCAGGATCTTGTGGGTCTTGAGAAAACACTTCATTGATGATCTCCGGTGTAAAGACCAGCTGATACCTCTTGTAAGGTAGCGCCGGTGAGCCTGCTGCTCCCAGCTCCATAGGGCCGGAAAGATCATTGCCATAATATAGGATTCTGGAGTGCTCGATAAGTCGTTTTTGTTCAAGGCCTTCTGTGGGTCGTTCGTTGTACTCAATCTCATCAAAACCCTTGACCTCAAGGATCTCATCTCTCTTGAAAGGGTTCGCCCCTTGAGCATGCAAACCGGTTATCTCATAGTTTTTGACTTCACAGGGAATACCGATCCTGTAGGAATACAGCTCATCATCCAAATCAATGAATTCGGATTCCGTATACGTAATAAGTGTCTGTCTCTGCTCAGGCTCGTGTTCGGGGCCGACCTCTTTTGGACGGCGCGGATAGGCAATGGCTACCGCCTTTTTTACATGACCGTATTTTTCATCCACCTCCAGGATCATGCTGTGGCTCATTCTAGGATCATCCGGATAGCGCTCATAATGATATTGCAGGGTTTCATTCTCATGTGCAAAGAATACGGCATGGGGGCTGTCCTTAACAGGCTGTATTTTAACAAGCCTGTAATTACTTTCTATTACCTGGTAAGGGTGGCTGCTCTTTTCAGATTGATCCAGCGCATGTATCTCCCGGCGCAGTAAACGGCCTTTGAGTGCGCGACAGGCTTCGTGCTCTTCCTGAGCGGTCAGTCCGTCCGGCAGAATAGTGTCGGGGAGCAGCTTTGCATCATGATCCTCCTTGTAATATTCGTCTTTATACAGCGTTGAAATATGGTCCCTGTCCTTGTAAAAGCCTGTGTGAAACCAGGTTATTGTATGCACGGGCGGTACATGAAATCCCTCTTCCACCTGTTTAAAGCCTGATTCAAACAGCCCTGGCATGTTATACTGGTCAAAATATTCCGTGTCCCACTGTTCCACCATACCGAAGCCGCGAAACTCGCGATCGTCCCCGTCAAAGTAGCCGTGATGATAGCGGTAAGCGGTCACCAGCTTTGTCTTTGATATATGATCAAAGACCTCAACCCGTTCAACGGCATGGACTGGGAATGGCAGCTTGGTGATCCATGGCTTGCCTGTTTTGAGGTCTTCAAGATAGAACTTCGTTGATGGGGCGTATTGCAGCCCTGTCTTCGCCCCCATGTTGTTGACGACCGATTCCAGCAAGTGCGGTTTTTTGCCGCCCATCAAATCTATATAGCACAAGGGCTGAGCAGCATTGCCGGGCAAGGGTGAAGACCAGACAAGACACGTGGTCCCATTTCCCAGCAAGTCAGCCACCATCACCGATGAAAGGTTGTCTGTTGGCGGGAAACTGTTCAGCTCCTGTGGTTCGCTCCAGCTGTTGCCTGACTGGTTGCGCCAGAAGCTTATTTTATGTGCGCCGAAGTAAATAACATCCGTGGTACTTGAGCCATCGATATCGGCCAGTCGGAGTCTTGCCTGGTCGAACAGGTCAGGGGAATCGAAGTAGGGGGGGGCATCCATTGTAACCTTGGCGCCGAAGCGGCCATAACCCAGATTGGGCCAGTAACAAACCTCCCCATTTTTGATCCGGACGATGTCACTCAGTCCATCGCCGCTCATATCGGCGAGATACACCGACTGGGTAGCATCGGCAAAAACAAGGGCGGGGCCTTTCTCTTCATCGAGTTCCTTGCGTACAGACTCGGCTGGCCCAAATCCCTCCTCTGCTCTTGACAGGTACCATGTAAAGACCTCATCCTCGGTGATCAAAACATCGGCATGCCCATCTCCGGTCAGATCGACGAGTCTGAGATTGGGATCCCTCCAATTAATCTGTGGCGATGATACAAAGGGAACGAAGGAATTCCAGCAATTGTCTTCTTTGCGCTCGTAGAAACCCAAAAAAGGTTCATCCAGCAAGACAAGGTCTTTTTGGCCATCCCCTGCCAAATCCATTATCTGTGCCTGGCCGGTTCGCAGGTTACCTAAGGAAGGCTTGGCTGCTACACGCTGAAGAGGCCCAAACCGGGCATCACCTAGATTGCGTTTGTAAAACAATGCATCAGCCTGTTCTGTCAAGATCCCGGCGATCCCCTCTCCGTCCAGATCCACCCATCGGTACTGAGCCCCGTCGAGTCCGATGGGAAGATTTTCCAGGCTTTCGGCATCGATTGCGTGGATTTCTTCATTGACCTGAAATTTGGTGTAACTGAATTCTAGAGGTGGAAGTGATTTTTTGGTGTAAGGGGCTGCATCATTTTTCCGGAAGTACCCCGTTTGTGTCGCGGATACTAAATAGGTGACGATTGGATTCCCTACCCTGGCATAATCTGGATAATTAGTTACAGGATCCCCATCATAGTGGAAGTCGGTAGATCGGACCAGACACGGTGTGCTGCCAAGTTCCTTGAAATGATGAAACATGAGAACACGATGACACAGGCGTCGGGTTCTTATCTCAAACCCAGCACGGTAGCTTGAAAATGCGTCAGGGCGCGCAGGCCATGAATGGGGCTCATTTAGATCAGGGCTGTCAAGATCGTGTTCCCCATAATCGAAAACGACTTCCATTAGCCAGTCGCCCGGTAGAAGGGGAGATGTCAGTTTCCATGAAGTTTTATTTGCATACTTGATGCGCTTCAGATACTTGTTGGTGCAGCTCTTGTTGTTGGCGATCGTATTTTTCTCTTGAGGTAGGGAGCGGTCTACATTCTCCTGATTTTCCTGCTTGTACTCATAGATCATCACGTTGCCCTTGTCATCGTAAGTCTCTTCTAACAGCCATTTGAACACTCGTGAGCTATCGTCGGGGGCAACAATTCGGCTTCCGGGGCTTTTCCCATAAATGCTTGTCACATTATCCTTGGAAATCGACCGCCAGTGCACATCCCCTGTCGCTTTGTTCTGCCAACGTTCGATACGTGCAAACAGACCTTCAATCCTGGGACGATAACGATAGACAGTGTAATCAACGTTATTTCCACCATCTTCTCTAACGATATCCTTTATTACTCTGGCCCAATCACCATGCTTATCCTCTTCAAGTGCCGGAACAAGGTCTTCGGCGCCTGACAATACATAGGTGTCTGACTCCTCTCCATCATAATATCTGGGCAATCCTTTATCAGTCTTCCTTGTTATCGATGGAATTGAAAGATTCCAGCCTACCCCAAAAGGCCCATTGCCGGAACCAGAGTCGTAATCGAGTGACAGCTTAGGATAGAAGCCGGATCGGCCCGGGGTAGTATAGATTGGAATGCTGAGAGAGGCAGTACCAGAGACAGGATTCACCGAGAACTTCTCGTCAATGCCTTTGATCGCTCCGCCCCCTTTGGGTAAGGAGACGGAGGGTGTCAAGCTTGCGGTTTCTCCACCGGTCTGGGAAGGAGAAGAGGACAGGTCTGTGCTGGGTTTGCCAAGTCTTAGGTTCTTTTCTCTCTTTTCACTGCCTCTTTGGAGCATCACCAATCTCCTCTAAATTGGTTCTTCCAGTTCCACACAAAATCTGACACCAGAAACGATAGTGTGGCTCGCGAAATCAAAAAATACTAGAATTGCCTCACAGTCTGACTCTCACCTCATGAACAGGTTTAATAGAGTCATGGAAATTTGCAGTGGGGACTGAATGGTAAGTAGCAGAAATCGGTGTAATTGAGAACTAAATAAGGCTATGGCTTGATTAACCTTCCGGTACTGATGACTCTACTGGGCCCTTACCTGGATATTATGACACATGTAGATCAGCATAAGTCAATAAAAACTTCGCCCCTCAATCAATCTTTTAGGGATCGCATGATGGATGTAGACTATTTGGAATCCTGATGCAATGGAGAGCCCTCGGATGAAGTTCCTTGACTAGACTTGGGATCATTTTCTCCTGCAACCGAAAAACAATCGCAGCCTCGGCCGCGGAACGTAATAGCATCCCCGCGCTTTCACAGCAATTATTCTACCCTCAACTAATTCAAATCTTATGCCCCCAACCCCTGCTTGAAAAAATGGAGCGCATTCTTTTTGGCAAGCTGTGTCTTCGTAAGTCTCCCGATGCTCGAGGAACAATAGAGGCGGTAAAGGTCCTCGTAGAAGATGCTCCCTGAATCGGTGTTCAGCATTATGCGATCGTGGTAATTGGGATTCTCATTCAATATTTTGTGGAGTTCTCCCAAGGAGGTTTTAATCGGGCTGATGGTCACCCCTGCCCAGAAGCCAAGGATATGGCCAAGCAACCGACATCTCGGAGCCAGGATATCCGCTCACGGTTCTCAGCGAAGATCCGATCCAGATGGACATGGCTGTCTACAAATGATGCTTTTGACGGATTCACGGGTCTAGTTCTCAAGCCCTTTTAGTGGGCGAGGGGATATTGTGTGCCTGACTCTCCATTCCCTGTTTCCATAACCAATGGGGAACACCGCATCCAAGGATGCTATCTCTGAAAGCGATCATATTAGCGCCTTTGGCAAGGCCTTTGTCGCCTGCCACCGCCCTCAAAGAACTTCCAAAAGTGCCATGGGTAAATGAAACAACGACCACATCTTTTCCTTGATATCTTCGGTTCAATGCTTGGAGAAGCCTTTTCGCCCGGATAAGCGTGTCCACAAAGCTTTCACCCGTGCCTTGCCAGTTGATGGTTGCATCTTGAGTCGTCCGATATCGAACCACTAAACCCCTTAGCTCTTTGTCTTCGATTTCATCCAAGGCCAGACCATCGATCTTGCCGAATGAGATCTCCCTGAGATCCTCTTGAACCTGAGGTCCCAGCAAAAGCCCCATTTCTTCCTTAACGTAATCGATGAAAAACTGTGCGGTGTCCCTCGCTCTCTTGAGGGGGCTGGTCAAGAGGATCAGATTACCTGATTTTGCCAATTCAGCCAGTCGGGGGCCGAACGTTCGGTTAAGCTCGGCAAACAGATTGATCGCCAACTGCTTTGCCTGCTCTTTTCCCGTTTCGTTCAGCTGATTTTCCGGGCCATTGGCCTGTCCATGAAGAACGTTTCTCCTGTTGCCGTCCGTTTCACCATGACGGACTATGATCATCGGGAATTCTAAGTGCACAACGGGACCCTTCATGAAGATTTGGCCCGTTTTCTTATCTGATAGAATTTGCCCGTTTAGCCCGGGAACAGGCACTTGGCCAGGATTGAATTTTGAATCTTGCTCCCTCATTTCTCCCTTCAGCTGCTCTCTTGTGGCGGTATCCCGCTGACCCTTTGTCGCTCATTTGAGTGATTCATCTAACACCGATTTTCGCGTAGGAGATCCATATAAGGTTTTGCTTGGCTCTTCGTTGTGCTATCCAAAAATAAATACGTTAAATCAAATGGTTACAGTGCGAATATGGTTGCAGAATCTCCAGGGATCTTATAGTGAGTGACGGTTTGCCGTGATAAATGCCCCGGTTAAAAATGAAGTTTTTTCTACACATCTCTACTCCCATATACTGCCGATGAAGTATAAAGTAGTTGATAATACGAGAAATTATACCATATTGAGCGTACGGTTGGCTATCGGAGCGTCCCTTGCCTTTGTATATTTTAACAAGAAAGTACTTGACATTCTAATCGTCATTTTATATAAGATCCTCATGCGCGACGCCACCTACTTCATCAACCCCATCCATGATTGGCAGCGGCGGTATGAAGCCCTCCGAGCCTCTTTCGTGGACCGCCTCCCGGCAAAGGTCGTGGCCGAACGCTTTGGGTACTCCCCCGCATATGTCCACCTGTTGAAACATCAGTTTACTACTGGCAAGATCGACTTTTCGGAACCTGTCCCAGAAGGGAAGGCCTCTCGTTACCGGGTCACCGCGGAGACCCGCAGCAAGATCCGCGCCTGGCGAGAAAAGGAACTCTCCGCAGGAGAGATCGCCCAACTGCTTTCCGAGGATGGCGTGGACATCTCTGTCCGGACGGTGGAGAGGGTTTTGGCGGAAGAAGGATTTCCCAAGCTTGCACGTCGCACCCGTCTGAAGATCGGCCTGACCGTCAAGGGAGCAGAGGTTCCCCAGCGATCTGAGCGCATTTCCATCGCACAGATGGATGGTCAACGTCTTGACTGTGAATCTGGAGGAGCATTTCTTTTCGTCCCGTTTCTGGAGCAGTTTCAGCCGTTGGAACTGATCCGTTCCACGGGGTTGCCGGGGACCAAGGTCATTCCTGCAGTCAGTTACTTCCTCTCTTTTCTGGCCGTGAAGCTCATCGGCACGGAGCGGTACGCCCACATGGGAGATCATGCCTTTGATCCCGGTCCGGGTCTCTTCGCCGGTCTCAACGTGCTGCCCAAGTGCACGGCCATGTCCACCTACTCCTATGGCCTCGATGAGGTCCATATCCTGAAGCTCCAGCAGGCTGTTGTAAAGAAGGCCACCCATCTGGGATTGTATGACGGGAGCATCATCAATCTGGATTTCCACACCATCCCGCATTACGGCGATGAGTCTGTCCTTCAGGAACATTGGGCTGGGGCCAGGGGAAAGCGGATGAAAGGGGCCTTGACCCTTTTTGCCCAGGATGCCTCTTCCAAGCTGCTCCTTTATACGGCCGCGGACATCCACAAGGAAGAAGCAAACGAACAGGTCCTCAACTTCCTGTCCTTCTGGAAGAAGGTCCATAAAGGCGTTGATTCCACCTTCGTCTTCGACTCCAAGTTCACCACCTACCAGCATCTTTCCATCTTGAACAGCCAGGGGGTTCGGTTCATCACCCTGAGGCGCCGAGGCAAGAACCTGGTCGGAAGCCTGGATAAATTGAGCCCTTGGAAGCGGATACACCTCCCTCATGACAAACGCAAATACCCCAATCCTTACATCCATCAATCCTATGTCACCCTGAAAGATTACGAAGGAGACATTAGACAGGTCATCCTCCGTGGGAATGGACGCGAAGAACCCGCTTTCATGATCACCAACGATTTCATGGAGCCCGCCGAGCGTATCGTGAGTGATTATGCCCGTAGATGGCGCGTGGAAAACGCCATCGCAGAGGCGGTCAAATTCTTCAATCTCAATGCACTGTCTTCCCCCATTCTGATCAAGGTCCACTTCGACGTCGTGATGACCATGATCGCCGACACCCTCTACAGCATGCTCGCCCACAAGCTCAGAGGCTTCGAGCAGTGCGATGCTCCAAAGATCTTTCGCCATTTCATCCAGGGCAAAGCAACCGTGAACATCACTTCTAACCAGGTCCAAATAACATATCCCCGCAGGGCTCATAATCCAATCCTCAGGGGCGTTCCCTGGCATCGCCTCCCGCAGACAATATCTTGGCTCGACGGGGCAAAATTGAACCTTCAATTCCGATAACTATCACTCGAAGAGAGTGAGATCAAAATGACGGTTAAACCTGCGCGAAAATCGGTGGTTAATAGAAAAAGCTGAGGCACAAAGCATTAGATACCTGGTCAGCCGGCGTGGAAAACCGAAAGTAGTAATATTGGGAATAGAAGATTATTTGAAAAACATTATCAAGAAAGATGAGTTATTGGTGGAAGTCCACCTAAG
>DATKZQ010000151.1:0-9533 GCA_035527895.1 Desulfatiglandales bacterium
TCAGCGTGTGGTCCTGATTCAGCAACAAAAAGGATATCCCAGCCCTCATGCTCACGGCCCACGCCATATCAAAGGCAGAGGACATCATCTCTCTCAAAGGGACGGTTTGGTATTCGTCAAAGGCAGCTTGACCATGAATTCTGCCCCTTTCCCTTGATCGCTTTCAAGACGCAACTCGCCTCCCATATCCTCCACCAAAACCATTACTCCAGCAAGACCCAGCCCATGACCCCTGACCGAGTAAGACCCCGTGGGGTCCATCTGAAAATAACTCTGAAAAATCTTCTTATGATGCGTTAAAGGTATGCCCTCTCCATCATCCTTCACGGAAAAAAGGAGGCAGTCATGTCGTTTGTCGACCCTCAACTCCACTCGGCTCTTCCGATACTTGAGGGCATTATTCAAGAGATTCCTGAGGATCTGTTTTATCTTCGCCTCATCCAGGGAGAACTCCTGACACCAGAGACCTTCATCTATCGTGAGCGTGACCCCGTTTTCCTGTAACGCCCCTTTCAGTTGCTCCAAGCCAGTGCATATCTTTATCTTGTCTGATGTCTGGTGATCAACTAAATCGAAGATCTCCACGAGAGCCCCTTCGATGAGATCCGAAACCCTTAACTGCGTTACGTTGATCACCCCCTCTTTGGATCTCTCCAGCTCCAATGAATCGTTCACCAGTGCCTGAATGACCCTGGTATTCCTTAACGTTCTCAGCAACACCTTTTCCTGTTTTTCCGTAAGAGGACCATATCTATCCAGCTTTCCCAGCAGCGATGTGATTCCCGCTTCAATAACTGCCAAAGGGACCTTGAGATCATGTATCAGGAGCTGGAGGCTGATCTTTTCTCGTTCCATATGGGAATATCTTCCTATCCCTGATGGTTATACATTGAACCCGCTCTTGAGAGAGGCTTTTTTCTCATTGCGGGTGTGCCCTTAGGCGATTCAGTCTTGTCAAAGGGGAATATAGCAAGTCCATCTAAAAAAATCAAACGCAGGAATCATGCCGTATACGCATTATTGGTTGAGGGTCTCGAGCGTGCCGATGCATTCCACTTGTCTATTCGTCAGGGGAACGCACAGGATGTTTCTGGTTCGAAAACCTGATTTCTTGTCTATCTTCGAATAGAAACGAGGATCGCTATAAGCATCATTGATTACCAACGGCGTCTTGTTTTGAAAAACCCAACCGGACACGCCATAGTCAGCAGGTATGCGGATTTCATTCTTTTTCATGTCCGTTGACACCAGGGACCACAGCTCATTGCACCTATCGTCATATCGCAATACCGAACTCCTTTCAGTGCCCATGATCTGATTGGTTTGATCCATGATCACTTCGAACAGAACATCCATGTTAATCTCCGAAGTTATGGTCTGGCCGACCTGGAAGAGTTGGTTATGCTTGCGGACATGATCCCTGAGTTGCCGGTCGTCTTTTCTGCGACCAACCGTCCGGTGCTCTACGTAGCGCCGACCTGCGTTGCCCATACCGATCATCTCCTAGGGTTAGAGGCTTAAAAGGTGACGGGTGCCGAGACCCCTGATCTCGTTACCGTCACACATGGAGACCGCATGAGGCACATGTAAAGGCCTCTTGATTCTCTCAAGCAGCCACCGGTGAAGTGCCTACTATTCAAAGCCCTATGATGGCAGGCGTATAGGACCATGATACGATTTTCGAGTCAACAAAAATCATGCGACGGGCAGGGGCTGCTTTGAGACGAACGTTGTGACTTCTCCCTATCAGTCAACCGTTTGGAGAGGCCGGGACATGAAGCCAGAAAATCCTTGTGCCTCAGCCTTGATCTCCCAAATTTTCAAAATTTCAGTATTGACTGAATGTTCAGAATATACTATATTTTATTTTTTAATGAGAGGAAAGCCATACCATAGATTAAGTGAGTGGAACTGAGATGAAGCAATTCATAGAAGACGCAGGCATATGCTACGAGGAGATGGGGTTACCTCGCATGGCTGGCCGAATCTTTGGCTGGCTTCTGGTATGTGAACCGCCGCATCAGTGCGCGGAGGAGCTGGCGAGCGTTGTCGGGGCCAGCAAGGGATCTATTAGTTCTATGACGCGACTGCTCGTCCAATTCGGTCTGATTGAGCGCATGGGCCTTCCTGGAAAGCGAGGCATCTACTACCGCGTAAAACCCGGTGCCTGGTCAGAGCACGCAAAAGCCCGATTATCGCACCTGGGTGCGGTGCGGGAACTAGCTGAACGGGGTTTGGACCTTTTAGCGAGGAACGACCCGGAATCCCGCCAACGGCTAAAAGAACTCCGAGATTTCCACGCATTTCTCGAGAGGGAGATTCCCGCCCTGCTGGACCGCTACGATCGGCAACGCAGTCAAAGCAGATAACGTACCCTGGCTCGGTTGAGTACGGCGGTTAGGACCGGCATCCATTTCCCGAACGACCCCATACCTGTCCGAATTCATCCGAGCGCGGGCCTGTTTTTCTTATGACAGTGCAAGATCAAATAAGATTGACAAGGAGATTTTCGTGAAAAGGGCATTGGCTATACTGCTCGTTTTGTTCGTGTCATTTCTAGTCTCATGTGAAAAAAGGCAGAAGGAGCCTGCCGCTGAAAAGCCCATTCTCGTTGAGGTCACCGCGGTCACACAAGGTGACGTCTCGAACGAAATCAGGTTTACCGGAAGTGTGGAGGCAAATACGGAGATTAAGGTCTATCCGAAAATAAGCGCCATTATCCAGGAGATGAAGGTCAGTCTCGGGGATACGATCAAGAAAGACGGGCTCATAGCCGTTCTGGAATCGGACGAGTTACGAGCTCAGGTGGCGCAAGCACAGGCTGCGCTGGAGGTGGTGCAGGCAAAATGGGCTCAGATGAACGTGGGGGCCAGGTCCGAGGAGATCGCCCAGGCAGAGGATCTGGTGGCAAAGGCCACGGCAAACCTCAAGAATGCCGAACATAATTACCAGCGCATGAAAGTGCTTTTTGAGCGAGGCACTGTTGCAAACCGCCAGTTTGAGTCGGCGGAGTTGGAATATGCCGTGGCCAAGGCAGATCTCAATTCAGCTCAAGAGCGACTCGGTATGCTTCTCGAGGGAGCCACCAAAGAAGACAGGCAGGCACTGCAGGCCCAGGTAAATCAGGCGAGGGCGGCCTTAGATCTGGCCAGGATCCACTTATCTTACTCCCGCATTACCTCGCCGATTGATGGCACCATCAGCGAACGACTTTTCGATGCCGGTGACCTTGCCGTGCCTACCAAAACCTTGGTAACGGTTGTCCAGATGGATGCCGTTAAGGTCATTGCGTATGTTCCTGAGAATCAGATTCGGTTCATGGCACCGGGGCTTCAGGCACAGCTCACCGTTGCGGCCTACCCTGGCCATGTCTTCCACGGCACGATCGACACAGTGAGCCCCACGCTCAACCCTGCAACCCGCATGTTCTCTGTGGAGATCAAGGTGATAAATGAAGACCGGCTGCTTCGGCCCGGCATGTTTGCCGCGCTCTCCCTTTCTGTGGACCCTCACCCCAACGCACTGCTGGTACCAAAAGAGGCGGTCCTTTACCGGGAGCAATATCTTGAGAACTCAGCCAACAGTGAGGCTAGGGTCGGCCAGGTCAATTATGTTTTTGTTGTCGAGGAGGGAAAAGCGCACATGCGCAAAGTTTCACTGGGCCATGAGTCCGGCAGGATGGTGGAAGTCTGCGAAGGGGTGAAGAAGGGAGATCAAGTGGTGATACGAGGACTCCATCAGATTGCCGACGGTGATAAGGTCACCGTGGTGAAGGGTGAGGGGAGTCAGACATGAGTCTCTCAAGTCTGTCTATAAAGAGGGCTATCACCTTCACCATGATATACGTTTTCGTGGTCGGTTTCGGGCTCTTCGGGCTCTCGAGGCTCAAAATCGACCTCTACCCCGACATCACGTTTCCGGTAATTGCCATTATCACAACCTACAGCGGCGTTGCGCCGGCCGATATGGAGACCCTGGTCACCAAGCCCATTGAAGAGGCGGTTGCCTCTGTAGAGAACATAAAGCACATTCGAAGCCAGTCCAAGTTGGGGGCTTCCTTGATTTTGGCTGAGTTCGACTGGGGTATTGACCTCGATAAATCGGAAAAGGATATCAGGAATAACGTGGATTTCATTCGAGATTATCTGCCCGACGAGGCATCCGAGCCTCTGATTATCGCCTTCGACCCCCAGAAGATGCCCATCCTTTTCATGTCTGTGTCGGGGCCTATGGGCCCTGCCGAGCTCAGGGAGCTGAGCAGAAAACAAATCAAGCCCGCCCTTGAACGTATCGTAGGTGTAGCCTCGGCTGAAACAGCAGGAGGCCTGAAGCGCCAGATCCAGGTGCAGATCGAACCGGCAAAGCTACAGGCCCAGGGCCTGTCAGTGGATACGGTAATTTCAGCCCTCAGCAGGGAGAATAAGCAGGTTCCAGGGGGAAAACTGGACGAAGGAGGAAGTGAGTTCAGCATTCGCACGCTCAGCGAATACACCTCCGTGGAGCAAATCGCAAATACCGTTATCGGGTATCGCGAGGAAACCCCACTCTATGTCAAAAACGTGGCTCAGGTACAAGATACGTATGAGGAACTCACCCGCGTTATCCGGAACAATCGAAAGCCGGGGCTCTTGCTTCTGGTGTCCAAAAACTCTAAGGCAAACACCGTCCAGGTAGCCAATCGGGTAATCGAGTCGTTTCCGAAGATCGTCAGCAGGCTTCCACAAGGCGTGAAGATCGGTGTGATCTTCAACCAGGCGGACTTCATCAAACGCTCCATCAGCAACCTCAGCTCTACAGCTGTGCAGGCCTTTTTCCTTGCGGCACTCGTTCTGCTCTTTTTCCTCCAGAATATCCGGGCCTCAATCATCGTAGCCCTCTCCATCCCCATATCGATCGTCGTTACCTTTGCCGTTTTGGACCTGGCCGAGATCACCCTCAATATGATGTCCATGGCCGGTCTCGCCCTTGCCGTGGGTTTGCTGGTGGATAACTCCATCGTGGTGCTGGAAAACATATTCCGTCACTTCAAGGGAAGCGGGAATCTCTTCAAGAGCGCCGATTCCGGCACCAGGGAGGTCGGCACTGCGATTATCGCTTCGACCCTCACAACGATTTCGGTGTTCTTCCCAATCCTGTTCGTACCGGGAATTGCGGGTGTCATGTTTAATGACATGGCACTTACCATCTGTTTTTCGCTGTTTTGCGCCCTTCTCGTTTCATTGACGCTCATCCCGCTCCTCTCCTCCAGGTTCCTAAAGGAGAACAGTGAGGAAAACCGTACACTCCCTCAGAGGATCTCCCGGAGGATTGACGGGAGTCTGGAAAAACTGCTCAGCCTCCACGCTCGAACATTGAGCTGGTGTCTTGACCACCGAAAGACAACCCTAATGATTTCCTTCCTTATGTTCGCCATGAGCCTGGCGACCGTACCGAGGTTGGGCATGGATTTCTTCCCGAAAATGGACCAAAGTAATTTTGAGATGGCGGTGGAGAGGGCGCCGGGAACAAGCCTGAAATCGACGGAGATGACCTTTAGACAGATCGAAGACATCATCCACGAGACCATCCCGGAGCTGAAGAATCAGAACTCGGACATCGGGGTTGGAGAGGCCTTCGGTGCCTTTGCCAAGGGCTCGTATGCCGGGCAGATTCGGGTCAACCTGATTGATAAAGAAAAGAGAGACCGTACCCAGAGGGAGGTCGAGTCTGCCCTCAGAAAGAGGCTTGACCAGATACCGGGCATAACCTATTCAATCACCCAAGGCCACTTTTTTGGGGAAGAGGGTGATCTTATCATCTATCTTTACGGGGAAGATCTCGATATAGGGAAAAAACTGTCGGACAAGATAAAGGAGACCATTAAGGATGTCCCGGGCGCATTGGACGTCAATACGAGCCTTGAAGCAGGGAGGCCGGAGTTACAGATCGATCTCGACCGAGACAGAGTATCGGCCCTCGGGTTAAGCACCCAGCAGGTTGCCAATGCTGTCTCCACGTATATCAAGGGCACGAGGGCCTCTCTGTTCCGAGATCGAGGAGAGGAATATGATATACTCGTCCAACTCGACCCCCGATACCGGAAAAGCACTGAAATTCTGAAGAACCTGTATGTAACAAATCCCCAGGGAGAGCAGATTCCCCTTTCCAGCATTGCCCGCATTCGCAGGAGCACATCGCCTACGAGCATCTTGAGGCGAGACCAACAAAGGGTGATCAATATTGCGGTCACCGTGCAGGGTAGAAGCCTGGGTGAGGTCACCCGAGATGTGGAGAAACGACTCGAGAAGATCGACTTTTCGTCTGATTTCACCTATGAGACCGGCGGATCTGCTCAGGATATGCGAACCTCCTTTAAGTGGCTCCTGGTGGCCTTCGGAGGAGCAGCCTTTATCGTGTACATGGTCATGGCATCCCTATACGAATCGTTTGTGGCCCCTTTTATCATTTTCTTGACCATTCCCCTTGCCATAGTGGGCGCCATAGCCATGCTCCTTCTCACCGGCACCCCCTTGAGCGTCGTTGCCTTTATCGGCATCATCATGCTGGCGGGAATCGTTGTTAATAATTCCATTGTCCTGGTGGATTATATCAATCAACTGAGGGGGCGAGGCTATGCTATCCGAGACGCAGTGATGGAGGGGGGCAAAACAAGGCTCCGGCCTATTTTGATGACGGCCCTGACCACCATTCTCGCTCTAACACCGCTAGCCCTGGGGCTGGGATCAGGCGGGGAGGCGTGGTCTCCCATGGCCCGTTCGGTCATCGGCGGCCTAACTGCGAGTACTCTGCTCACCCTTTTGGTCATTCCGGTCATCTACACCTATCTGACGCCGAAAAAGGTCACACAAATCAGCCAAAGCGATCGGGATTCCTGATCTTTGACCTGGTTTCTTTGAACAATGTTGCCGCCACTCTGCGTGCAGCACGCTCCTTCATTGCCCAGGAAGACAAGAGTCGGAGCCTGTTGATCTTTTGAATTTGCGGCAAGCTATGCTATTATTCACATTGAAGACCCGACACTACTGAAATCCCCCACCCTAACCCTCCCCCTTTCAAGGGGGAGGGTTAGGGTGGGGGTGCCAAGCGCCGGGGTCATTTGCTAAGCTCAAAACAAATCAGAGGTTTGCCATGGTGATGTCACTCATTCAGAAAAGGCGAAGTATTAGGAAATTCAAAACCAACCCAGTAGAGCCTGAAAAGGTCGACACGCTTGTTGAGGCCGCGCTTCGTGCCCCTTCATCCAGGCGACTGCAACCATGGGAGTTCGTGGTTGTCACCGATAAAGACATACTGGAGAGGCTCTCAAGGGCGAAGCCATATGGCTCGGCGTTTCTAGGCAACGCACCCCTGGGAATAGTCGTGTATGCAGATCCGACCACGGCCGATACCTGGGTTGAGGATACCTCTATTGCTGCTACCTATATCCAACTGGCCGCGGAATCCCTGGGGCTTGGCAGCTGCTGGATCCAGATTCGAAACAGGATGCATGATGAAACGCTCACCGCAGAGGACTATATCGTCGAGATCCTCCAGATCCCCAAGGGACGAAAGGTAGAGGCCATTATTGCGGTTGGCTATCCTGATGAGGAAAAGCCTCCCCACAAGAAAGAGGATTTACCTTTTGAAAAACTACATTTGAACTCATTTGGAGAACGGCATTAGATAAGCAAGCCGTGTTTCGGAACATTAGGCATCTCATTAATTCTCGAATTTCTGAAGAATCGTTTTTTGTCTCGAAACTTCAGAATCGAAAAGAAATCCTTGACATTCTACTGCCCATGATCTATGTGTTCTCTGAGACAGACTGACCGGTCTGATTCTGAATTTGCAGCTACCTTTTTTCGAAATGAACCTCAAATACACCATCATCCACGAATCGTTAAAGCTCTTCTCCCTGAAAGGCTTCCTGTCCACCTCCATCGGTGACATCATGAAGGCGGCCAACACCTCCAAGGGGGGGCTCTACAACCACTTCGGAAGCAAAGAGGACCTCTTCTATGCCGTGCTGAGCGAGGCGCGGAAGATCTGGCGGGAGAAGACCCTGTATAAATTGGATCAGGCCGATAAACCAACCGAGAAGCTCATCCGGCTCCTCATGAACTACCGGGACCGGTATCTCAAGGATGCCGATGATTTTCCCGGCGGCTGTATCTTCGTAACCCTTTCCGTTGAGCTCGACGACCAGCGGCCCCATTTGGCCCGTGAGCTCAACGAGGGGTACGTTCGCCTCAAGGCCATGATCAGAAGGCTCCTGGATCAGGCAAAAGAGGTGGGGCAGCTTTCCGGTGCCACCGACACCCAGGCCCTTACCGAGATGATCTTCTCCGGCATGCTCGGGGCCTCGGTCATGTACGGGATGGACAAATCAAGTGCCACCTTAGACCGCACCATCAACTCCCTGATCGAGCATTTGAGAAGGCTGGCGGTGTGACAATCAAACTGATAGGTACGGGGCACATACCCCGCGATCACTGAACCACGGAATAGACCAGTAGACACGGAGGAAACACCATGGATTTCGAACTCACCGAAGAACAGCGGATCTTGCAGACAACGGTAAAAACCTTTGCCGAAAACGAGCTGGCCCCCAAAGCCGATGAGCTGGATCAAAAGGAGGAGTTTCCCTGGGAGAACTTCAAGGGATTAGCCAACCTGGGCCTCACGGGCATGATCCTGCCCCCCGAGTACGGCGGCGGCGGCTCCGATGAGCTCACGCTCAATATCGCCATTGAGGAGATCGCAACGGCCTGTGCCTCAACGGCCCACATCCTGGACAGTCACCTGCTCCTGTGCTGCAGCCCCATTTTGCACTTCGGCACTGAAGCGCAGAGGCAAATGTTCCTTCCCCCCCTGGCAAAAGGGGAGAAGGTGGGCGCCTACGGGCTCACCGAGCCCGAGGCCGGAAGCGACATCGCCAACGTGAAACTCAAGGCAGAGAAAGACGGTGATACCTATATCCTCAACGGCCAGAAGACCTTTATCAGCAATGGCGAGGTCTGTGAGACGGCCATCGTGTTTGCAACTATCCCGGAGCTGGCCCCCAAGGGCATGACCGCCTTTGTGGTTGAGGTGGGGATGCCGGGCTTTAGCAAGGGAAAGAAGTTCAAAAAACTCGGTATGCGCGCCGCCACCACCGCTGAGCTCTTCTTCGAGGACTGCCGGGTGCCGAGCGAAAACCTCATCGGGGGAGCGGGAAAGGGGGTCAGGATTGCCCTTTCAACCCTTGATCGAGGCAGGATCGGGATCGCCTCCCAGGCCGTGGGCATTGCCCGGGCCGTGTTGGGAAAGTGCACCGAGTATGCCAAGACCAGGGTCCAGTTCGGCGCCCCCATCGCCAAAAACCAGGCCGTCTCGTGGAAGCTTGCCGATATGGCAACCGAGATTGAAGCCGCCCGGTTTCTCTACTACAAGGCCGCCTACCTGGCGGATAAGGGTGAGCCCTTCTCACCCAACGCTGCCATGGCCAAGGTGTTTGCCAGTGAGCTGGCCATGAAGGCGGCCACCTGGGGCATCCAGATCTTCGGTGGCTACGG
>DATKZQ010000152.1:0-7061 GCA_035527895.1 Desulfatiglandales bacterium
CGCGATGGCTCCCTTCCTGCCTAGCAAACCGAAAGCCTGCTGCAAGAAATACTTTTTCCAGAACCTTCCAGTGAACTGGAGTTATTCTGGGCATCACTAGGCCCCGATAGCCGTTGATTGTCTTTCAATAGCTATCCAGGACGGGCTTACCCAGGTATCCTCCACTATCGCTGGCACAATATACTAAAAACACTGGCAAAAGGCAATAAGGAGCGTTTCACTCGAGGACCGCTTTCGTTTGAGAAGCGTCCCGCAGGGCAGGATTTGAGGAGCACTTCGTTTGAGGAGCATGAGACTTCGTGAGCACTTCGTTTGAGGAGCATCCCACAAGGCGGGACTCGAGGACCGCTTTCGCTCAAGGCGTTAGGCTAAATATCTGTGCGAATTGGAGATCGTGATCGCTGGATACTATCAGCAATACACGGGCGGGAGTTTAACAGAAACGGCTAAAAAATGCAAAAAATGTTGCCGGACAGAGAAGTGCTGACAATGAATGTCAACAGCCGAGAATAGTCGCAATGATTAGTTGCCCATAGGTTCCAATTCCATTTGACCCCTACCCTCCCCCATTCATCTTCTCCCGGAGCCTCCCAGAGCATCTGAAAGTCACCACCCTCCTCTCACCCAGCATCAGGTCGTCGCCGGTTTGGGGGTTCCTGCCTCTCCGTTCCTTTTTCTCTTTTACGCAGAATTTCCCAAACCCGCTGATCAATACATCCTCGCCGTTTGCCAGGCTGCTCTTGACGATTTCTACGAGGGACTCGACCGCCTGTGCGGATTTGTTTTTGGGGAAGTCGAATCTGTTGCAAATGATATCAATGAGATGTGCTTTGGTAAGGGTCATGACTCTGTGCTCCTTTTTTGAGGATAAGCTAAATTAATTTCATCTTATTGTCTTGTCAAGAAGTTCTTGATGTTACAGAGCATTTAGATGCAGAGATAGGCGCCTCAAAGAGGTTGGATGAGTTAAAGATTTTAAAGCACTATCTTGAAATTTTATATAAGTTGAGTATTGCATGTCAATAGCAGTGAAGCCTCCCCGCTCTGAAGAGCGGGGCATCCTCATAATGGATGGCAGAAGGTAACAAAGCCAATAGAGTCCAAAACCAAAAGAGGGGAATAAGAAATGGGAACGGAAACCACAAGTCACGTTGTTGTAACCGACATTCGAATGCCGTTTTGGTCCATGGTGGTCATCATGATAAAGTGGGCCATCGCCGCCATTCCTGCTTTCATTATACTGGCTGTACTTGCTGGGGTAGCTGCCGCCCTCCTCAGTGGCTTGGGCATGATGATCGGAATGGGGCGATAAGAGGGGCGTTGAGAAGGCCCAAAAAAAGAGGATTAGGCAGGGCCACCTAACCCTCATAAAATATTGAACTTTTTTGATGCCGAGAGACGGAATTGAACCGCCGACACGGGGATTTTCAGTCCCCTGCTCTACCGACTGAGCTATCTCGGCCTACCTTGTTTTTATATTTTCTATCCGAAAAAAGTCAAGAAATTATTTCTTGGGTCCTCCATCCTCTTCAAAATCAAGGCTCAGCTCCACATCGCTCAGATCCAAATCCAAGTCTTCCGAATCCGCCTCGGTTTTCTGCTTCTGCTCATCGTCCTCGAAGTCAACTTCTATCCCCGCATCGTCTTCGTCAGTCATACCGAGATCACCAAGGTCAATGTCAGTAACATTTTCCGCATCTGTCATAGACCCTTCATCCATATTAATGTCCAGTTCAGAACCGTCATCGTATACCCCCTCATCCTCATAGCCCATGCGCCCTGCTGTTTCTTTCATCGATTCGGTAACGGCAAGCTCGTCTCCACTTTCATCGAGATCGCCGGTGAGGGAGCCCAAGACAAAGGGCGGGTTGGGTTTGATGCTGGATATGTTATACTTGGCCTTTTCAGAGGCCATGTTCTTGCCACACCTGGGACACGTATCCAGGTAATCAAAGGTAACATATTTACACTTTGGGCATTTCATGACAACTCCACTTTTTTGGTTAAGCGGGAAAGGGTATGTTTTTATAATTGTTATTGCTATTTATAATAATTGTCAAGTAATTTTACTATAATTAAGTATATTTTTAATCTTTATAGCGTGCTTCACCTCGTTAGATTCTTGTTGATAGCCTCCCGTGCAAGCCTATCACAACGCTCGTTTTCAGGATGACCTGCATGACCCTTAATCCATTGCCAGTCGATCGAGTGAGGCTTGCCAGCCAGTACCAGCCGTTCCCAAAGATCCCTATTCAAGACGGGCTGTTTTCGCGAGTTGAGCCACTGTTTTTTCCGCCATCCATGGATCCATGTGGTGATCCCCATATACACATACTTAGAATCGGTCGTTATCCTCACCCGTGAAGGCCTCTTGAGTGCCTCAAGTCCCTCGATCACAGCCATGAGTTCCATACGGTTATTGGTGGTATCCGGAGAGTAGCCTGATAGCTCCTTCTCCTGTTTGCCATATCTGAGAATAGCACCGTAGCCCCCTGGACCAGGGTTGCCTGTACAGGCACCATCGGAAAAAATCTCTACTGTTTCATGGTGGTTTGTCTCCACTGCAGATCTCCTCCAACCGGGTTGCACCATTTCTTTGTGTTTCTCAAAAAAAAGCCCCCTGTCCTAGCAGGGTAACGTCAAAGTAGACTCTAACTTGGTCAAATCTGGAGATTTGCTCTGGCATTAACGAAACTCAAATCCGAAATTCGAATATCGAAATACGAGACAATTTCAAAATTCGAATACCCGCCTGCCATGCATTATCAACGGCACAAGACAGATAGTCGTCAGAGAAATAGTATCCGCCGATTTTTCGCCAGAATAGCAAAAAGGCATTGCGGGCAGGTCAAATGAGCAAAACATTCCAAGCACTTATACAATGTCTACAGGGTTTTGACATGTCTTAAATTTTGAATTTTGGTCATTCGTATTTGTTTCGGATTTCGTGCTTAGGATTTCGAATTTACAGAAAATTGATCAAGCAAATAATCTTGAAATTACAACAAGTTACATCTTTGAATGGCTTAGCCCTGCCTGTCTTACCGATTCTATACCACAATTGCCGGTATCTTTCGAATCCTTATTTCATCGCGTCAATTGGCTCTGGTGCGATCATGGGGTATATCGTTCGACACAGACTCACATTTCGTCTCGGCCACTACCGTTTCCTCTCGGCTCCTCACGAGTAGCCTCGATAGCGGGGAGGCTTCACTTTATTGTTTTTTTCTCCCTCACTATATTGTATACGTATCAAGGGCTAGACCCCTTGCAATAAACGGCTTTAATGACTCCTGGTGGAGGAGGCCATGGACTGGGCATCTGCTTTCATAGGACTGATCATAGGGTTTGGTGTTGGCTTGGTAGTCTCGCTTTTGTTCCGATTTATGCACGGGAAAACCGCAAAAGAACTCGCCGGGGAGCTGCTTCTTGAAACCGAGACTCAGAAAAAGGCGGACATGGATGCGGTTATTGAGAACATCAAGCAAAGTTTCGGCAATCTCTCCTTGGAGGCCTTATCCAAGTCAACCGAGGAGTTCCTGAAGCTTGCCAAGACCCGTCTTGAATCGGAGCGAGAAATCGGCTCAAGAGAGCTGGATGCAAAAAAGGGCTTGATTGATCAGCAATTGAAACAGATGACCTCCAAACTGGAGGACGTCTCCAGAGTCATGAATGAACTGGAAAAGGATCGGGTAGAAAAATTCGGAGAACTCGCAAGCCAGCTCACCATAGCAAACCAGCAGTCGGCAGCCCTGATGCAAACTACCAATCTCCTCCGGGAGGCATTGGCAAGCACAAAGGCACGAGGGCAGTGGGGCGAGCGGATGGCGGAAGACGTGCTCCGGCTGGCCGGGTTTATCGAAGACGTGAACTATGTTAAGCAAAAATCCATCGATGAAGGGAGATCGCGGCCCGATTTCACCTTTCTCCTCCCCCGGGACCTGAAGCTGAATATGGACGTGAAATTCCCCTTAGACAACTATGTCAGGTTTCTGGAAACTGACAGGGATACGGAGAAGGCACGATTTCGCAATGACTTTCTGCGGGACGTCAAGAACAGGGTGAAGGAGGTTACCAGCAGGGAATACATTAACCCCGAGCAGAACACCGTTGATTACGTACTTTTGTTTATACCCAATGAGCAGATTTATTCCTTTATCCATGAACAGGACAGCACCATCCTCGATGAAGGCATTAAGAACAGGGTGATCTTTTGCTCTCCAATAACCCTCTTTGCAGTCCTGGCGGTTATCAGGCAGGCGGTGGATAATTTCGCCCTGGAAAAGACCTCTAATGAGATCCTCTCTTTGTTCGGGTCATTCAAGAACCAGTGGAATGAATTCTTGAAGAAACTGGATCTCCTGGGAAAGAGGATCGCCGATGCACAAAAGGAGTATGAAGCACTTACCACCACCAGGCGCCGGCAGCTGGAAAGACCTCTCAATAAAATCGATGATCTCAGAACTCAGCGGGGATTACCGATCAGGAGCTTTGAAGACGAATAACGCGCAACTAAATCTCTTCCATTGCCCCGTATGCACCATGAAGCCGCTCGCGGAGTATCGAGCAGATCCTTTCCAGGACCCGAAATCCGAGCAAAAGATTGCCGAGCATGATCTCTCTGAGTGCCAGACCCTCGATGGTAATTACCTTGGTCGGCTTTACACACGTTGCAGATGACAGTAAGCTGTGAGGCGCTCCGAGGAGGGTTGCCCAGCAACCCAACGTCCGGCCTTTACCTAAAACACCGATGGTCGCGGTCCCCTTACGTGCCCCCAAATCAATGGCTCGTTCCAGCACCACATGGCCCTCAGCAATCACATAGAGGTCGCCCCCGAGATCTCCCTGGTGAAATATGCTTTCACCTGCCTTGTACCCCTTCACAGAAGCAAGGCTTGCTATCTGTTCGATCTCCTCCTTGCCCAAGCCACGAAAAAGCTCACAGTCTTCCAGGGTATTCAGGATCTCTGTGGTATGCATAGTATCGCCCCAACAAGTTACGCCTTTATTCTCACACTATGGGCATCGCAAAAAGAAGTCAATCGAAAAGGCAGGGCCGCAGCGTGGGATACACCGGGCATTCCCAAGCGGTTTCCCGTCTTACCCCTATCCCAGGGGCTTCACACTCGTTAGCGTTCCCCCGATATTGAACAAATCGTTTGCCTTAAAACCCCCTGGTTGGTATATACTGTTCCAACGTAACGACTCGGGTTCACGGTTCAAGGGTTCAAAGCGATATCCTAAGCGGTCTTACACGGAAGTTCAGATCGAACCCTCCATCGCCGTGGATGAAGACTACCTATCGCCCGGGGAATTCAAAAGGCGACCAACCGTGAACCATGAACCCCGCCTGCCGTCCAGCGGGCAGGCGTGAACTTGACAACCTGAGTAGTTACGTTCCGGCTATTGCATTGTACCCCTTTCCACGGAAACCCATACATTAACGAAGACCGTTAAGGCGTCGAATATATGTCGAAAATAATTGCTTTTATACCTGCGCGGTATCCCTCAACACGGTTTCCCGGAAAGCCGCTTGCCCTCATATCCGGCAAGCCATTGATTCAACACGTTTACGAGAGAGCACAGGCCTGCCCGGAGCTTGATGAGACATACGTGGCAACCGATGATCAGAGGATTTACACCTGTGTTGAGGGATTTGGTGGCCGAGCGATCATGACGGCAGAAGACCACCAATCAGGAACAGATCGCATTGCCGAGGCAGCCGAAAGGCTCAACGTAGGGCCCCATGACATAGTGGTCAATATTCAGGGTGATCAGCCCCTTTTTCAGCCGTCCATGCTCGCCGACCTTATAAGGCCCCTCAATGAAGACCGGACAATCCCCATGTCCACCCTCATGTATGGGATTGAGGAGGATAGAGAGATTCAGGACCCCAACAACGTAAAGGTCGTAGTCGATACCAATGGATACGCACTCTATTTTTCTCGCTTACCGATCCCGTTCATTCGGGACAAAGCTTCCAGGCCGCACTATTACAAACACCTAGGTATGTATGCGTACCGGAAGGAATTCCTGCTGACCTTTACAAAACTCCCGTACGGTAGACTGGAGGGAGTTGAGAAACTCGAGCAACTGCGCGCGCTGGAACATGGCTTTAAGATAAAGGTGATAGAAACCCCCTTCGATTCCATCGAGGTGGATGTACCTGAGGACGTGGTAGAAGTTGAGAGACAGTTGGCCCAATCAAAAAGCCCTGGGCCATGAGCCCAGGGCTTTCTTCGTTGTCCGGAGATGCCGTCCCGTTAGGTATATTTTACTCTTTTCTCCTCACATTTCTTCTCAGGAAAAACCTCCCATGTTACGAGGCGATCATCCCAGACGTATGTAATAAACAGCAATAACTGTACCAGGTTTATCATCCATATTTTTGATGTAATTATAATAGGTTATGAAGTCCTCAATCTACGGGCACGCCTTTTGTGGTAACGAAACCACAGTGTGTAGTGAAAACAGAACACAATACTCGCCAGGCCGTCTTTGCCCGCACGTGGCTGAACCACAGAACCCTGTCATTCTAAAGGTTAACCAGTTGAACCCGCATGATATTTTGCTTAGTGCATTTTAGCAAAAATTCGAACCTCGAAGCACGAAACCCCTGGCCCAGACCTGGCTTAAAAGTATTAAGGGTGTGCCGCCGGAAACTAGAATCGTGGTGAGATTGTATAATGTTCACATCTCGTCGCGCCAGGGCAGGCCGAAACAAATACGAATGTCCAAAATCCAAAATTCCAAACAAAGCATACGATCTAATTTCCACCTTGATATGACACAAGTACGTGCAATGTTTTGGTCATTTGACCTGCCCGCAATGCCTTTTTTCTATTTTGGCGAGAAATCACCGGATACTATTTTTCTGACGACTATCTGCCTTGTGCCCTTGATAATGCATGGCAGGCGGGTATTCGAATTTAGATATTGTTTCGGCCTGCCCTGGCGCGACGTTTCCCGAATAAAACGAGCGCGTTATGGCATTTCGCAACTATTTTCCATATGCGTCTGGCCTGAAATCCAGGTCTGGGCCAGGGATTTCGGTATTCGGA
>DATKZQ010000153.1:0-26996 GCA_035527895.1 Desulfatiglandales bacterium
CAGTTTCCCTTTACCGACTTTTTGAAAGATAACGGCATCCCCCTGAGCCGGTGGAACACCATCGAGGTGGTGAACGAGGCAACCGGTGAGACCAACCTCGAGGGGGTGTTTGCCGGGGGCGATGCGGTGACAGGCGCTTCCGTCGCCGTTGAGGCCATCGGGGCCGGCAGGCGGGCGGCCCGCTCCATCCACCAGTCTATCACCGGCCAGCCCATCAGGGCCCCTGAGCCGGCCATTGGTAAAACCACCGAGCTTCCCGATGTCACCGAGCTCATCCTGGTGCCGGAGAGCAAACGGGCACAGATGCCCGAGCTGACCGTGGATCAGCGCAAAGGGAGCTTCGATGAGGTGGAGCAGGGCTTAGGTGAGGAGCAGGCCAGGGCAGAGGCGGAGCGGTGTCTGAGGTGTGGGTTGTTGTGTTATCGGAAGGGGGGGTAGAAAGGGGTTTTCAAGAATTTAAGGTTGTAAATGAAATGATTTTGAGGTATAAACATTGTACTTGGCTGAAAGGAGGGAGAAAAACTCATGAGAAAAAACGTTGTTGTTCTGCTTGGTGTCATCGTGTCCATAGCCCTGTTCGTGGGTGTAGGGGTCCTGATAGCGGCGGATGTTCCGGATGAAGTCTCTATCCATTCAGATGCGTTTGGAACACACAAAAAAGGATCGGTCAACCTGACCCACAAGAAACACAATGTAGACTACAAGGTCGCCTGCGCAGAGTGTCACCATGTGTACGAAGCGGGAAAGAATGTTTACAAGGAGGGAGACCCGGTAAAGAAGTGCTCGGAGTGTCATGATCCGGTGAAAACCGAAGGTAATGTCAAGAAACTCATGTTGGCTTACCACAAGAACTGCCAGGGTTGTCACAAGGATTTAGAAAAGGCTGGCAAAACCACCGGCCCAACAACGAAATGTAACGACTGTCACGCAAACAAATAAACCACTTCGGTCGAGCAGTCTCTCAGGGTTAACACAAAAGAAGCCGCTCTTTGGGATTGGCCAAAGGGCGGCTTCTTTTGATTTGTGGCGGTTAATCCTCTTCGGTGACGGTAATAGCCTCGGACTCACAGACCTCCACACAACTCTCACACCCGATGCATTCGTCTTCATTGACAGGGACGGATTTTCCATCCTGCATCTCAAATACGTCTGAGGGGCACACGTCGACACACTCCTCGCACCCTACGCATTTGTCCTGATCCACTTCTACCTTACTCATTGGCTCATCCTCCTTGGTTAAATGGGTTATCGTGCATTTCCGTTTTTTTTGGAGGCTATTTAACAAAGCGGCATGGAGGTGTCAAGGGAAAAACCGGGTGCTATCTACTGAAATTTTATGTGGAGCTTTCTGGATCGAGGTCCGTCAAAGTCGCAAAAGAAAATCCCCTGCCACGTGCCCAGCTTGAGGCGTCCGGATTCCACAAAAACCATTACTGAATTGCCGATCAAGCTGCTTTTAATGTGGGCAGCGGAATTCCCCTCCATATGCCGGTATGCCCCTTCCCAGGGAACAAGGTTATCAAGGGCCTTCTGGATATCATAGACTACACTTGGGTCCGCGCTCTCATTAATCGTAACCCCGGCAGTAGTGTGTGGCACGTAAACAAAGCAGACCCCGTCTTTCAAGCCTGATCTGCTGAGTTCCTCCTGAACCGTGGCCGTAATATCTATCATCTCCGAGCGATCCCTTGTTTTGATCGGTATGGTGATAACCATGACACGCTCCTCATGCAGTGTTTTCCACCTTTGATTCAACAACAACCTGATCCTGGAATCCTGCCTCCCTGAAATAAACGTTAACCGTATCGCCTTCTGACGTTTCCCATTCCTTGGCCACATAGGTCGCCTTTATGGGTAATTCCCGTTGCTTCTCTCCCCTATCCACGAGCACAGCGAGCTCAATTCTCCTCGGCCTTCCAAAATCCATCAACGCATCCATGGCCGCTCTGGTTGTCCTGCCGGTGAAGAGAACATCGTCAACCAGAATAATGATCTTGTCATCTATGGAAAAGGGGATATCGGTGCTCCCCAGTTTCGGATTGGGGCCGACCCTCGTCCAGTCATCCCGATACAGATTAATGTCCAGAACCCCGGTCGGCAGCTTCTCGCCATTCCCCTTGGAGATCTCTTGCCGCAAACGCTCCGCCAGGTAAGCCCCTCCCGTCCTGATGCCAACGAGGCAAATGTCTTCCAATGACTCATGCCTGGAGATTATCTGCCGGGCAATGCTTTTCAGGGCCTGCCCTATTTCCTTCTGATCGAGGATAACCTTCTTGCTTTCGCTCGAATTCATTTCAGTCCCTTTTTTCGGAAAATTTAACGATATAGCAAATAGAAATGAAAGATCAAATAGTTTTATTCGCCTTCGCCAGAATACCCTGCAGCGCACCGTCGCCATAGCGGCTTTGGCGCGTCGGCGACTTGTCGAAGCGTAGCGGACTTGTTCGCCGGAATCATGGCGGAGATCCCGCCCTGCGGGGCTGCGGAATGCTTCATTCATTCCACCATCCCGCACTAAAGGGCTTTGATCTCTCACAGAGCTCACGGAGCCACTGGGGTTTTGATCTGAATTGCCCAGAAAAGGAATCAGATCAACACCCAGCGCTCCGCGCAGGTTTTGGTACGGCCTGCCGACCTCGTTTATAAGCGATTACCATGGTGCCGTTGTCCGGGAGGGCCGAGGATGTGGTCAGATTGCACTGCCTTGAGAAATCAGGCCAACCAACACGGTGTGCTTTGTGAAACGAGCGCGCTCGAGCGACCCTGAAGCTTCGGCCGGAGCTCGGCCAAGCGGTGGATTTCATTCATAGCAATACGTACCATCTTGCGAAGGAAATCAGGATAACTGTTAACATTAACCTTCGTAAATCGAGAATCGTTCGGTTTAAGTCGATCTGAAAGCCAATTTCTTTTTGACTTTTATGTCCCTTTATCGTTTGATTAATCAAAAGGTGCCTACGGGCAAGGTCAATGCCGGGCCGAACGCCATGGGATTTTGTGGCGACCAGGCCTATGGAGGCCAGGGTCATAGCTGATTTTGATTATGATGAGATTACGAAATAGCACGAGTGCAAATACAGCTTCAATTAAAAGGGGAAGGCCCATGAAAGGGTTTATGTTGACAATTTGTCTGCTCCTTGGCCTGGCACACTTTGCTTTTGCAGAGGATTGCATTTCTCTAGGAAAAGTCGACATCGAATTAGGAGCTCAAGAGTCCGAGATTCTAGCAGAAGTGGAAAAATTCTATCGTATTCAAGAAGACGGCGTCTATCCGGGGTCTTTTTTCGTTTTTGACCGAAAGAGCTCACAGATGATGGGCACTATTACGTTTGCCAATAATAGAGTTTTTTCAGTCAGCAAAAGCTGGGGAGTATTTGGTGAGACTGAAGGATCGGAGATTATGAGAGCGTTAATCGGTGCAATGGCTTCACTTGCTCACAGATCGGCTTATGTTTCCTTGCGAAAAATAAGCGATCCACAGCTCACAATGGAGGCTGTCAAGTTGTCCTCCGGAACAAGAGATATAAGGGAAATTGAAATAATTCTTACGGAACAGAGAGGAAACACATCTATCCATGTTTCCGAGCACTTGCACAGAGAGAGCGCGCCATAAAGTAACGGGGCTCCACATGAGAAATCTAAGTTGACGAAGCGAGCCGGAGCAGATTTGCTTTTGCCATGTTTCGCGATCAAACCTGGCCTTTGCCCCAATCACATCCTCAATCAGCAGCTAAGTATTCAGCGTTCGGCTCTCAGATTGCTTCATGAATTTTCTGACATCGAGTCTTGATATGCGAGATGAGCGGGCGGGGCAAACCTGACTCTTGCCATTTCCCGGGATTGGGCCTTTGCTCTTAGCAGAGCGGTTCATCGGTCAAATAACTCTGGGCGACCAAAACCACAGCGACCTCTTCGAGCACTTCATATATGTGGTGAAGTACAAGCCTCGCCGGGAACTTGCCGAATTCCTACCCGGCTATCTCTACAAGACTGATAGAGGCGCTTGGCTACCGCCCACGTCGGGGAAAGAGGAGCAAATCAAGGTCGAAGGCCGGGCCAAGGGAACAGGACAGCGCGTGAAACGTTATTTGGTCTTGCTTGAGCAGGGAGCGGCAATAGGGGTATATCGTCAATTAACCACTTTATGGAGAAAAGAGCCACTGCTTCCGCAGGGGGATCGAGGGTTGGCTATCCATGAACAGCTGCATATCCCACTGAGAACTCTCCTCTTTTGTCCCAAGGGGATGGTAGGACACACAGGGATCCGCCGAGGAGTCTGCCTATCTCCTACGTTGTTTCCCCCTCATTCAAGGAATACACGAGCTTTTCCCCAAGCATTTCCCCGAGGACCATTTCCTTTTCCCTCAAGTATTTGAGGTGAGCAATTGCCTCCCCGGTGGCGAACCATTTTTGCGAGACGGGAAACCGATCCCACGATTCCCACGTAATGTCCCAGGTCATCTCCGATGCCACCTGAAAGGCATTCTTCCTGCCCTTTTTCAGGATCGTGAGAATCTCATCAGCCCTGTTCTGATGGTGATCCTTTATTTCCTGAATCCGCTCCCTGCAATTTTTGAAGATGCGCCTGTGCCCTGGCAATACAACTGCAACATCGAGCTCAGAGACCTTATCGAGGCTCCAAAGATAGTCTTGCAGAGGATTCCCCTCATCGGCCCATGATTGAATGTTGGGCGTTATATCTCCAAGGATATGATCCCCGGACACGAGGATTTTCTTGTTGGGCTCATAAAGACACATATGCCCCACGGTGTGGCCTGGTGTCTCTACACAGATAAAGCAGTATTGCCCGATGGTTATGGTGGCGCCCTCTTCCAAGATCGTGAGCGGCACATCGAATGTTGATCCGTACTTATACCCCGGGTGGTTATGAAGTGCTGCCGTTAGCTCCTTTTCGGGAAAACCATTCACGCCTGCATACTCGATCATCTCATCCCATGCAGGGCCCCTCGTAACCCTCTCTGCGTCGGGCTGATTGAAATAGATAGTAGCATTATCCGTAGCAAGGGTAGAGACAAGGGCAAAATGGTCTGCATGCAGATGGGTAATAAAGAAGTCCGTTTCCTTCAAGTTGACCCCAAGTTCGGCCAACCCGGCCTCCATAGCATCGCTGCATTCCTTTCTATTGAGTCCCGTATCGATAATCAGATTCCGAGCCGAATCCTTCACCACATACGAGTTGATGGCCTTTAAGGGATTCCCCGGCAAGGGAATTTCAATTCTATAGATATTGGTCAAGATTTCTTCAACCATTGACATCCTCACGGGTTATTGGTTGGGAGGGAGTATAGGGAAGCACGCGATGTGTGTCAATCACGAACCTGTATCGGCTGTCCCGTATGGCCAATCCGAATATAAGAAGAATAAGGGGTCAGAGTGGCACAACTACTTATTATGCGCTTGTGCTTGACGTGAAGTCACCAGGGAATGTGAGAGCTCAAATTTAGGCCGCTGCGGAAATGATATCGGGGACAACCTCCTCTCTGCCGATTGCCATGATGTGTACCCCGTCACACATCTTCTCGTCCCGTATTCTCCTTATCATTCGGCCGGCGATCTCGATCCCCTTATCCAAGGCCCGTCCCTTTGGTGCAGAGGCCATTTCATCGATCAGTTCTTGGGGCACGTTGACACCGGCAACGTTCTTATTCATAAACCTGGCCATGGGAGCTGAGGTGAGCAGGATAATGCCCGCCAAAATTTTCACGGGAAACTGCCTGGCATATTCCATAAATTGTTTAAAATTGTCCAAGTCATACACCGCCTGGGTCTGGATAAACTCGGCACCTGCCTCGATTTTTTTCTCGAATTTGATGAGCTGTGGTTCAATGGGATTTGCTTCAGGCGTGACAATGGCTCCAGCACAGAAAGATACACCCCCATCCAGATCATTACCGCCCAGATCCTTTCCTTTCTCAAGCCTTCTTATCGCCGCCAACAATTGACTGGAATCCAGATCAAAGACACCTTTGGCCTCCTTATGGTCCCCCAAGATCACAGAGTCACCGGTCAGGCAAAGCACATTGTTAATCCCCCTGCTGGCAGCAAACAGAAGATCAGCCTGGAGAGCCAACCGATTGCGATCCCGACAGGTCATCTGCAAAATGGGCTCACCTCCCATTTCTTTCACCAAGAGGGCCCCTCCGAGAGACGGGAATCTCATCACGGAGCTCTGGTGATCGGTTACATTCATCGCGTCCACCTTATCCTTCAAGAGGTCAATGTGGTGGGGCATCTTCTCCAGGTTAGTGCCCTTGGGTGGTGCCACCTCAGAAGTAACCACGAATTTGCCTGATTCCAGGGCTTTTTTGAATGATGAGATCATATTCTAAACCCCTTCTTTTCCAGAAAATGTCAAATGACAAAGCTCAAATTTCAAATCAATTTCAAAGCCCAAATAAAAAAGAAACATCCTTTTTGTAACTTTAGGCACTTTAGTTCACTTTAGATCATTTCAGTCACTTAATGTGTATTTCCCCGGCGAGGGCTCTCCCTGATGATTTCTTGGTTTCTGCAATTTCCTCATGGAATCAAGGCGGCCCAATTCTTTCAAACGATTATAAATCAGGGTCCAGGCACAGTCCTTTTCCGGGTCAATCTCGCATTTACCATTGTTTGTGCCGCCACAGGGCCCATTGACCAAGCCCTTATGGCATGAGGTTACCGGGCAAATCCCCCCTGTCTCGCCCAAGATACAGGTGCCGCATTGGGTACATATCTCGTCGAACCTGCCGATGCCGTTCTCCTTTCCGATGAAAATGGTATCAAGAGCTGGCACGACCATTTTCTTCAGTTGCCTGGCAATGTTCTGCACCCCAAAGGCGCACGTCATTATCAACAGGACATCGGCCTGGTCAATCTGCTGGCCGTATTCCTTGAGGGCCTCTGCCGTGAGGTTGTCACATGCAACAGGTAAAACCGTTTGTCCGGTGACCAATTTCCCTTGACTGGATAACCGCTCCTTCATGGCCCTCACCTCGGGCTCCCCTCCTGTCTGGGTCAGAGTGGTGCATGTCCCGCACCCGAAGATGAAAACCCTTCCCAATCCATCTAGCAGACGGTCAATTTCCTCTTCTGGTTTTCTCCTGGTAATGGATCTGATCATAGCTTTGCTCCCTTTCGCTCCACTACTACTTTTCTTCCAGATCGCACCTGAGGCATCTCATAGCCTCCCGGTGAGCCTCCTCCTTGGCAAATCCCTTTTCCACCTCCCTGAAGTCCGTTACCCTCTCTTCTGGCTTCTCAAGCTGGATCTTGATCCTCGGCCTTTCCTCTTCTATTTCCTCATCTAAGGCCAGACCGATATCCTCCTTCATTGCAGTCTTCTCATCTACGATCTCTACCCTTCCTTTTTCGCCCTTAAGGTATTTGTCTATGGCCAGAGCCGCCCTTCTGCCTGAGGCTATAGCGTTTATGACAATACTTGGGCCTGTGGTAAAATCTCCCCCTGCAAAAACACCGGGGATATTAGTAGAAAGACTGTTTTCGTCTACCACAAGACTGCCCCAAAGGGCCCTCTCAAGCTGGCTGTCTTTGGATAGAAAAGAGATGTCAGGCGCCTGGCCGATGGAAATGATGATAGTGTCGGCCTCAACCACCTGGGTTACCTTCTCGTCAACACTCAGAGATGAACGACCTTCTTCATCAAAAACGGTCATACTACGCATGAACTCGATGCCTGTGACCTTGCCACCCTGATGCATGATCTGTTTGGGCGCCCATAAGGGATTGATAACGATTCCCTCCTCAGTGGCCTCATCAATGTCTTTCTCCCATGCCGGCATCTCCTCCTTTGTCCTCCGATAGAATATTTGAACGTCCCTGGCACCCACCCTGGGAGCAGTTCTGGCTACATCAATAGCTACATTACCTCCCCCCAAGACCACCACCTTTCCTCTCAGTTGTATCTGCTTGCCGGTCCTGATATCTGCTAAGAATTGAAGGCCGTAGTGCAGACCTACCAAACCCTCTTCTTCGCCCGGGATGTCGATCCTCTTGCTGGACTGGGCTCCTGCACCAATAAATACGGCATGATAACCTTCCTCTAGAAGGTCATTCACTGTATGTCGGGCGTCAATGGGCGAGTTATAGCGGATTTCTACACCGCAGCTTTCAATATGCTCGACCTCTGCCTGAATCACCTTTTGTGGAAGACGAAATTCCGGGATTGCTATTCCCAGCATCCCTCCTGCCACAGATTGGCCCTCAAACACAGTTACCCCATATCCCATTTCGGCCAAAAAGTAAGCACATGTTAATCCTGCCGGACCTGCACCCACAACAGCGACCTTCTGATCCTTGGTCACCGGAAACGGCTCTTTTGCCTTACCGATATGATCAAAATACCAGTCCGAGGCAAATCGCTTAAGTGAACGGATAGCAACAGGTTCATCCAGTTCACCTCGCCGGCATTTAAACTCACAGGGATGGACGCAGATTCGACCACATACGGCGGGAAAGGGATTCCTCTCCCTGATAATTTCTACCGCCTTATCATATTTGCCACTCGCAATAGCAGCCACATAATTGGGAACATCAATCCCGGCCGGACAGGCGTGCTGGCAGGCGGAGATGACCATAGCGTCACATGTGGCCCCGGCACATCGATGCTCCAGGATATGGTCCTCATATTCCTTCAGGAAATACTTGAGGGTAGAAAGGGCAGGTTTGGGAGCCGTCTGTCCAAGACCGCAGAGGGAGGAAGTTATTATGGTTTCCCCTAACTCCCTGATGTTCTGAAGATCCTCGATCCTGCCTTCTCCCTGCGTAATCCGTGTCAAAATCTCCAAGAGTTGAGTGGTCCCAAGCCGACAGGGAGCACATTTCCCACAGGATTCCGACTGGGTAAAACTCAGAAAAAAGCGAGCGATTTCCACCATGCAGTTATTTTCATCCATAACCACCATGCCACCCGAGCCCATGATGGCGCCTATACGCTGGAGGGTATCGTAATCAATGGGTAGATTCAGATACTGGGTAGGCACACAACCGCCCGATGGTCCTCCCATCTGGACCGCCTTGAACTGCCTTCCCTTAGGAATGCCGCCGCCAATATCAAAAACCACCTCTTTGATAGCTACGCCTATGGGAACCTCTACCAGTCCTGTATTATTCACCTTGCCAGCCAAAGAAAAGATTTTTGTCCCTTTACTCTTTTCCGTACCCACCTGGGTATACCATTCCACGCCGTTCTTTATGATCAACGGAATATTGGCCCAGGTCTCCACATTATTGATATTGGTGGGTTTGCCATCCAGTCCCGCCTGGGCGGGGAAAGGTGGCCGGGCCCTGGGCATTCCCCGCCCCCCCTCAATAGAGGCCATGAGGGCAGTTTCTTCACCACAGACAAAGGCCCCTGCACCCATCTTCAGATAAATATCAAAATTAAAACCGCATCCCAGTATATTCTCCCCTAAAAGGCCCAACTCCTTCATCTGCTCTAAAGCAAGTTTCAGGTGTTCAACAGCAATGGGGTATTCTTCTCGCACATAAATGTAGCCGTATTCTGCTCCAATAGCATAGGCACCGATGAGCATCCCCTCGAGCACTGCGTGGGGATCACCTTCTAAAACTGCGCGGTCCATAAAGGCACCTGGATCGCCCTCATCGGCATTGCAGATGATATATTTAGGTTGCCCCTCTGCCTGGCGGGCGAATCGCCATTTCACTCCTGTAGGAAAACCGGCACCACCTCTGCCTCTCAGTTTGGCGGCAGTTACTTCATCGATCACCTGCTCCGGGGTTATCTTGGAGAGAACTTTAACAATAGCCTGATATCCACCAGAGGCAATGTAATGTTCTATGTTTGTGGGATCGATCCTTCCACAATTGGCAAGCACCCTTTTCACCTGTTTCTTATAAAAGGGGATCTGGTTGCGGTAATAGATAGGATTTCCAGTCTGGGCATCCTTATAAGCCAGGTGATCAATCAACTGGTTTTTCTTCAGGGTGAGATCAACGATCTCTGCTGCATGTTCAGGATTGACCTCCTGGTATTGAACTCCCAACGGATCAATAGACATTACCGGCGCTTTGGCACAAATCCCGTGGCATCCGGTGGAACGTATCTCAACCTGGCCTGAAAGGCCCTGTTTCTTGACCTCCTCTACAAGGGCAGCTCTAAGTTCAGCAGCACCATAAGCGCGACAGCCGGTCATACAGACAAGTACATGGGTTTTCCCTTCATCCTCCTGAGCGAGAATCTTGTTGCGATACCACTCAAATTCCCCAATGGATAGAAGTCTTTCCATGTTGCTTAGTCTTCTCCCTTCTTTTTCCCATACTCGGCCAGTATGCTGGTTACCTTTGGCGGAGATAGTTTGCCAAAATAGGCTCTGTTCACCATCATGGCAGGGGCAAGGAAACAGGCACCGAGACAAGCCACGGTCTCTAAGGTAAAGTGATAATCAGAGCTGGTCTCCCCTTCATTCAGCCCCAGCTCTTTCTTCACAAATCTCAAAATGCTGCGACTCCCCTTAACATGGCAGGCCGTACCACGACATACCCTGACCACGTACTTTCCTTTGGGTTTCAGCGATAGCCCGGCGTAAAAGGATGTTACACCTTGGACATGACTCGGAAAAAGATTGAGGTTCTCTGCGATCGTTTCAATGCTCTCCTCGGGTATGTATCCAAAGGTCTCCTGGACATCCTGCAACAGTGGAATTAAGGCCCACTTCTCACCAGTATGTTTATTAATAATGTCCTCTAATCGGCGCCAATCTATCTTTTGTGGATCCATAGTTAGGATTCTTTCATATTCAACAGGTTAAAAACTTGCCTTAAGGTTAAAACTCAAATTATCAAATCCGAATTTCGAATTTCAAATCACCGGCTTCAGATCTATCAATCCTCCGCCTTTTCAACCCTTACATCGCATTCCTTCCAGCCGGGTAAATCGGCTTGACCCAGTTCGGTAAAATCGATCAAGTTCACGGCATCGTTATTATGAAAAGCCATGGGGATAAATATGAGTCCCGGGCTCAAATCCTTTTTCAGAATGACCTCTCTGAGTATCGACCCGTGCATCGAGGATATCCTGACCTGATCCCCCTGTTTCAGATCAAGTCGTTCGCCATCCTCAGGGGATACCTCCACCTCACCCTTTAGCGCGAAATCCTTGAGCCGTGCTGAATGCCCGGTCCTGGTGCCACTTCCCAGATGGTATCGCCAGGAACCCAAGATGGCTGTAAAAGGATAGTTTTTATCTGAGCTCTCAGTTTCGGTCATAATAACCGGAGAGAAATGGATCGGCTCTCCCTCGCCTGTGCGGCGGAAAAGCCGCAGGTTGCTCGACTCGTTAATCCAGGATTCTCCCCTGTCTTTATCCAGTTTCGAATACAAGGGCACAAGTTCGGCAATCTCCGCTCTTATCTCGTCTAAGGATGAATATGTCTTTGAGTAACCAAGTTTGGCAAACAACAGACCAAGGATCTCCCAGTCGGGTTTTGCATCACCTGGTGGACAGACCGCCGCCTCAAAAGACTGGACTCTTCCCTCCATATTGGTAAAGGAACCACCCTTTTCACTAAAGGCTGCTCCCGGCAAAACAATGTCTGCCATGAACGTGGTTTCCGTAGCAAGTATATCCTGGACCACCAGTAATTCCAGGTTATTGAGGGCATTTCTGACTCGGTCGGTCTGCGGGAGGCTGCGCAGGGGGTTTTCTCCCATGATGTAAAGTGCCTTGAGGTTTCCTTTCTCTGCTTCTTCAATCATACGAATTATAGTGAGACCTGGATCTGGGGACAGCTTGACCTCCCAGTTCTCCTCCCAGTTCTTCCGTGCCAACTCATCGAGGAGCGGCTGGCGAGAGGGGAGAAAATCGGGGACCGACCCCATATCCCAGGCACCCATCTGATTGTTCTCCTTTGCGAGGAGATAGAGCCCCTTACCATCACCACTGAGACTTCCTGTCATCAATGCTAGATTGAGCAACGCGTCTACTGCCGGAATGCCATGTCTTTGTTGCAAGATCCCCTGTCCGATCATAAAGGCCACTTTTTTCCCTTCAATCAAATCTGCGGCTCTTTCCATTACCTCCATATCAAGCCCAGTAACACGGCACACCCTTTCAAGGTCAATGGAGGAGAGGCCCTCGCGGTAGAGGTCGAAATCCTTGGTGAACTGGTTGATGAAATCAGTATCATATGAGTTTCTCCTATAGAGAATAGCAGCCAGAGCAGTGAGAAGTTCACAATCGCTATGCGGGGCAAGCGAAAGCCAGAGAGAGGAGAAAGGCACTAATTCCGTCTTTCTCGGATCTGCCACAATCAGCGGGATTCCCCTCATCCTTGAAGCTCGTTTAAGATAATAACCGGCCACGGGCAGAGACTGGGTGGGATCGGCCCCCAAGACAAAAATCATCTCTGCCTTCTCCAATGCAGGTAATGGTATGACGCGGCAACCCCCATCGAGCCTATCATTTATGAAGGCCAGAATCGGCCTTCCTGACCCATAACCTCCATTATCCACGTTATTTGTTTCTACCATAACACGGGCCATTTTTTGGAAAAGGTAGTTCTCCTCATTGGTGCACTTGGATGAACCGAAGAATGCCACGCTCTGTGGTCCGTTTTTCTTTTTGATTGAAGTAAGTCCGTTAGCAACAGCCTCAAGGGCATCATCCCAGGTCGCTGGTTTCAGCTCTCCATCGTCGCGGACTAATGGATTGCCCAATCTTTCCGGAACGGTCAAAAAGTCATGGGCAAAATGGCCCCGGACACACAGGGTAGATCGGTTAACCGCGTCTTCGCGGTGTGAAGGGTTTACCTCTACAATCTGGTCATCAACCGATCCCATAACGAGGGAACACCCCACCCCGCAGAATCCGCAGATAGTGGCTGATTCCCTTTCGGGCGAACCCACATATCGGGTATTCTTCAGGGATAAGGCACCGGTAGGGCACAGGGAAACACAGGTTCCGCAGAAGGTGCAACTGGATTTCTCCAGTGGCATTTCATGCACTGCCGCTGGCCGAGATTTGAATCCCCTGAGGTGGTAATCGATGGCGCCAACTACCACGAGTTCATGGTCAGCACGAATACACTTGCCGCAAAGGATACACTTACTGAGGTCCCTGATAATAAAAGGATTTGCTTCCTCCAGGCCGGTATAATGGGGCATTGGATAGAGCCCTATCTGGCCGACACCCAGTTCAGCAGCAATCTGCCTCAACTCGCATCTGTTTCCCTGGCTGCACACAATGCACGACTCGGGGTGATTGGCCATCATGAGACGGATGATATTTCTACGGTGATTTCTTATGGTAGGAGAGTCTGTCCGTACGACCATATTTGGAGACACGGGCGTTACGCATGAGGCCATAATACGGCCGGTCTTTTCGTCTTCTACCAGACACAGCCGGCACGCGCCGACCGGTTCCAGGTCAGGGTGATGGCAGAGGGTTGGAATCTTGATCCTGTTCTCAAGTGCCGCATGTAAAATGCTCGTGTCCGGAGCACAGATGATATTCTTACCATTAATGGTGAGGCTGATATCCTCCAAGCGTCTTTACCCCCCATTGCTAGACAGTGTCAGTTGTCGGTCCCGCTGTGAGCTGAATTATTGCTTCGATTATTGCCTTAGCTCCGTAACTACGCTGTCCCGAGGGATATGGATATCTTTTTTTGACACCGAAGAAGCCCATGCTGTTATGCTCGCTTATGCTGCAGATGAAGGCGGGCGAGCTGCTTTTAAGGTGACGCCCACTTCGCCGGATATGCAAGTCTGCGCAGGGGACGGGCGTCCGCCTGGATCATCGGGAAAGTGCAGGCTTAAAGCACCTGCCCAGTTCGGTGCAAAAAAAGATATCCATATCCCTCACTCTTGCCAAGTAAAGCAGAATAGATGGTCTTCATCATTGTGCTGCGAAGCTAAGGCAATAATCGAATTATTATTTTCAGCCGGTTGGACGAAAAACCTGTTTTTCCCTTTTCTTGAGTGACCTACCTCCTCGTGAGAGTCTCGAGATGGAGCGCCTGCAACGTTGAACCGACACAACATAGTGGTATGGTTTTCATAATCTCTTCAGTTTGGCCGCATCCAGGTAATACCGTAGTTTATCCTCTGCACCGACGGTGATGATATGAATTCCCTGGCAAAGGTCCTTCAGGCCCGAGACGATTTCGGTAAAAATCTCAATGCTGGCCTTTTGTCTTTCAGGGGCCTTGGCGAGTTTTCGAATGATCCAGTCCGGGACCAATCCTGATTTCAGATGGCGATTGAGGAACTGGGCCATCCCCGCCGTCCTCAGTATCATAACCTCTGCAATAACAGGCACCCCGAAGGTGTTAACCTGCTTCATGAATTTTTCAAACAGTCCTACATCGAATATGGGTGTCGTTAAAAAGTACCCCGTGCCTTGCTTTGTCAATTCCTCCATCTCCTTCATTTCCAGTTCTGGCACGTTTTTCCCCCACTTGGATTCTACCCCGGAACCAAATGTGAATTCAGCCTTGAAAGGAAGCTCTTTACCATCCACTGAGTGTCCTTCTCGAAGATGACCCAGCACAGAGGACAGCTTTCCTGCATCCACATGAAAAAACATCATCTCCTGGAGACTGTCTCCCGTGATCCGGTAATCTTCTGTGAAAACAAGGAGATTCTCAACACCTGTTTCATGGGCGCGGATCAGGTCTTTCTGTATCTGCAAACGGTTCTTTTCCCTGGTCCCAGTCTGGTAGATAGCATCAAACCTGTTTTGCTTGAGCAGTTTGCAGGTGTTGATGGTATCTGCAACAACCCCTTCGATCTCCAATTCGGGCACTGTCAACCCATCCAACCGGCCCCGAACCAACTCCAATTTCCTTATGATCTCTTGTGGCTCCTCGCCTATGGGAGGTTGTACTTCAGAGGTGACCACGAATTTCTTTTCCTCCAAGGATTCTTTCAGGGTCATTGACACCTCCTCAATCAATTGAATATTGACGATTTAGGGATCAAGGGCTGCTTCTTAAAATAGTCAATCTTCAATCGACCATCGTCAATCTTCAATAATCAGAGCAGACCTAATGTCCTGGCCACCTCCTCCTTCAACCGGGGCAGTGGCAGGGGCTTTGAGAAACAAAGATCTGCCCCATATTCTCTCATTCTTTTGAATTTCTCATCATCCAGGTAAGCCGATAGAACTATGATTTTTGTATTTTTTGTCTCTTCATTTGTTTTAATCCTCTTACAGACCTCAAAGCCCTTGATATCCGGCATCATGATGTCCAGTATCAAGAGATGAGGTCTGAAGTGGTTGACTTGCAGTCCAGCCTCAAAACCATCGGAGGCGGAAATAATCTCATAATTGTAGTCCTCTTCTTCCAATGCCTGAACAAGGGTTTCCACAATGATTGGATCATCATCCACAATAAGAATCCTTTTCCTCTCACTCAGCATTTCATCGTGTGGAATGGGCATACCCTGTCTCTTCATGAAATCTTCCATATCGGACCTTCTGATACGGCGATGCCCCCCCACGGTCTTGTATGCGGGAATATGACCAGCCTCTATCCAATTGATAATTGTCTTAGAAGAAACATTGCAGTATTTGCTCGCCTGGAAAACCGTCAAGATATCCTCCATGGGAAGCCCTCCACTCGTTTGATGTATTTAGTTTTTATAATTATTATACTTTTTTCCAAATGTCAACGGAAAAAATAATATTGTAAAGACTGTATTTTCTATAATAAATATATCACTATACACGATGCAATTCAGGGATCGATGAGCATACCCATGAATCGAAAATTACCGATTCAGTGATACTAGTGAAGAGCCCGGTGTCGGAATATGGCAGTCCCCCATATCTAGACTACCGGATAGAGGGGATTTACTGCAATCCCAGGGGCCTGAAGTTCTGTGTAGGGAAGGAAAAGATCTATTAATGGATTGAAATCATGGTAGGATTCGAGGAAAGCTAAACCCTCTATGGATGGGCGGCGTCATCACCGGACCTCAATGGTATCAGTTATGGCTTTTGTTATTCGGAACCTCTTCTTTGT
Organism: Desulfatiglandales bacterium; assembly: GCA_035527895.1. GTDB lineage: Bacteria > Desulfobacterota > DSM-4660 > Desulfatiglandales > B25-G16 > JADFWK01. Next base: position 16,008 of record DATKZQ010000153.1, read on the forward strand.
GAATTGGAAGGCTGATCGTAAAGGTCGTTCCCGAGCCCCATTTACTTGATACCCGTATGTCACCTCCATGCTCCGTTATGAATCCATAACATACCGATAAGCCGAGACCCACGTCTTTAACGCTGTCCTTGGTGGTAAAAAAGGCATCGAATATCTTATCGATGTTTTCCTCTCTGATCCCGATACCGGTATCAGTAATTTCAATATAGGCGTTATCCCCTTTGGCCTGAGTCTTTACGGTCAAAGTTCCCCCATCTGGCATCGCATCCCTAGCATTGCTAATCATGTTAAGAAAGACCTGGCGAAGCTGATTTCTGGAGGCATAAACCTCTCCCAGATCATCGGCAAAAGAGGAAGAGATGCGTATGCTGTTTTCCCGTAACTGCTTACCCACCAGGAGCAAGATCTCATCCAGTATTGTATTTAGATCCGAGGGCTGCCTTTCTTCTTCATCGGGCTTGGAAAAGCTCAGCATTTTCCGGAGCAATTCGGTCAAGCGCTCTGTTTCAGAGAGGGCCATGTCAAGGACCTTTCTCCTCTTGCTCTGGGGGGAAACTTCTGTTTTAAGAAGCTCCAGGGTATTCATGATTCCATACAGGGGATTGTTTAATTCATGGGCAATCTGCGAGGTCAGCCTCCCCATGGCAGCCAGCTTTTCTGAGTGTAACAGCTTCTCCTGGGTCTCTATGAGCTTTCGTTCCATTTCCAGTCTCTCTTTCAGGTCCACAAATATGCCCACTGACGCAATCTCTTTTCCCTGAGCATCGTAAATGATTCCCGCAGAGAGGTTACCCTCAACGATTTCACCATCTCGCCTTACATGAACCATTGGGTAGGACCTACATTTGCCAACACCACCGTATTCAGGGCTCCTCATCATTTTCATGACCTCTTTGGCCGTTCCCTCCGGATAAATCCTACTGATGTTCATCTTGCCAACGACTTCTTCAGCCTTATATCCCAAGGTCTCTTCAGCAGCCCGATTCCAGACGATGATGTCGCCTTTCAAGTTGGTTGCTATGATGGCATCAGGTGAGCTCTGAATGACTTTGTTCAAGAAATCATGGGCTTCTTTGAGCTCTTTCTCCATCCTCTTTCTTTGGGATTGATCCACGTTCATACCTTCATACCCGACCACCTTCCCATCACGATCATAACGCACATGAGCAGTATGTAAGACAGAGATAGCCTCTCCATCTTTGCGTTTGAAATCAACTTCATAATCTTTGACATAACCATCCCGCTCAATCATTTCCTGCCACTTTCGACGATCTTCTGGCCTGAGATAGAGATCGTTAGCGATATCGATCTTAAGGAATTCCTCTTTGCTTTCGTAACCCAACATATCCAGAAGGGCCTTGTTTGCATTGAGAAATTTTCCTTCTTTGGTGCTCACGTAGATCCCAGAACGAACGTTTTCGAATATTCTCTTATAATCCTCTTCCGACGCCCTGAGCTCTTCTTCACGCTTCTTTCTCTGGGTGATGTCCCGGTAGATGCTCACCTTGGATACAGTGCCGTCAGAGTTCTTCAAAGGGAATTCAATAACATCGTATGCCTGGCCTGCCTCTTTTATGGAGTGCTCCCAACGAATCGTTTTCCCACCGAGCACTTCCTGTGCCCTGCACCACGGGCAGACTATACTGCTCCCGTATATGACTTGGTGGCATTTTTCGCCAATGCCCTTTCCAAACTTCTGAATCATCACGTCATTCATATACTCTACCTTGAAACCGCTGTTCACAAGGTACACGCCATCAGCGATAGCTTCAAAGATAGAGGTGATCGCTTCTCTCTCACCATTAACCATGACTTTCTCCTTAGGTCCTTGTTTGGCCTTCCCTTTTGATAGGACCAATATTGAGCAGAAAACTCCGGTCAAGAAAGCTCAAAATACTATCCTCAAAAGGGCTCTTATCTTCGCGCCGCAGCGATCGAAGATTGAACTTGATAATTCCCTGCACAAGCTGCAGGGTTACGACATAGTGCCTCCCCCTTGAAGGGGGAGGGTAGGTGGGGGTGATAAAATGTTTGGTCACCCTCCCCTTTATCCCCTCCCATTAAGGGAGGGGACTTTGACATTGGATACCCTGCAGCTTGCTGCAGGGTGGTTCATTAATCTTTTTTCTTTTTACACTGAAAAGGAATAACAGTAAATACTGTTGGAAAGTTCCGAGGTGGTTCAAAAACCCTCTTCAATCTGTTTTTTCCTTCCTCCGGCACTCATGAGCGCTCCTCCATCTATTGCAAAGGGAGAGGGACTCGATAACCCTGTATGCATATACTGTTTCAGGATAACATCAACGAGCTGTTCTCACAAGAAGAGAAGAGGACGCAAAGGGATGAAATCCGCTTCAGCCTATTAGTACCAACAAGTAATTCGTGCCTTTGTCTATCGATTTTTTTGACTCGACGGTTCCCTCATCATTTACCGTTGACTGCATAAGAATAAATATATAAGATGGTTAGCAATTGGCATATCTTACTTTAAGCGTTTGAAACAGTATAGTGGGGGGGCATATGGCCGATGATAAGCTCATTTTGGTAGTCGATGATGATCCTGATTTGGTTGAAGCGATCTCTATGAAATTAGAGAGCAAAGACTACAGGGTAGAAAAGGCATATGACGGAATAGAAGCGTGGGACAAGATCCAAGAGGAACGGCCGGATCTCATTATTCTGGACGTGATGATGCCTCGCAAAAATGGCTATGAACTCTGTGACGAGCTCAAGAATAATCCGCAGTACCAAGATATCGCCATTGTCCTTTTAACTGCAGTTGGCTCGGCAGTTACCAGCACCAGATACACTCATCGCGATGGGATGAGCACCTTAGCCGACGATTATGTTGCCAAACCTATCGATCTGGATAAACTCATGACCATGGTCGATGACTTTACCGGCTAACCCTTAGGCAGCCCTTCCCTTCTCGCCCCTCTTGGCCGCAGAGAATCTGTAGGCCATGTGGCCGCTTTCTCTGTATGGTACCGATACGATGGAAAAATTGAAAGTAGGGGGACTCAGACAGAGTCTGGAGCTTTGCAAGTTTGATTTGAGAGGACCGGAATCGTCAGACGGGATACTCGCGAATGTCAGCAGAATCTTGGCCTCTCAAAAAAGCAATATAGCGTTCCTTACCTACAAAGGTAATAAGGATAAGTGCTGCCAACTCAGCTTCTGCCTGAATCAGGACCTATTCCCTCGTGCCTCGAAAATCCTTAACAAAGGGCTTCGACTTCCCACGGTTTGGGAAATCGAATCAAGGGAACATGTGGGCATGATCACCGTGTTCCCGCGCCACTCGGCAATAATAATTTTGGGAGTGGTTATGGCTTCATGGGGAGCGGAATCGATACCCATTTACGGGATAGCCACCTCTTTGTCCGCTGTTTCCTTTATTACGGATTACCGGATCATGGACAAGGCTGTTGAAGTAGTTCAAGATTCCTTACAGTTGCCGAGAAACCGTGCACCCATCAAACCAGAGCTCCAATACTACCAGAGCGAGGTCATCAAAAGGAACAAGAGGTGATGGAGACAATAGCTGTTTACTGGGAACAACCCATTAAGACGTATGGCTTTCAAAAGGTAACTGATCTCGTTCTTATTGAATTCTCTTATCCGCTGAAGGAAATCATCTCATTAGGAAGAACCCTCTCTCGAGATGCCCTCCAAATGGTGAAGGCGGAATTCATAATAGCTCAAGAGTTTGGTGAGATGATCTCCGTTACGCTTTGCCTATCGGAAAAGGAATATGGGGATTTCTGGGTTTCTCTAGCACAGGCCCCCGGATCAACTCCCTGTGAGTACACCTATCCTGTTGGGATTATTTACTTTCATGGTCCTCACTTCGGTGATAGGTACGGTATCGCGGAGGCATCTTTCTCTGCCCTTTCTCAGGCGGATATAGAGATTGTTGCATCCGGCTGTTCTGCCTCCTCCGTATTCGTGGTTCTGGCCCAGGATGATATAGCCAGGGCTGAAAACGTCCTCAGCCATACGTTCGAGGTAGCAAAATAGATCTTTTGATGTCCCCTACTATGAAAAACTTCAACTGGCGCAAGAGGCTGTTTGATTCTCTCTCCTTTCCAACCCTGATCATAACCCCCGATATGACGGTTGTTGCAGCCAGTGAGAGATTCCTCGACAAGACCGGTTTCCGTGAAAAAGAAGTGGCTGGAAAAAAATGCTACCAAATCCTTTATCAATCTGAAAAGCCGTGCTCGCAGTTGTCCTGCCCTCTTCGCCTTACCCTGATCGATAAGAAAGGAACGTCTACTGTTAAGAAAACTACGGGGCCCGATGGAGAACAGGTATATGAGGAAAGGGTATGTTCACCCATTCTAGATGGAAAGGGAGAGGTGGGTTACCTCATGCTCAGCTTAAGGGATGTCACGAAAACCAAGCTCTTAGAAATAGAAATACAAAAGGCCAACGAATTTTTGGAAAATATCATTGGCAGCTCTACAGCTGCTATTTTGGTTGCTGATATGAAAGGTGTTATATTGCTCATGAATCAGAGTGCCCGCAAACTATTTGGCTATACCGACAAGGTAGCTGTTGGCACGAGCATCGCTGAATATCTGTATACACCAGGTGGGGCACGGAGCGTAATGAAGAAACTGAGAAGCCCTGATTACGGTGGGGTAGGCAAACTCTATACTACAGAGATGACAATAATTAACTCCTCAGGACAAGAGATACCGGTCGAGATGACCGCCGCCATCATCTACCAGGATGGCAAGGAGGTCGCCACCATGGGTGTCTATAATGACCTGAGACCCAAGATAGAGATTGAAAAGAAATTAAGGGAAGCCGAAAGGATCAAATTGGAGCAGTCAAATAAGATGGCCTCACTCGGTCAACTGGCTGCTGGTGTAGCCCATGAAATAAATAACCCGCTGAGCGGAATATTAATAGACGCCAGTTTGATTCTAGAAGACCTCGACGAGCATAGCCTGATACGAGAAGATATACAGAATATCATAGATGACACGAATAGGTGCAAGGACATCGTTAAAAATCTCCTTGCCTACTCCAGGCAGACAGAGATGAAACGGGAACTCTTCAATGTAAATGATGTCATAGAGCAAACCCTTGCCTTTCTTGGACACCATGCCCTTCTGCAAAATATTACGATCAATAAGGAATTTTCCTCCTCCATGTTAATGTGTGAGGGTGACAAAAACCAGCTCGTACAGGTCTTCACCAATATCATAATAAACGCTGCCCATGCTATTACCGGCAAGGGAAATATAACCATACGCAGTAGCAGAGATAAACCAGAGGGAAAAATCTATATCGAATTCAGCGATACCGGATGCGGCATCCCCAAAGAAGTCCTTCCAAAAATCTTCGACCACTTCTTTACCACTAAAGAAGAGGGCAAGGGGACAGGATTGGGTTTGGGCACGGTGAAAAGCATCATTGAAAAACATGGGGGAAAGATTAAGGTCAAGTTTACATGTCCTAAAGGCACGACCTTTCTCATAGAGCTGCCCCTTTTTAAGGTACCTGAAGATAGCCTTGTGTAAGAGGAGAATGTAGTTATGGCCCTCATAGAGGATCGGACCTATCAGCCAAAGATACTGGTCATAGATGATGAAAAACGGATTCGGGAAGGGTGTTTCAAGATACTCACCAAAGAGAACTGCCTGGTTGATGTGGCTGAGAGTGGAGAAACGGGGCTCACGATGATCGCGGAGAAACATTACGACATTATCCTTACTGATTTGATGATGCCGGGTATTGGCGGTATGGAAGTTTTGGCAAAAGTTCGCGAACAACACCCTGATACCGTTGGCATTGTCATTACCGGCTTTGCAACCCTGGAACACTCCATCGAGGCGATGAAGAAAGGGGCCTTTGACTTCATACCCAAACCTTTCACACCGGACCAGGTGAGAGTTGTGGTCAGTAAGGCTGTCAAAATGACAAGAACCTTACAGGATATTGCCACAGAAAAAACGCGCCTTAAGACCATAGTAAATTATTTGGAAGGCGGCGTGCTGGTGACCGACAAGACCAAGAACATCATACTCTATAACCCCGCCTTACTCAGAATGCTAGGGTATGATGGTGGGCCGCTCGATGATCAACCGCTGAGTGCGTTAACCACAGATGAAACACTGACCGGGATGATAGATTCGATCCTTGGATTGAAGGTAGGTGAGTTAAAGGTTCTGAGCGCTGAGATTCTGCCACGCGATAGCGGTGAAGGGCTATCTGATGAACGGTATCTCAGGGCACAGTCAGTTCCCTTCCAGAACAGGTCGGGAGAGATACTGGGCTCGGTGACCATTATTGATGATATAACCCATTTAAAAAAACTGGATGAGATGAAGTCTGCCTTCGTTAGCATGGTTTCCCACGAGATAAGAGGCCCCCTCTCTACTGTCTTGAGTCAGATCAAGATCCTCACAGACGGGTTGGCTGGTGAGATAGGCGCTAAGCAGGCCGATATACTCGGCAAAATATCTCGAAAGGTTGAAGGTCTTGTCGAATTGACCAACGAACTTCTTGATCTTTCCCGGATAGAGGCAGGCCTCATAGTTCAGGATAAACAACAGGTGCAATTGATGGATATCCTGGATAGTCTGGTGGGGTTCATGCAAGCCAGGGCAAAGGAGAAAAATATCTCGCTCAGCCTCAAAAAGGCCACTTTACCCCTTATTAATGCAGACGCCAAAAGCATGGAAGAAGTCTTTAGTAACCTCATCACCAATGCCATTAACTACACTCCGGAAGGGGGCAATATAACGCTAGCAGGAGAGGTTAGCGGAGATTTTGTGCATATAAGCATAAGCGATACCGGTTATGGTATCGTACCTGACGAGTTACCCCGGATCTTTGAGCGGTTTTACCGGGTAAAAAACGATAAAACCAGGAACATCGTGGGAACAGGCCTTGGTCTTCCTATTGTAAAAAGCATCGTAGAGGCTCACAACGGCACCATTAAGGCCGAAAGCACAGAAGGTGTGGGGTCTACCTTTTCCGTACGCCTCCCCGTTCGCTGAGTCTATTCCCTGTTCATCGATCTGCTCATACCCTCCTCCTTCACACGTCCGTTTCGGTGCCACATGCTTCAGCCCATTACCACCTCCGGACCGCATGTTGCGCGCTCAGGGTCCGGCTGTCGCCGAATATCTTTCAGTGAGCCAGCTCTTCATACCAAGTTGCAATCATGTCATTGCGAGGAGCCCTTCGACTTTGCTCAGGATAAACTCCGCGACGTGGCAATCTATCCTATGGAGCCCGCCCTGGCGCGAGGCACTGAGCTGCGAGCATAGACTGTGAATAATTTCCAAAGCTTAGTATCATATACATAGTTTCAAAAACAAGGTCTGGGCCAGGGATTGCGTCACATTCGTTCGCAATGACGTCTATAAATAGTAGCCTTTTGAATGCAACTTGGTATCAGTAGTCATCGACAGGCTTATCTCTGGCCTTTTCATTATTCATTCAGGATCACCGTACACACCCTTTGCCCTCGTTGCATTGCCGTCTCCTTTATTTATCCTCGTGGAGTGTCACGTTTTGATCAAATTGCTCCAGGCGAAAGCCATTTTTTCGCTTCGCCATGAATCATCGTGGCCCAAACCCTGCTCAATTTTTCCTTTACATACAATCACCTTTCTCCTACTATCCTCCAGCACGTTCAGGTGCTGGGAAAAGCACCGCCCTACGCTCGCTGTGCGATCCTAGATGTTCGTCTGCGCGACATCCAAGAGACTTATCAGAGCAAAAGACGAGAGAGGTATGTCCTTGAGACTTTATGCTTGCAGTCCATAACGCCATCTTCTCAACTTTAAGCCAGATCCCCCATTAAGAACTCAGAGATATGCTCGCACTCGGGGCTAAGCAAGGCAAAGGAAGCCAAATGATTAAGGAAGAGAAGGGCCTTCTCATGGTTTTGTCTTTCGAGAATCTGTCAAAGCACAAAAACATCACCCACTTCATATCGACTCGACTAGGCGGTTGCAGCAACATACCCTTTGATTCCCTCAACCTTGGACTTCACGTGGGAGATGATCCAGACCTGGTCTTTAGCAATCGAGAGAGGCTCGCCCATGCTGTTGCTATACCCACGAGCCAGTTCACCTTTGCTCAACAGATTCACTCTGGAAATGTCACAACCATAACGGAAGGCATGAGAAGTAAAGGGGCCTTTAACCAAAACGAGGCTATCGAGGCCACGGATGCAATGGTGACCGCAGAACGAAATACGTGCCTTGTGATCCTTGTAGCAGACTGCGTTCCCCTGCTCTTCTTTGATCCCGTCCGGAATGTCATCGGAGTCGCCCATGCAGGGTGGAAAGGCACACTCCAACTCGTTGCCTTGCATACGGTGAAGTCCATGGAAAAGGGCTTTGGTTCCTCTCCCCATAATATCATCGTCGGGATGGGTCCCTCCATCGGTCCCTGTTGTTACGAGGTCGGTCCGGAGGTTATCACCCAGGTGAAGGCCGCGTTCTCATCCCACCAGGAATACATACGCCATGAATCCAGAGATGGAAAAGGCCACCTGGACCTGTGGAAGGCAAATAGAGACCAGCTTGTTCAGGCAGGCATACGGAGAGAAAACATAGAGACGGCAAACCAATGTACCTGCCATAACGCCGATATCTTCTTCTCATACCGACAGCAACACGGTGAAACGGGAAGGTTTGGCGCGGGCATTTGTATCTCATAGGTTTTCAGCCTGAACCTTGCTTCCGCCGCATATTCCTTCATGTCTCGTCATATGCCCAGATCAATCCATAGGGGGGATGGTCACAGCCTTTGAATGAGATATAGATAGGTTGGGAGGAGGCTGAGGGATTTTATCTCTCCGAATCTTCTCACCATGGTCCTTCTCGCTTCCCCGCTCATCGATCCTCCATTCATGAGCGGCGAGAAATAGATGGCTCCCTTACCGTAAAAGCGGCCTAACCCGTTCCTGATCACATCCAGACTACCCGGAAGGTGGCCCTGGGGCAGGGTACTTCCCAGAATGAAGTTCGCGGTCACCTCGATCTTCTCGTACCTCATGTTAATCTCCAGCATCCTCGCAAAGGCCTCGCCGATCATTTTACTGGCTGTCGGTTTTCCCAATGCAGTCAGGGTTTCCTGGTCAGCGGATTCAAGGCCTACGTTTATATAGGTACGGAACGGAAGTCCATGTAACGCATCAAAAAGGCCGTCTTTCGAGGTCACCAATGAATCGACGCTGCCAAAGAGGAAAAGGTAAGCACCCTTCATGTGGGACCGACCAAATTCAAGGATCTCATAGGCGTAGTTTGCCGCAAACTCAAGGAGGTCTTGCCCGGCGCCGAGGGCATCATGTTGGCCTAAGAAAACCGCGTTATAGTTTCGGAGATCGTGAGAATAGAACGCCTTCAATCTCTTAATCTGCTCTATAACGCTGTTCTTGTCTCGAGGAGCAAAATCCTCCCCGGTCTTTACCCGGCAAAATCCGCAATCATACAAGCAGCCGTCTGCAATAATAACCGGGATGATCTCATAGTCCACGTGTCGAGTATCAGGCGGGAGAACGGTAACGGGTCCTCCGATCAGCTCGTGGAGAACTTGAGATCTTAACTGTAATCTCTTCACATCGTTTTCTGTGGCAAGAAATAAGAAATCTTCGAGACCCCGTGGAAGGGAGCTAGCAAGTAAGCCTTTCAGCTCGATACGCGCTTCTTCCCAGGCTTCTAGGGCAGATCTTACCGCACTATCGTTAAAAGGGTTTCCACCCATAATCGAGTTGCTTAAGTATGAGAGGCATGGGAGATAATATTCACCGAAGTAATCGTAGACCTTACCGTACTCACCGGCCGAGTAATACACCCAGTCATTGGCCACTGTACGCTTGAGCCATTCCGCCGGATGGGGCCAACCTTCACCCCGGCCTTGTATGTACTTTATCTCTCCATTGAGGTTGAATTGGAACGTATAGTCAGGGGTTTTGATCTCAGAAAAACGACCATAACGGATGGGATAACTAGCCTTTCCGAACTCCGAAGATCCTGGTTTATCAAGGATTATACTGAGATTATCGAAGTGGTAAGACTCCATAATCCGTAACACTTTAGCTCTCTGAAAAGGTGGCGCTCCTGTCCATTTGCTGATGCCCGGTAGCTATTCGTAACGGAACCCAGGGGACCGAGCATGGAGATATCTTTTTTTGCTCTGCCCTCTAAACAAGGCCCCGTACAGGGCCGTTTCAAACCGACGCACCTCCCCATAAGCCTTAGCACTAAGGTAGCAGCCTGTGTGCGCCGTTTTGAAACGCCCACTGCTCTGAACGATGGGAGGCCTGCCCTGGCGCTCAGCTCCCGGAGTGTTGTATGGATACGAGAGTATTTCACATCTCAACTCTCCTCACTCATGCCGTATGAGCCAGGTCTGGGCCAGGGACAGAGACAAAAAAGGATATCTCCATGCTCGGGTTAGGATTAGTTTCAAAGAGGTAAAGTGTTACCATAATCCCTTAATGAGAACGGTATCTCAACCCTTCATCCCCGACCTGAGACCTCATGGCATCGGTGGGCTCCCTGAGCGGTCCGACTGATCGCCTCTTAACCGGTTGGCAGTGTCCAATCGCGGAGCGTGCCCCTTTACCAGATCTCCGCACTCCTCCTCACCTCGAGCCAGCGCCTCTGGGATCGGGTGAGGGGGCCGATCTGCTCTTCGATCCACTCAATGTCACCTGTCAACAAGGCAAGCTTTTCCGGCCCCGTTAGGTCGTATCCGTCGAGGGCATCGGCGGCATCCTCCAGGAGGCTGGTGAAGAAGTGGGGATCGGATGCGGCGCTCTCCAGGACCTTGATCACCTCGTCTTTGTGGATGAGCTCCTGTTCCTCGGGGGCCTGGGTGGCGGCCATATCCAGTGCCGAGGCAACTGCCTTGAGCAGCTGATCCGGGGTAAAGGGCTTCTCCAGGTAGTCAGCTGCCCCCAGTTTCATGGCCTGTACTGCCGAGCGGACCGTGGCATAGCCGGTGATGATG
>DATKZQ010000154.1:0-13157 GCA_035527895.1 Desulfatiglandales bacterium
CGCACACAGGCTGGTACCTTAGTGCTAAGGCTTATGGGGCGGTGCGCCGGTTTGAAACGGCCCTGTACGGGGCCTTGTTAAGAGGGCAGAGCAAAAAAAGATATCTCCATGCTCGGTCCCCTGGGTTCCGTTACGAATAGCCACTGGGCATCAGCAAATCGAAAGGAGCGCGTGGGCAGAACTCCATGTATTACGAGATAAACAGATTTCTCGATGAAAAATTTGGATCACTAGTCAGATTCACGCCCAAACGCCTCAGACCTGCTTCGTCGCCCGGGGTAGGTATATGGGTCATATGCACCTCGCAGCCCCTCATTTCTTTCAGCTTCTCGATGGCGAGCTGAGCGGCAGAGTTAGTCGCTGTACTGATGCTGAGGGCGATCAACGTCTCTTCCAGATCCAAACTGACACTCTTCTCATTGAGTATCTCTGTTTTAAGTCTCTTAACCGAATCCGTTATGTTTGCCGGTAGCAACTTGATCTTAGGGGGAATCTCAGCCAGGTGCTTTATGGCATGCAATACAAGACTTGATGCGGCATGAAGGAGCGGAGAGTTATTCCCGGTTACGATCGTACCGTCCCGTAGGGCTATTGCAGCACCGCAATAGATGCCTTTATGGCCCTTGTCTTTCTCCTGAGCCTCTCTGGCTGCCTGACGCGCGGGTTCAACCACCGTTCTTGATTTCAGTTCAAGGTTAAAATCCTTTATGAAAAGCTCTACCCTCTGAACGGTCTCCTTTTCCGCAAATCCCATCAAATATTCGCATTGGTACCGAAAATACCGTCTGATAAGCTCCTGTTTGGCAGCCTCACAGGTTCTATCATCCTCGATGATGGCAAATCCCGCTTGATTAACACCCATGTCCGTGGGAGACCGGTAAGACGGCTCGCCCCCTGTTATCTTTTCCAGTATTCTCTTGAGCACGGGAAATATTGCCACATCTCGATTATAGTTTACTGTTGACTGTCCGTATGCGTCCAGATGAAAAGGATCTATAAGGTTGAAATCTCCGATATCGGCTGTAGCTGCCTCGTATGCAACGTTGACCGGATGCTTCAGGGGTAAATTCCAGATCGGAAAGGTCTCAAACTTGGCATATCCGCACCTCATCCCTCTGCGGTAGTCGTGATAGAGTTGAGAGAGACAGGTTGCCAGTTTCCCGCTCCCCGGGCCGGGGCCGGTGACAATGACGAGGGGCTTTTCGGTTTCAATATACCGGTTTGCCCCATAGCCGTCATCGCTGGCTATCAGATCTACATCGGTAGGATACCCCTTTGTGTAAGAATGGGTGTATACTAGTATGTTCCGCCGTTCAAGCTTGTTTTTGAACAACATGGCAGCCGGTTGGTTATCGAATCGCGTTATGACCACACCGAGCACGTCGATCCCCCATTCCCTTAAATCGTCAATGAGCTTGAGGGCATCGGAGTCGTACGTAATGCCAAAATCTGCCCTAATTTTCTTTCTCTCGATATCGCCGGCATATATGCAGAGCAGTATATCCGCTCTGTCTTTCAGTTGCTGCAACAGCCTCATTTTTACATTCGGATCATAGCCGGGCAGAACCCGTGCGGCATGGTAATCATACAGAAGCTTGCCGCCAAATTCGAGATACAGTTTGTTATCAAACCTCTCAACCCGTTCCAGGATTGCAGCCGTCTGCTCACTGATATATTTTTTGTTGTCAAAACTGGGCTCGTTCTCTAACATGTTTACCTCATTCTAGGATCAGCTCTATATCACAACATCTGCAGAAGATCTTCGAAGGTTGCAGGTATCAAGACCACTCTTCTCTAATCTACCCACACACACAGAAACGACTATCATCTCCTTCCCCAGATGCACGTATCAAAAAGTCATCTGGAAAATCATTCCTTCTCTAAGATGACTATCCTCCCTTGTAGGTTAATTCCATGTCCTTAATATACGAACCGATGCCCTTCACTATGCCGTCAGCAGTTCTGTTCAGATAGGCAGTAGAGCAGAGCCGGCCATTTTCAGTGTTATTGGTAATATATCCGACCTCCACCAAGATCGCGGGCATTTCAGCACCGATCAGGACATAAAACGGAGCCTGTCTTACACCCCTGCAGTGAACCCGATTGTAGCCCTTGCGCAACTCCTTCAGGAGACCCTTATGCACAAATTCTGCGAGCCGGCCGGATTCATTGATTTTCGTGTTGAGCATAAGGTCATTGAGGATCATCTGGAGATCGCCTATGTTCTTGGTTGAAGTGGCATTTTCCCGTGCAGCCAGATTCATGGCATCTTCGTCTAAGGCAATATTGAGGATATAGGTCTCTATGCCGCTAACACGTTCGTCCCTGTGGGCGTTCATGTGAAGTGAGATAAACAGATCGCCCTTCTTCATATTGGCAATTGCAGTTCGATCCTCCAGGGGCAAGAAAGTATCATCGCTTCTCGTTAGAATCGCCTCGCACTTCAGCTCGCTACTGACCTTCTCCGCCACTATTTTCGCAAGGCTCAACATCACATCTTTCTCTCTTATGCCGTTCTTTCCCACTGCCCCCGGATCTTTGCCGCCGTGGCCCGGATCGATTATGATCCTCTTTACTCCCAGCCCCAATTGCTTGGCCAAGGAGATTCTCTTTTGACCTTTTTTCGATTTTTCTGGTTGTTCAGGTGCCTCCTGTGCAATTATCTGCTCTTCCGGTTTCGACAGCCGATCTTCACCCTGCACATCAACAACAATCCTGAAGGGGTCATAGAGATGAAAAATCTTGTAGCCTTCCATATTGTCTATATCCAGCACAACCCTCACGGTCCTTTTGTCGTACTGGGCAGCGCGGGCCGTTCGCAGCAGCCCGTCCTTTATGGGTATGGAGCTCCCTATGTCCTTGCTAATGCGGGCATTGAGCAAATCCACGAAAAGCCTTCTGGGCTTTTTGAGGCTCGGATCCCTCTTGAGGAGGTGCTCTTTGTAAGTAACCTGGCTTCCCAAATCTACAACAACCCTCGTGTACGAAGGGGTCGACCAGTGCCTGATATCTTTTACCAGCACCAGCTGCTGTTCCTTTGCCGTTTCCTCTTTGCCTTGTTCTTCGTCTACGAGCCTTTTGCCTAAAACACGTTCAAGTTCGTTCATCATTTTGGAGGCCTTAGCCCGCGCATCCCCCTTTGGGAACTTCACCTCCACCTTCAGGAATTCGACATAGGCCTGCATGGGGTCCTTTTTGTCCTTGTAAAAGATCTCCCCGAGCCGATACTGGGCATCATCAGCCAGATGATGATCTCGATGGTGCTGCACCAGTTCTCGATAGAGCGATATTGCCTTGTCGATGTCAGAGTTCTTCGATGAATACCTATAGAGGTAAGTCCACAGCTCACCAGCCCCCAGCATAGCATGCACCGCCTCATCCGTGGTTGGGAATCCTTTGTAGACCTTTTCGTAGCTTATAATGCATCTCTCCCAGTTATGTCGGTACTTCTTCTTTGCCGCAGACCGATAGAGCTGCTGTTTGCAAGCCCTCGCCTTCTGCAAGAGACCACCGGCCGAATTAGATGAGGCATAAACCTCTTGCTGAAAGGAAACAAAGAGAAGGAAAACTACAAAGGAAAGAACGGAAGCCTTAACCATGTGGTTAACGGTTACTTTGTCGGTCATCTAATACCTTTGCCGCCACGTATCATGTAGCATAGTACCCGCAATAAAGGGGATTCGGTGAAAATCACGAAGGCGGATGCCTGTTTGACAAGCCAAGAGAAGGGGGTTCTATTATGTTAATTGAATCCCATTTCATACACTGCGGACACTTCCAAGCAAGCTTTTCCGGACGGTATCCGCAGTTGTTACATCGAAACTGCAAGAACGGAAAGTCCAAACTCAACAGGAGCTCCTTATAGGCCGCGAGGGCCTCTTCATTTCTCCCTTCCTTCAGCAGCACTTCACCCACGAATTTCCTGGCATCCAAAAAAGAGGGTGCGGATTCAATTGCCTGCCTCACTTGCTCAACAGCAGCGTCTATCTCTCCCTCGTTGTAAAGGTACCGGGCCAGGGCTAACTGGGTAGACACATCCATATTCTGCCGGGCAACTTCCTTCAAAAAATCTCCTACAAGCCTGGGGTTCTCCATCTTTGGATAAGCCCTCTCAAGTCTCTGATAAGCGAGAAAGGTGAACTCCGGGGCCACATCAACCACCTTTTTCCATTTGGCAAGAGCGGCCTTATGCTCCTGCTGAGAGAGATAGAGATCGCCAAGGTGAAGGTAGGCATCGACGCACCGGTCAAAGATGGAGATAGCCTCTTTGTAAGCCTTCTCTGCACCCACTTCATCGCCATCCTTCTCACGGACCTTTCCAACCTCGGTCTTGTGGTGGGCCAAGATATGGCGATGATCCCCCTTTACCAGCTTTGAGACAGCCTGCCTGGTCTCAAAGGCCCTATCCCAATCATGCAGATCTTCATAGATTCGCTCGACCTGCTCATGGGCTTCCAGATTGTTGGGCTCGCTCTCGATAACCTTTTGAAAAGCAGAGAGAGCACGATCTACAAAACCTCCCCGTTTATAATCCGACCCGAGATCGAAGATGGCTCTCAACCTTATGGCACTGTCCAGATTGGGCCGGAGAATGATCCCCTGCCGTATCCTGATTGCCCTCTCAATATCCCCTTTAGAGCTATACAGATTGGCTAAAGCAACGTAGGTCTCTATGGTTTCTGAATTAATCTGAACTGATTTTGTGAACTGCTCGATAGCCTGATCCGGCTCATTCGATAGGATATGTTGCACACCCTTGAAAAAGGCCTTATCCCCCCTATCCAGTCTCCTTCTGATCTTTTCAGCGCTTCTTGACCTAATAAGCCGATTTGCAACGAGACCTGCTACAAAGGCAAGGAGTATCCAAAAGGCGAAGCTCAATCCTGGTATTTCAAATAACAAAGAGTTACCTGCCTCCTATCCCTTGAATCATACGGTCCTATCGTTATTTGATAAGGCACTTTCACCGTTTGTCGATACAACTGCCGAAGCATCCTCTATCTTTTCCTCAACAATGGGTAAGTTCCTGTACGAATTCAACTCTTTATCTTTTTCCTTATTTTCCTTTGAAAGTCGCTTTATCTCCTTCTTGAGCCGGAACCGTTCGAATATTCCCAAAAATCCTGCCACAAAAACACCGATGAGAAATGCAATTATCACCACCAGGTAGAACGCCATTGGCGGGGTCTTGACACCCCAAAAAAGCAGATCTACCCGAAGCGTCAGCGTCTTGGATAACTCCCCAAGATTCTCAACGACGATTATTACAACAAATAACATAACCAAAATACTTACGATAGCCTTTACGTGCCTCATAGGGTCCTCCTATTCTGCCCGAAAACTTGCAGCGCCTAGCTTTGTTTGAAAAACGGCAACAGCTTCTCATAGGTAGCCCGAATATGCTCCGGAATAATCCTGACTTCCCCGAGAACAGTCATATAATTAGTGTCTCCGCTCCATCGCGGGACGATATGAAAATGCATATGATCTTCCACTCCGGCCCCTGCCACCTTTCCCAAGTTCATGCCTATGTTGAATCCGGCCGGATTCATGACCTTCTTTAAGACACTCATGGACCTTTCCACCATGTTTAAGAGGTCAAGCTTCTCATCCGGTGAAAGGGAATCAAAAGAAGAAATATGCCGCAATGGGGCAATCAACAGGTGGCCGTTACTGTAGGGAAACCTGTTCATAAGGACGATGCTCCATTCGCCTCGGTAAAGTATTAATCTCTTTTCATCCTGAGTCCGGTCATCACCGGGACAAAATATGCACCCTTCGCTTGCCTGATCTGAGCCAACATATTCCATGCGCCAAGGCGCCCAAACAACCTTCATCGCAAAACCTCAAACGCCAATGATAGTTCCCTTTATGTCCTCTACGATATGCAGAATTCCGACCGAATGTGACCCGGATACGCCAAAACCAGAGGCCGTTCCAGGATTGAAAAACAGAACGCCCCCGCGACTGTGATTTGCCGATCGGTGAGAATGGCCATAGACAATGGCGTGTACTTTGCCAAATTCGGGCCTAATCCTATTTTCTATGCCGAACGGCGATCCCCATCCGTGTATCAGTCCGAGGCGAAACCCGTTTACCTGGATCACCTCCTTTTCAGCAAACCGATCTCTTATCGCCCGGCCATCCATGTTGCCCTGCACTACATGAAAGGGCTTTTGGCTCAGAAAATCAACGATATCCATGGAAACGAGATCGCCTGCATGAAGAATCATATCAACGTCTGAGAAATGCTCTTCGTATATCCTTACTAACTGTGAGGTCACCTCTTGGAGGTGCGTGTCCGAAATAACGCCGATTTTCATCTTACGGGATCTCATGAAACGCGCAGGTCGCTTTCTGCCTGTTAAGTGACGGAGTATAACAAAATAGCGAAAAGAAAGACAAGTTTAAATGGGTTCAGCAATCGGGCAATTGGCGTTGACATGGTCTGGCAATCAACCTATACTCGGGCACCATGACACCCGGGCCGATGGATTGTCCACATAGCACTCAGCCACTTACTGCCTTAACGGGAGGGAGAAGATGAACGTTCTCGTATACGGTACGGGAGGAAGGGACCACTCCCTTGCTGATAAATACGGAGACAGCCAGCATGTCGAAAAGGTCTACTTTTGCCCCGGAAACGACGGCGTACCTCATACGGCAAAGGGGAAGAGAGGCTTGATAGAATGTTACGATCTCAGGGATTTTAACGAGGTTGCTAAGTTCTGCTTCGAAAACAAGGTCGACCTGGTTGACATCGGTTCAGAAAACCCACTTGAAGAGGGCCTTGTGGATGTACTCAATGAAAAAGGAATTAGAACTATAGGACCGAAAAAGGAATACGTCAGGCTGGAGTGTGACCGGCAATTCACCGATAACATTCTGAGGGACATTGGCGTCGGTAAGCCCGAATACCGCGTCTTTGATAATCCGGAAGAAGCCAAGAAATACGTCAGAAATATCGGTTACCAGGTATTTGTAAAGGCTAATGGCCTGGCAGCGGGAAAGGGTGCCATAGGATGTGATGACGTCGCGCAAGCCGAGGAGGCAATCGACAAGATAATGGTCCAGAAGATATTCGGAAAATCCGGAGATAAGGTCGTTATCGAAGAGAGAAAATATGGCACAGAGATCTCGTTTTTCGTCTATTTGGACGGCGAGCATGTATTGCCTCTCAGGATGTTGGTCCAGGACTATAAAAGGGCCTTCGATGCGGATGATGAGGAATCTGTCAAGGAGTTCGACGGAAACCTCAATACCGGCGGAACAGGCTGCTATTTACCCCATAAACTGGTGACACCATGGCTGGTTAATAGAATCGTGAAAGAGATCGTAAACCCCACGGTAAATGCGATTTACAATCGGGGCGATCTCGGTTTGGGATGGGATTATAAAGGGGTCTTGTACTTCGGCCTCAATCTCGACCCTTACAATAGCCTGGATGTCTTTGAAATCAACGTAAGACACGGAGATCCCGAGTGGGAGGTTTTATCCCGAAAGTTGAGTACCGACCTTTTCGAAATCGGTATGGCGGTCTGGGAAGGCAGGCTAGATCAGATCACCCCCGTCTGGAATAATCAATACTACGTGGACGTCGTTGCTATGGAAGGCCGTTCAAAGGCCAGTAAGGGATGGAACAAGGGCTACCCCGGGCGTTACGGCAAAGGCCACCAACTCACCGGCTTAGATAGGCTTGAAAGGGGAATAGCCATCTATTTCTCAGGGGTCAGGGAAGATCCGGAAAAAGGCCTGGTCTCTGACGGGGGAAGAGTACTGCACATAATCGCCGGTGACTCAACCCTTGAGGGTGCTCGGGAAAAGGCCTATCGCAACATGGGTTATCTATCGTTACTGGATCATAATAACAACAATGCCAACTGTCTGAGATGCAGAAAGACGATCGGGCTTTAGGATTGCGCTATACCGGCTTTTCAAACAACGGCTCATCGAAATCCAGCACCTTGAGAGGGCTCTTGCCCGTGAAAAGTGCAATAGTCTTTCCAACCGTATAGGCATTGCCTCTCAGCAACAATTTACAATTCTCAATTCGGCAATTAACGATCTCCGTTTCCCCCTTCTCGAGCACAACCATGCAGTCCTTGAAGGTGCAATGCCTGAAAGATTTGCCGTCCAGCTCGATTTTCTCACCCGAAAAGGTGGAGTTCTTATACTGAATCTTAAACCCTTCCATGATAGCACCGTTTTCTGCAGATCCTCTCAAATCATTTTATCGCCCATAGGCATGTATCAACAACCGGCCTCCAAATCAAGACAAAATAACTCCTAGACTTTTCCTTCTGAGCCATTTATCCTCATTAGGATATGCTCAGTTAACGTTGAAGAAACTGGAAATAGAGGGCATCAAGTCCAACGAAAAAATACACAATCATAGCTATGGAGTTCAGTAGAAAACTGACTCCGAGGCCAAATATCGCCGTAGCGACAGTCGAAGGAGGCATGCATGAAAACCTACCGCAAAGAGCTCTGGTTTCAGATACCTACGAGGAGGGCTCTGGTTAACATCACTCCTCAGGTAGAAGAGTGTCTAAGGGAAAGCGGGATTAGAGACGGACTGGTTCTCTGTAACGCCATGCACATTACCGCAAGCGTTTTCATAAATGACGATGAACCAGGCCTTCACCACGATTACGACCTGTGGCTGGAAAAGCTTGCGCCCCACGAGCCTGTATCCGGATACAGGCACAACGTAGGTGAGGATAACGCAGATGCCCACATGAAACGGCAGATCATGGGCCGTGAAGTGGTCGTTGCAGTGACCGACGGTAAGCTGGACTTCGGCCCCTGGGAACAGATATTTTACGGAGAGTTCGACGGCCGGAGACGCAAGAGGGTGCTGGTGAAGATCATTGGAGAATAAGGGCATATGGGCGAGGATGTCTATCCAGCGCATGGCCGGGAGATGAACCATGCTTACCGCTTTGGCTCATACCATAAATCATCCCGCTACAAAGCGTGCTGGTCCAAGCTATGCTATGCAGGTACGTAGGCTTTGGTTTTTATCTCTCGCCCGCACTCCTGAAGGCAGGAGTGCTCGAGCCCGCAGAGGACTCAGAGTTAAGAAAATGAATCAGTTAATGGTGATAGATCGCTTAAAAGTATTTGGAGAGGCTGCCACGGCGAGAAATAAGCGAGCTTATTTATACCCGTGAAGGCTCTCCATTCTCCCGATGTAAGTCATCGGGTCCCCCGCTATGCGGGGTTTTTAAGCGATCCAATGCTTTTCTCTGAGCGCTCCGTGAGCTCTGTGAGAAATTAAAGAGCCTTTTAGGGTCCAAACCAAGTCACCCTCTTTTGGGGTTGTTGTGGACTTCACCAGAATGTTGGAAACACATTCTAGCAGGATGCAACGTACCAAAAGGGACGCAAAATAGACATGAACGAGGATCTTGATATTAGAATTCAGACTCTTGCTCAATGGCTCTATGAGGCACGACACCTCGTTGTTTTTACCGGTGCCGGTATCAGCACTGAGTCAGGGCTGCCCGATTTTAGAGGGCCCAATGGCATGTGGACTCGGAGAGACAAGGGTCTCCCACCCAGGCCGATGACCCGTCCCTGGGACTCCGTGGGACCCAATAGCGGTCATATGGCTATTGTTGATCTCCAAGAACTGGGCAAACTGGCATTCCTCGTTTCCCAAAACGTGGATAACCTGCATCTCAAATCCGGCATACGCCCCGATTTGCTGGCCGAGCTTCACGGAAATATAGCAAAACTGCACTGCACGAGGTGCGGCACAAAGGTGGATAAGGCTGCCAACATGACTGTATGCTCATGTGGAGGCAGTCTCGTTCGCAGTGTGGTGGATTTTGGCGAATCCCTTCCGGAAATGGATCTCATGCTTTCCTTCGAGCATTCACGAAAATGCGACCTTTTAGTAGTTGTTGGCTCAAGTCTTGTAGTAACGCCAGCCGCAGACATGCCCGCTGAAGCCCTTCGCTCCGGAGCAAAACTGGTTATTATCAATCAGGGTGAAACCCCCTTTGATAATCATGCCCACTTGAGATTTCATGAAGGCATTGGCGTGGTGCTCCCCAAGGCAGTAAAGAGACTGAAAGGGCTGATGGGCCTATTCGAGTGAAGCTCCCTGCCACCGATAATAGAAATGCTAACCCAACAGACCCCGGAGACCTCAAAAGGCTGTCATGATACTCTCCGTCTTTGTCACCGATCAGGAATTGAGGAAACAGACTGTATGTTGTGGGCTGGACATACTAAAAAACATGTTTACCTTCTGAGCCAAATGAGCCTTCTTTTTTTTCTTGACAAAAAAATCCCATAAAAGATATAGAAAGGCGCTTTTCCGAATCCGTTTGGCTATGATCTCGGTTCAATCAGCTAAACAGAACAAGAGTTAACCGCTCTTGTTTTTAAATCTATAAAGAAAGGATGTGATAACCATGGTTTGTACAACTTTAAGAGAGGGGCATGAGTGCATCTTCATGACCAAGAAAGGATGCCAGTTTAACGGCGGCAGCTGCCACCCCATTGTTGAACAGTGCAACGGCTGCCAGAGGATCGCCGAGTACCCCACTGGAACGTTCTGCATGAGTTTCCCTGACCCTTCACTGAAATGGAAAAGAGGGGTCTGCAATATGGCAACTCACGTCAAGATTCAAAAGGCAGCTGAGAACCACAAGTTAAATCCTCTCAAAGCCTCAAAAAGGTCCCACTAGTAAATCTCCGGATCAGGAATCTTTTTCAGGAAAAACAGGGATAAGAACAGCGAATCGAGTCCTCAGGGCCGGTTTGTCGGGAATTTGTGCGGTGAAGAAAGCCCTGGGCCTCGGCATTCAGCGTATTGCTTTAGCTCCATCGACTGGGAACCGAGGAGACAGGAAAAGTTCGCCCTAACCTAATGTCAGCACTTTGAGGTGGCGGGTTCCCGAAACGCATGTATTGATACCAAGTTGCATTCAAAAGGCTACTATTTATAGACGTCATTGCGAACGAATGTGACGCAATCTCCATAGGATAGATTGCCACGTCGCTTTGCTCCTCGCAATGACATGATTGCAACTTGGTATGAAATCACCCCAGATGAGCTCTGCCGGATCACCGGCGCCCAATGGGTGGATGTCTGCAAATAATTTCAACAGAGCGCCATTTCCAGAACCAAAAAGAGGATTAGCCTACATTCGACTAATCCTCTAACCTTCTCATGGTGCCGAAGGCGGGACTTGAGCCCGCACGGGCATAACCCACTACTCCCTCAAGATAAAAATCCGGTGAAATCACCTAAACTGACCTTTTAATCCCAGCGGAATGCTTTTGTTTTTCCGGATTTTATGATATTAAAAACCCTGGGCCAAGATCTTGACTTGATTGTTATGACTGCCATATCAATATTTGAATAAATTCAAACCGATAGATGGTTTTAAAGTGAAGGCGTTAGGATACGATAAACGGAAGTTACAAGCCTTTATAGAAATTTTTGATAACATCTTAGGTTCGGTTCGTGCACCCTTAGTGGTGCTTGATTCTGATTTGAAGGTTGTAAAGGCCAATCATTCCTTTTACCAGACCTTCAAGGTTAAACCAGAGGGAACAGAGGGGATATTAATATATGATCTTGGCAACCGGCAATGGGACATCCCAAAGCTTAGAGAATTACTTGAAGATATCCTTCCTCAGAATTCCACATTTAATGACTTTGAGGTGGAACATAACTTCGAGACCATAGGCCGAAAGATAATGCATCTGAACGCAAGACGGATTTACAGAGAGTCGAAGCAAACCCAGATGATCCTCCTATCCATCGAGGATGTGACTGAGCGTGAATATTATAAAAGACATCTTGAGGAGCTTGTTGAAAAGCGAACGGCCGAAATCACAGTAGCAAGGGAAGAAGCGGAAAAAGGCAAACAAATCGCTGAAGCCGCACTTTTCGAAATAAAGAAGTTAAAAGACCAACTTGAAGCTGAGAGAGCGTATCTACAAGAAGAAATCAAGCTGGAATACAACCATGAGAACATTATTGGTCAGAGTGATGGGATCAATTACGTGCTCTATAAGGTTGAACAAATTGCCCGCAGCAATACAATCGTCCTGGTTCTTGGCGAGACTGGAACCGGCAAAGAGCTGGTCGCCCGGGCCATTCACGGCTTGAGCTTGCGCAAAGAGCGAGCCTTGGTGAAAGTGAATTGCGCCACACTGCCTTCAAACCTTATCGAAAGCGAGCTGTTTGGTCATGAAAAAGGTGCTTTCACCGGTTCTCATTCCAGACACCTTGGGCGATTTGAGGTCGCCAACGGCGCTACCATTTTTCTGGATGAGATTGGTGAGTTGCCGCTGGAATTGCAAGCCAAGCTGCTCAGAGTGATCGAGGATGGTGAGTTTGAAAGGTTGGGCAGCTCCCATACGATCAAGGTCGATGTGCGGATTATTGCGGCCACAAATCGCAATCTGGAAGAGGAAGTCCGCAGGGGCCGGTTCCGTGACGATCTCTGGTACCGTTTAAATATTTTCCCTATTACCATGCCGCCGCTCCGGGATCGGTTGGATGACATTCCACTTCTTGTGGACTTTTACGTCAAAAAGATCTCCAAGCGAATGGGCAAGTCCATTGAAATCATTCCGACGAGAGTCATGAATGCCTTGCAGAATTATCACTGGCCCGGCAATGTCCGGGAACTGGAAAACGTCCTCGAACGTGCGGTGATTAACTCCTCGGGACCCAAACTGCGTCTGGTGGATGAACTGAAAAAGCCGCAAAAGGATTTATCGACTGCACAAAAAACGCTCGAAGCGGTTGAGCGCGAACATATTGTGCGCATCCTCGAGCAAACTCAATGGAAAGTCAGTGGAAAAAACGGGGCGGCCGAGATCCTTGGGCTCAACCGCAGCACGTTGCGGGCCCGAATGCGAAAACTCGGTATCCTCAAGCCATAAAGCCTGGGAATTCTGTTTTTTCATCCGATCCATGACCTACGTGGAAATATAAAACCAGGTCATGCACCGACTGCCGAAGATAGAAAGCCGGGGACGATTTTCCTGAATACTCGCCTGTTTTTTGTGACCAGTTTCAAGCCATTCTTTGTCCGTTCATATACCCTCTCCAAGCATCACTCACTTTACCTAAAAGATGCCAAGGTCGTGGTCATATTTGACCATTTGCCATATATGATCACTAT
>DATKZQ010000155.1:0-16895 GCA_035527895.1 Desulfatiglandales bacterium
CAACGCAATTGAAACAAATACTCACGGCACGCCTCCTCTGTCGAAAATTGCTCCTCAAGCTCAGCCAAGGTTTTTGGATAGTCCTCCACATTTTTGAATACTACATATTGGGGCTAGTCCAGGCAAGGGGATACCCCCATAGAATAAAATGATTTCACCTCAATATAACGCGAAGATGGGGTAGCGTCTTGCGCGAAGACGAAGTCGCGTCTTGAATTGTGATTATTCCCACCAACTCGTGCCTAGCCTATCCTCCGCCTGCTGTAAATGATTTTGTACCCATTTTTGCTCAAGGTTTACCCGCATTTTTCTGGCGGATTTATCCGCGGTCTTTTTGGCGAGTTTACCCGCCGTTTTCTGGCGGGTTGTCTTGGGTAAGAAATTTACTTCATCGATTCCTGGCTGCTGGGAGAGAAATGCAAACCAATCATTATCCGTGATGCCGATATAGCCCTTCATTTCATATTCACCGAAACGCTTAATGATTTGACACGAGTCGAGAGAAGACTTGACCTTTTCCCAATTTCTTTCAGTTCATCTTCAAGTGTCTCGTAATCACCTAAATGCGCGCGCATGAGGCTCTTCCAGAGCTTGCCATGGTTAGGCACGCGGGAATGGAGCAGTTCATGCACGATCACGTAGTCCTGAAGCTCCTCCTCTAATTCCAGCAGAAACGCGTCAAAGGTCAACCTCCCGGTTGTCGAGCAAGACGCCCACTTGGTCTTCATGGGCCGCACCGTAATGGATGTCACTCGCGCTTCAAGCCGGTCCGCCCAGTCCTGGACGCGCTCTTTGAACTGATCTTTTTTGATAACTTTTGTGCTCATTTGATCGTGTATGCCTTTGTGAGAAGTGAAAAGAGGTTGTCCACAATCCGAGCGACCTGATCGAGATTGTCAACCCCAGCATAGATCGCGAAAGTGACCTCCTTGCGGAGCTCGCGCAGGTCCGCCTCGCTCGTTTGCCAGTTGGGATGTATAGCAAACGCCTCCTTGACCTTCCCGGACACCTCTTCCGCACCCACTACCCCGGCGTCGAGAAGGGTCCGGTAGACAAAGAAGGTCAGGCCATCAAATCCTTTTTCCACCTGCTGTTTCTTCCGCTCTTCGTTCTTATCAATTTCTTTCAACAGGGCATTCATGGCATCCTGGGTGCTAATCTGGCGATCTTCGTAGCTTTCCTGCACCGCCCGAGCCCGCTCGGCCATGGCAATCAGGAAGGGGTCATCACTGGTCTCTTCCGCCGTCTTTTCGATGCTCTTTACCAAATTGATGACCTTTGTGCCCTCGCCGCCCTTTTTGTTGACGATGTACTCCACTGTGTCTTCGTTGATCTGCAGAAATTCGGAGACCGGCTGGATGTAACGCGTGCCCACATGGGACTGCACCAGTTCGTTGGTTTTCTTCTGGAACGCGCGATCCACATACACCTTCTTCGTGTACGCCTTACGCACTACATCGTAGATAGCCGACAGCGTGGCGTAATCTTCAATGAACGGCCGCATGAAGGCGTCCGGCGAGATGATCTCATAGAGCATCTCGATCTCTTTGTATTCCTTGAAAAACGCCTTGCGCCGCTCCTTGTTGCGGAAGTGTTCGATAAGGTCGTCAACGTCGTGATCGTCGAAGTTCCGTTTGATCAGACCCAGATACTCCGGCGCTTTCTGCTCCATCTTGTTCTTGAAAAGCACTTTTAGCAGGCCAAGGTCTTTGACGATGGCATTGACTTCGTCGCTGTCAAAGGCGAGCGCCTTTTCGAGTTTGTCGAAAATGCCCACGAAATCCAGCACAAAGCCGTGCGGTTTGATCATCTCCTCGGCCTCGTTTTCATACGGCCGGTTCACCCGGGCGATCGCCTGAAGCAGCGTGTGGTCGCGCATCGGCTTGTCCAGGTACATGGCGTACAGGATTGGCGCATCAAAGCCGGTGAGGAGCTTCTCGGTCACGATAAGGATTTTGGGCTGCTTGCCAAAGCGGGTGAAATCCTTGCGGATCTGTTTCTCCTTCTTCTCGTCGATGTGGTGTTCCTTCAGCTCCGCCGGATCGTTGTAATTGCCGGTGTAAACCACCTCCGAGTATTCCCGCGGCAGGTATCGGTTCAGCGCCTTTTTGTACTTGGCGCAGGCGGGCCGATCCACGGCCACCAGAAAGGCCTTATAGCCCAGCGGCTCGACGTTCTCTTTGTAGTGCCCGGCCACATACTTTGCGATTTTGTCGACCCGCTCATCCCCCTTGAGGAAGTTTTTCAGGTTCACTGCGCGTTCGAGGATCTTGTTCAACTCCGCAATATCAGCCACGCCGTCTGTCTCCGCCAGCGACCAGAACTCCTTCTCCATCAGTTCCGTGTTCGCCAGGATCTCGTTCGGCGCCAGGTTGTAGAATAGGGGCAGCGTGGTCCCGTCCTCGATACTTTCGGCGATCGAGTACTTGTGCAGATACCCCTTATCATCCTCGCACCCGAAGGTCTTGAACGTCCCTTTGCCATAAACCGTCTTGTCGATGGGCGTGCCGGTGAAACCCACATAGGTAGCGTTAGGCAAACCGGCCATCAGAAAGTTACCCAGATCGCCGCCGGTGGTGCGGTGCGCCTCGTCGATGAGCACATAGATGTTCGACCGCGGGTTGACATTTTCCGGCATGTCTCGGAACTTATGGATCATGGTGACGATGATCCCGCGGTAGTCGTCCCTGAGCAGCTTGACCAGGTTCCTGATTCGGCTTGCGTGCTCCACATTATGGAGCCCCAGGGCAGCCAGGTTCTTGAGCATCTGGTCTTCCAACTCGTTGCGGTCGATCATCAAGAGGATGGTGGGCTTTTCGCTTTCCGGCGCCTTGAAGAGCATCTCGGCAGCCTTGATCATGGTAAAGGTCTTGCCGCTGCCCTGTGTGTGCCACACAAGACCGCGGGCGCGCCCGGCGTCCAGGCAGCGGTCAACCACCCTGCGCACCGCCCCGGTCTGGTGCTGCGCCAGGATGTACTTGTTCAGTTCCTCCTCTTTTTCCGCAAACACGATGAAGTGTTTGAGCAGGTCCAGGACATGCCGCCGGTCGCAGAAGCTTTTGATCTTGGCCTCTAATTGCCCGATTTGTTCCTGCTTCCAGTTGAAGATGTTGCGCCGCACCGTGTTCCAGGTCACGCCGTAGGAAAAGCCGATCGCCTCGGTGGCTGTGAAAATCATCTCAGGCACCAACAGCTCGGGCGTCTCATTGTGGTAGCGGCGGATCTGGTCCACGCCGATAGCGATGGCCTCGTCCTTGTCCGCGTTCTTGCACTCGATGACCAGAACCGGGATGCCGTTAACCAGAAAGACCACATCCTCACGGTTGCCATAGGAGCCGTTGTGGATATAGAACTCCTCGGTGATCTCGTAAATGTTGTTATCGATCTCTTCGTAGTCGATAAGTTTCAGGTCGAGCTCGCGCTTCTCCTCTGAACAGAAGAACTTACCGGTATTGCGCAGAAAGTCGAGAAATTCCCGATTGCCAAAGATATTGGCCTGCAGGCGGTGCAGCCGCCCGCTGAGCGCGCCTTCCCCCTCGCTGTACTTCGGGTTGAACTCCTGCACCTTTGCAAATAGCAGGTCGTCGAAATAGACCGATGCCCTCGCCGCCCGTTCGGCGGGGCTCCCGCCATCCGCGCTCAACCCCCGCCGCCGCTCGGCCTCGGCCCGGGGAACGAAGGTCCAGCCGATCTCCTGCGCGTATTTCAGGATGCGGCTCTGGACGGTCTTGTATTCGCCGGGTCTTGGCATGGTTGTGGTTCCGATTTTGTTCGTTTAATGGGACAATAGAGCTATTAAAAGGGTAAGAACAACACCCCCCTGTCACCCTATTTGCAAGCCACTAAATTATTATTGCACTTATTTGTGACTCGCACGTGAACGATAAAAAGCGTTGAGTCGTATAATCAGTGTCAATATGAGTCACAAAACCGATTATGTCTCATTCGTGAGCCTCAAAAAACGTTATTATCTTATCCACTGTCGAGGTGTGGCTTAGCATCTCAGACAGCAGAAATTGGTGGACCATAGAATCGAGAAAAAGTGCTTTGTGGATAACGAAACTACCTTTTGTTATCCGCAGAATGCTTTGAAGATAATTCATGGTACTCAAAAGACCTCGCGCCCTTCTGCGATATTGGCCAGGTCCCGAAAGGCCACGACGGCCGACTCGCGGCCCTTTGCTTGCCGCAAAACCCTAAACATACCGCTATCGCGAAGTTTTTTGATCATTTTTTTGGCCGTATGCTCAGGAATATCAGCTTCAAGCACAAAAGCGGAGGTTTGGAAAATAGGGCGCATAAACAGAAAATCCAGGGCCTTGATGGCGTACTGTGAGTGTGTCAGATCGATTATCCGATCCCTTTCCCTCTCGTAGAGATTTAAGATCGCCGTTGCTTTTTGCTGGTTTTCCCTGGCCTGTTCAGTCAAGGCCTCCAAAAAGAAAACGCACCACCCCGTCCAGTCGCCGTCCCTGGATACCGCCAAAAGACGCTCATAGTAAACGTCCCGTCGGGCCTCGAGATAGGCACTGATGTAGAACATGGGGCTGCGCAGCAATTCAACACTGAAGAGAAACAGCGGTACAAACATCCGGCCTAGTCTCCCATTGCCGTCCAGAAACGGGTGGAGGGCCTCGAATTCAGCGTGAAGCAAGGCCAGTTGCACTAGCTTGTCCGGAGCGTTCGCGTGAATGAAACGCTCCCAGCGACTCATGGCCGAACGCAGTTTATCACTGGATACCGGGACGTAGGTTGCCTTTTCAATCGGGCTTCCCGGCGGTCCGATCCAGTTGGGAATCTTGCGATATTCACCGGGCGCCTTCCCCTGTCCGCGAACGCCTTCCATCAAAATGTTGTGTGCTTCCCTGATCACGCGCTGACACAGGGGCAACTCCTTCAAGAGTTCCACGGCACGCCCCATGGCCTTGCGGTAGTTCAATACTTCATGGATGTCTGCTGTACGGTTCGCATCAGGCACTTCAGGGAGGATGCCCGCCTCAAATTCCAGCACTTCTGCCATGGTCGCCTGGGTGCCCTCAATGCGGGACGACAGCACGGCTTCCTGGGTCATCAAGGGTGACAGAAGCACGGCCGCATTCGGCACAGCAGCCAGGGTACCATCGTAGCGCGCCAGGGCCGCGCTAGCCGGTCCGATTAAAGAGATCAGCCGCTCCCATTCGATCCGTTTGGGGGGGAAATGGCCTTCATGATATTGGACGGGCTTTTTTGCCATTGGCAACTCCTAAAGTCTCTCTATTTTTCGGTATCCAATCCAAACTCCTCAAGGTCGAGGTCGTTCACGCGGATCTCGGCGGTCATGAGCTGGTGGAGGAGGGTGCGGAAGAGGTCACTGAGCGTATCCTTTGTCGCAGCATGCTCTCTGTGTTTGGTGGCAACTCTTTCAAGTATCGCTGCAATCTCTAATTGTTCTTTCTTGCCCGGCAATGGGATGGGCCATGGCTTCAAGAATTGAATATTGATGTTCTTTTGCGTTCCCCGTGGCGCGAGCCTATCCATAACGGGCTGTTGGGTTGTGAGGTAGTAATTCAGGAACTCAGCTTCAACGTCGTCATTTGGCGTGATAGCAATAAGGCTGTCCGGGCAGGCCGAATCGAAGCAGAGAATTCCTGTATATCCAATATTAGCAGCTATAGTGATTAGGATTGTTCCAGCTGGAAACATTCTGCTTATCGCCAATCCATCTTCATTGAGGGTTTGGTTGTATTCGCGAATATGGCCATCGCAATTGCTGACATCGCCCGTCTGTATGAAAGGAATATCGCCACCGTAGAAACGCGGCTCGTTTCTCGGACGGTGCCCAAATTTCCCGCGCTCAATTCGAGTGATCGTATTCAACTCCACCACCTCCCAACTCTCCGGGATGGGGCCAATTTCGGTTTGTTTTTGGGGTTCACCGCGAGTGCCCTCGGTGAAGAGCTTGTGCATCAGGGCTTTCTTCAGCTCGGTGGTCAGGGCGATTAGCCGCTCCTGCTGCTCAATCACCCGCTGCACCAGCGATAACACCGCGGCTATCCTCCGCTGTTCGGGGAGAGGGGGAAGCAAAAGTGCGATTTCGCTAAGACATGATTTAGTAATGCCCTTGATCGTTGCACCTCGTTTGTTCTGCTCTACAAACTGTTGTATTGGACCGGTCCGAAGTTGATAGGCAAGGAACTCTGGCATCGTTTGCTGTTTGTCAATCACAATACCAGCCAGATCTTGGTTAATCGCCAAGTCAATGTCATTGACCGCGACTTTTCCTACGCCAACACGGGTGGCAAAGATTAGGTTGCCGGAAGGGACAATCTTTGACGCAGAATTCTCAATCGCATCTTGCGAAATGAACTTTTCGCCCGAACGCAGATAAAGGTTATCATTGAGCCACTTGCTTGTTATCCAAGGTATCGTACCTTTCCAATAAGCAGTATTTTTCGTTGAAGGTGTTCCTCCGCTGAGCATATCTTTGGCCACACCACCTAATGTTGCGGTTGACCATTCTGAAGGGGTCTGAATTTTTGAGATATTTACCATCTCTCACGACCCCAGCTTCTCCAGCACTGCCCGCAGGGCGGCGTTGGTCTCTTCGGCCTCGGCCTCCAAGGCGTCGAGTTCCGCCACAATCTCGCCGAGGGGTCGATATTCCTCGGCGTCGGCGGTATGGATGTAGCGCGAGGGAGAGATGTTGTAGTCGTTCTTGACAATCTCCGCCTTGTCCACGATGCGGCTGAACTTCTCCTCTTCCTTCCAGTTTAGGAACGCAGTTGCGATCCGCTCGATGCCGTCTTCAGGAATGTAGTTCTTGGGATCGCCCTTGGCGAATACCTTGGAGGCGTTGACCAGAAACAGCCTGTCCTTTTGCTCCTCAGGCTTGGCGCGGTTGAGAAAGAGGAGAATACCCGGGGCCGAGGTATTGTAAAAAAGGTTTTCCGGCAGGTAGATCACGCCTTCGATAAGATCGTTTTCGACAAACCACTTGCGGACTTCCTTTTCCTTGTTCTTGCCCGCGTTGCCGCTGCCACGGCTGGCAGCACCGGTATCGAGCACGATGGCGGCCCGGCCCGTTTCATTGAGCGAGGCGGCCATGTGCTGCACCCAGCCCCAGTCGGCCGACTGCTTGCCGGGAAAGCCCGCGCCCTGGGGGAAGCGGCCCAGCTCGTCATTGTCGTAGTCCTGCTCGGTGTACCAGTTCTGGTTCCACATGGGATTGGCCACCACGCGGTCGAAGGTGCTGAGATTTCCGCTGTCCCTGAACTTAGGGCTGCGGAAGGTGTCTCCGATCTCGATTTTGCCCTCCATGTCGTGGATGATCATGTTCATGTTGGCCATGGCCCAGGTGTTGGCGATGTATTCCTGGCCGAAAAGCTGCAACGGCGCGTATTTTTGCTTGCTGCGAAACGACATCTTCTCTTCCAAAGTCAATTCGCATTTAATCAGCAATCCTGCAGAACCGCAGCAGGGATCGTAGATGGCCTGACCTGGTTTGGGGTCCATGATCTTTGCCATTACCAAGCCGACTTCTCTGGGCGTGTAGAACTCGCCCGCAGACTGGCCCGAGCCCTCGGCGAACTTGCGAATAAGATACTCGTAACTTCGTCCGATGATGTCCGGCTCCACATCAGCCAGGCCCAGCCGCTTTTCGGAGACCTTCTCGATCAGATTGGAGAGGCGGTCGTCGTCGATATCACGCTGCCCGTGCGTGGTGGCATTGAAGTCGATCCGGTCGATGATCCCCTCCAGCAGCGGGTTGGCTTTTGCGATTTCCCGCAGATGGGTGGTGAGCTGTTCGCCGATCCTGTCGGAGAGCTTGCGGATGACCGACCAGACTGGCTCTTCCGGGTCATCCGGCTCAAGCGGTAGGTAGAAGCGCACCAGCTTCTGGTCCCTGGCGACCAACTTGAACGCTTTAGTCCGCGAACCGACCTCTTCGGCGATCCGGTCCACTTCATCGTCGAATACGTCGCACAGCCGCTTGGTAAACACCAGCGGCAGAATGAAATCCTTGTACTTGGGTGCATCCTGCGCCCCGCGAATACTGCATGCCGCATCCCATATCCAGGACTCCAGCGATTTATCGTTTCCGTTGTTCTTTGCCATCAACTCCCTTTCAGGTTTTGCCTTTGCACATAACGATAAGATCACACGCCTCGCGCCCATTCCACAGCTGTCTGCACGAATTCACGGCAGCGGGAAGAGAGGACGCGTGGATTGAAAGTTAGACCTTATAAGTCAAGGCTTTAATATTTCGAACTATGCTTCCCAATAAAGTTTGAATTCTTGGTCAATCGCCATATTATAAAGAACCCTTACTGCAGATTCACCTATAGTTGGGAGATAAAGACCAACTTTATTCTCTATTATCCGACAAGCTTGTTTTGCAGATGGACATTGTTTGCCATTAAGAAATACAGTAGATTTTTTGCCGACTGTCTCTATTTCAACATCAATAGATCCAACACTACCAACTATTCGGGTACGATATTCATAAGATCGAACTGGGCGATATCTCGGGTCTACTCTTCCAAAAAGCTCATTACCAATTCGATAACCTAATTGTGTTATAAGATATTCACCACTACCTTTATGGCTATAGTTCTCCCAGAGTCCTTTAAAATCAACACCTGTTTCAAGTGCACGTTGAAAATCACTTTGGTGAGATTTTGAACCTAAATCTTTATTCGCGATGAAGAAAAGTTGCAGTCGGTATGCTGAATCCTGTTTTGGCTTCATCCCACAAAGAAGTGATACATGCAAAAGTTGGTTTTCAAGGCTATCTATCATAACATTGTTTCCTGAAATAATGATCAAGGGGTCTTAGTGGTAAAGGGGTCATAAAGGGGTCAACTCTGCTTTTGACTCTTATTCACGTAAGCTCTTACTTAATTGGTTCAAAACCCCTCCACTGCTTCGGCGCCAATGCCGCATTCTCATCGCTTGAATGGTATTCATTCCTGACAAGTTATGTTGCCGTCTCACTCCGTTTTGTCACATCCGGTCAAAGTGTTCTGAAGAAATGGGGGCAAATCCGCTCTTGATTCTACCTGAATTAACCATCCCACCGCTCGACACGATTTTTTACCGATTTTCGCTCAAGGCACTTTTTGGTAAAGAACCAAACCACCTTAAAGTCTTATGAAATGCTATTTTTTCTTTTTTAGTTCAAATGCTACTGTTACATCGCCACCTTCAGGAACAGTCACATTTTTTTGATCTGGCTCATAGTCTTTCAAGCTCACGCCCACTACGTATGATCCAAAATGAACTCCTTTCTGAGTATTTGTTTGCTTATCCCATGTCTCTTTCTCGTTTAGGATTACTGTTGCTCCTGTAGGTATGGAATTAACCCGAAGAAGGCCATACCTGTCAAATTGATCTATCGAATTCAGAGGAGTATTAGGTTCTACGATATTTTTACTTCTAATATCTTCCCAAGTGCCTGCTGTGACTACTATCAGAGAGTCCATAGGAAGGCCCATCTTTGCAAAAGCAATCTGTCTCCAATTGCTCTTAATAAAATTGATGTCCTTTTGCAGAACATATCTTGGAACCCCAGGATTTTTAGCTTGAATTTCAATTGCCTTCGCTCCCAGTTCCTTGTCCCATTTTTCTGCCATCCCCTGTGCAAAAGCCCTTTGGGAAAACATAATTGACAGGAGGAATACCATAGATATTGATATGCACAAATAATTAGACTTTTTCATTTTCTACCACCTCCAAAAGATCAAGCCTGCAAGGTAGCTATATCCTCCGTTGGCCTACAATTGTCTAGGTGCAAACCTACTGAACAATAGAAGTAGGCCTGTGGATACGATACCAAGGATAAGAAAGATAAACTGCTCATTGGATAAAGCGCTCAGATGCTTACATAAAATATCCGGCACCTCAATGGGTTTTCTGCAATTGATAGGTATATCCCAATAGGCAGCAACTAATCTGTTTTTCCAAATAAAGTTTGCAATCAAAGAAAAAACATAACAGACGTTGGTGGTTATAAAAAAAAGAATTTCTGGTGGATTTTGGATTCTTAGTTTTGTGAAGTCCGCTTTTTCAGCTAACAATACTACCCAAATGAACCCCAATAGGAGAAAAGTAATATTAGCCCACTCCGCATTAGACTGCACTTTCAAATCTATTGCTATTCTTCTTGCCTCATTAAGAGTCTTTAAATCCACCGTTTTGGGTACGTTAAGAAAATTAGCAACTGCACTATAGACAAAGTACGCCACTATAAGTATAAATATTACCACTACAACCCACTGAACTGCTTTTGTTCCCTTGGTCATCTTTGTTCACCGCTCTACTAAATCTGTGTCATCAATCCAATGAAATGGGGTCTGCTCTTGACTCTTGCTCAGCTGACCTCCCGACTGCCGGCGCCGCCAAACAAAAAAAGCCCCACCCACTCACAGAGTTGATGGAGCTTTTCGAAAAAAGTATTTGCCAGTTTATGAGGCATAGCACCCTCACTAAGGGTGAACCAAGAAGACTTCGTGACCACTTCGTTCGAGGAGCGTCCCGCAGAGCTGGACTTGAGGACCGGTTTCACTTGAGGATGATCCTGCCCGCGGCAGGATTTGAGGTGCAAGGCGATTCAGCATAAATAGGAGCGCTTCGCTTAAGGAGCGTCCCGTTGTACTGGGACTTGAGGACCGCTTCCGCTTGAGGATTAAGGGCGCAAAACAGGCACAGAAGCTGAAAGGACATAGAACAAGACCATGAGCTTGGCGCATGAAACTGTTTCAGCCCTGAGTAATGTATTGAAAAAATTCGGGAAAGTCAACACTGAATTTCGTAATTAGAAAATGCGAGAGCAAATTAGGTAGCAATACCTAGGAAGCAGAAGGGGCACTTCGTTTGAGGAGCGTTGCACTTGAGGATCATCCTGCCTTCGGCAGGATTTGAGGATCGCTGCGCCGAAGGGCCGCACAGCTTGAGGAGCACTTTGTTTGAGGAGCGTTACACTTGAGGCTTACGAGGCGCAAGGCCTTAGAGCCTGTGGGAGAATTGATACTTCGCGAGGCCTTTATCTACTTGGTCCCTTTCTCTGAGTTGTTGGAGTAGTGCGGTAGTCCCTTGGGTCGAGGCAACTTTCGTAGAGCCTCCGGTCTATGCGAATCCAGTCGGTCTTGTCTATCCCTCTCTTATTTCTAGAAGCC
This sequence comes from Desulfatiglandales bacterium, assembly GCA_035527895.1. Classification (GTDB taxonomy): domain Bacteria; phylum Desulfobacterota; class DSM-4660; order Desulfatiglandales; family B25-G16; genus JADFWK01. Next base: position 11,154 of record DATKZQ010000155.1, read on the forward strand.
GGACTAAAAGGAAAAGCACACGCGATTTTAATTCAGCGCCCACTCTCGCCCGCGATTACACGAACCTCCTCAGCAGCTTCAGAGAGGTCTTGGTCTTGACTGAACACCAAGGCTACCTCGTACTCACCACGGTGAGCAAGCCTAATGATGTCCAACGCTATCCTGACATCAATGCCCTTTTCCTCACCGGAGAGAAAGGTGTGTTGGGTGCCATCTGGAAGAACCACCGTTCTGTTCCGATACCGCAGAGTTCTGGCGAAGACATGGATACCTTGCCGCCCCATCGCTGCAAGTTTTGCTGACCAAAAGGAATTCCAGAAGGAGTTATCAGTCGGATCAGGGATTCCGGTGTAAAATCTCACCTGGACTAAGCCCCAGGCCTCTTACCGGCACACCTCCCTGGCAAGTCTTAACGGATTGTAATTCGGATAGCTATATCCAAATGCTTCTCGAGCTGCATGATAAAGATTTTGCCCATCGATAAAAGCGATGGTTCGTTTGTCAGAGGGTGGGGAAGACATCAATTCTCGCACAAAAAAATAACCCCGCCCGAGGCCTTTCGGCGTGTCGGACGGGGGGCAAGTAGCATTATGAACTTAACATACTTCAGCGTGTTGTCAAGAGCTTCAATTAATCTTATCGGATACACCCCCAATAATATTTAGCTGTTTCCATTGTACCGAGAGCAGTGTAACGGATTTCGAGAAATATCTTATTGTGTCGAGATCTAGATATCAAGAATAATAATGGTCTCAGATCCGGTCAAAGTGCAAAGTGTTCTGATCACTCGATGACCAGTTCGTTTGAGGAGCATCCTGCTTGTCGCAGGATTTGAGGGTCGCTGCGCCCCAGTGGAATAAGGTTAAATCGGTCACAGAGGGTATGGTTTGCTTGAGTGACCTGAAACTCAAGAGATGGGGGTTTTGAACAGGTATTTTGATTCCACGGGGCAGGCCCCGGTGGAATAGCAGCGCACTGGTAGCTGTGAGCTTGGAGTAATTGAGTAACAGCAAGCGCAGGTTACAGCCGGTTTAAACAGAGAATTTGATTCCACGGGGTAAACTTGAGGGGGAAGGAGCGTCCCATTGTAATGGGACTTGAGGCGGGAAGCGGAAGGCGGGCAGCGGGCGGGGAAGCTGATCCGAGGGTAGTTCGGTCAATCCAGCCAGCTTTCCAGAGGGGTGCGCAGAAAGTCCTCGAGCGGAATCCCTTGAGTTCCCACTAAGAGCTTTCTTTTCACGGTGAATTCCCTTGAAAACGCCTCGATGCCTGGGAGGCTCGCCTTTCTTCTTCCAGTTTTCACCTCAATTGCCACCAAATCCCTCGCCCGGCGGAGCACAAAATCTACTTCACGGTTACGGCTGGCCCAGTAGAACAATTCGGTATGCTTCCCTCGCAGGCCGTTTACGAGCGTTGCGCCGATGGAGGACTCAACCAATCGACCCCAATAATCACTATCCTGCCGTGCCTGACCAAGGTTCAGACCTGATAGAGCGGACATCAGGGCCGTATTGAGCACTTGCAGTTTCGGGCTCGATGCCCGCTGGCGGACCTGCTGGCCTGCATATTTCGGCAGGCCGGTCAATAACCCAGCACCTTCCAGCACATTCAGGTAGTGCGCAAGGGTAGTGGTATTGCCGGCGTCTTGAAGTTGACCAAGCATCTTCTGGTACGAAAGGACTTGTCCGGAATAGAGACATCCCAGCTCAAAAAGTCGGCGCAAGAGGGCAGGTTTATCCACTCGCGTCATGAACAGGATATCCCGGGAAATAGAGGTCTCAATAAGGGAATCAATGATATAGTTGACCCAACGGTGGTGATCGTGAATCAGGTTAGCCGCACCAGGATACCCCCCATAAAAGACATACTGGTCCACGCTCAAACCGAAAGCATCATGCATTTCCTCGAAAAACCAGTGTGTAATGGGAATAATTTCAAACCGCCCGGCGAGGCTTTCAATCAGCCCGCGCTGTACCAACAGGGGCGAGGAACCGAGGACAATCACACGGAGGGGAATACCCGACGCACTATCCTCGTCCCACAGCCGTTTTACTGTTTCTGACCACGCGGTGATCTTGTGAACTTCATCGAGAACCAGCAGTGCCGTTCCGGCCTGCGTACCCGAGCCCAGTTTCGCCCGTGCTGCTTCCCACTGTTGTTCCAACCATGTGCGATCTTTCAGGGCGGGCTCATCTGCTGAGGCGTAGTGACTCGGTACGTCGAGTTCTTCCATGAGCTGCCGGGCAAGGGTGGTCTTTCCGGTTTGCCGTGGCCCTGCGAGTACTTGAATGAACCGCCTGGGCTCAGCGATCCTCTGCCGAAGAGTAGTATATATTGGGCGCTTAAACATGTGCCTTATCGATAAGCTAGCAATTTACTCAAAGACTTGAGTAAATTTACTCAAAGACTTGAGTAGTTGTCAAGTCTTTTCGAGCAGAGTGGGAGTTACTACACAGAAGTGGTTTAAAAGGGGCAGGGGTAATGATGAGGCGCCGGCAGGCGGGGGGAAGAAGGGCAGGGGTCGAGAATTCAGCGGTTGAACTTGAACCTGATCAGTGTCCACCAAAAGCCACGTACCATAACAAAACTTTTGTAGCCAGGTGTATTTTCGGGTACAGTGGGGCAATTGCCTATGCGAGATTCTAGCACAGAATGGTAGATCAACTCCTAGAAGTGCAGGTATGAGCGCGATCAAGAACCTGCTGCGAAATCGAAATTTCATCCTATTCATGGCGCTGATGTTCGGTTTGTTTTTGCCCCAGGGCACCAGATGGACTGAGCATCTGACGCTTCCGGCCCTTTCCATCGTAATGAGCCTCTCAACCATGGGGGTTTCCGGAAGCCTATTCCGTTCTCCGAGATCCCTGATAATTCCAGCAATCTTCGGCGTTTTGATGAGTTATGTGGTTCTTGGCGGCTTTATTCTGGGGATCAGTGCCATTATTATCGATGAGGAAGCCATCTGGAGAGGGTTTATTCTATTGGCCATCGTCCCTCCAGCCGTGGCTATCATCCCTTTTTCGGAGTTTCTGGGAGGTAATAGCACCTATTCCTTTGCAGGCATCATTGGGGCGTACCTCGGTGCATTGATTATCATGCCATTGATAGTCTTTTCCCTCTTAGGATCAAGCTTTTTTGACCTGGGCAGGTTATCGATACTTACGATCTTTTTGATAATCGCCCCGTTGGTGATTTCTCGTATCTTGCTTTGGAAGGGGATTGATAAGCAGTTAGAGGCTATGAAGGGGGCAATTACCAATTGGTGCTTCTTTATCGTGACTTACACAATTGTAGGGCTCAATCAAGCCGTATTTTTTGGGGAGCCTCTTACTCTGGCTCCCGTGGCAGCCATTGCCATTGCAAGCACCTTCTTTCTAGGCTTGATTATTGGATGGGTTGGAAAGCTTTTTCGGATTGACCCGAAGATCACCACGAGCCTTGTTTTACTTGGAACGATTAAAAATTACGGCCTTGCAGCAGGCATAGCATTGGCTCTTTTCAGCGAGCAAACAGCACTGCCAGCTACGGTTTCGACTATTTTCATGTTTGTATACGTTATCTGGTTGGGCCTCAAAGGGCGATGGTCTCTGTAAACCTATTCTTGGGTTTATTTGTACCGATTTTTGCTCAAGGCAGTTTTCGGTGAATCCTTTATTCTACCACGGTTCAGTGCTTGACAAAGGGGGTCACAATATTCAACATTCCTGAACCCATCGCACGAAAAAACAGGGGCGTTAAGCTTTAGGAGCATCCTGTCCTGGGCAGGATTTGAGGACCGTTATCACTTGAGGAGCGTCCCATCGCATTGGGACTTGAGGAGCGTAACGCTATAAGAGCAGAGGGGAATCGCTCAATGGGGAGACCTGATAGACATAGATGTCTTGATCCACCTTTTGAAGAATAGGTCTATGATTTCATACTGGCCGTTGGCTTTGTCCACAAGGTCTTTATCGACCAGGCTCTTCAGGGCCCGGATCATAACCGCCGGCTGAGATATATTGGATCTCCTGAGTATCTCCGGCCGAAAGGGGCTCTCTCCGCGGCCACTTTCCGATAAGGCCACGAGAGCCTGTCTTTGCCGGTGAGCAAGAAGATCCCATGTGTTCATGTAGGCAGTGGACTCCCGGCCAAGCAGGAGATCGACAGCCTTTGGAATATCATCTGTCCTAATCCGCCGCTCCTCCATGATATCATAGAGAACATGGCACAGATATTGGGTATAGTAGGGGTGGCACTCGGTTGTCTCCACGATGAGGTCTAAGGCTTTTTCGTCAATTTCCACCGCTGCCTCATTGAACCGTTTCTTAATAAATCGTTGGAGTTGACCAAAGTTGATCTTTTCTAATGGAAAGATCTTGCCGGATCGATAAAAAGGACGATTAGGGTCGGAGAAGAGATCGTGAAGCAGATGTCTCTTGCTGCCCACAAACACATAAGAAACGTGCTCGTGGGTCTGGATGGCGCTTCGCAATCGACGCTCCGTTTTTTCGCCATTGGTTTCCGTGATCTGTTGAAATTCATCAAAGACCACCGCTCCATGTTTGCCTTTTCTCTTGAGGTAATTCTCCATACTCGATACCACTTCATCAAATGTCTCTGTTTCACGCTCCCTGTCGAATCCTACGCTCCACTGAGGATTTCCGGAAGGGTCAACTCCCATAGTGAGATGCAGGCGAGAGAAGAGTCCGCGCATCAGTCCTTTGGCCTTCTCATACGCACTAAGAGCCCGTGCAATTGCCTTGGCGTATTCTTGAATGAATTCCCCCAAGGTCGAAATGGGATAAAGGTCGACGTAGACAGGGATAATATCTTCCTTCTGGGCTTCCTCTAGAACCTTCCGAACCAGGGAAGTTTTCCCGAAACGGCGCTGAGAAGAAAGGATCACGTGCTGTCGGCTCCGGATGTCTCCCAAAAGTTCCTTGATCTCGCTTTCCCGATTGCAGAAAGCATCCCCTGAAACCCTGCCTCCATAGATAAAGGGATTTTTGAAATTGCTCATCACTTTCCCTTTCAAATGCTATTAACAGTTTGTTAATAACAATATGATAATTCGACAATAATGTAAAGGGCCAAGTCCTGCGGGAGGTAGAAAGACCTGAGACAGTTGGATCGGCTCTGCACTCTTGGCAAACTGTACCGATGCCTGCTGAAGGTATGTGAAGCAGGAATAGCGTTTCGCTTGAGGCTAAAGACACAAGTCGAAGGGCGAAAGGCAAAAGACGAGGATGATAGCTGACAGGGGAAAACGGATAAGAGAGGAGGCGGAATTCAGCAGGCACCAGGCTGAAGAGTATAAAGCGAGGGGCGGGCTTGATGAGAATGACAAGCCACTTTAGATCGAAAGCTTCGACTTTAATCGAAAGTTTTTAACATTATCTTCGATTTGATTTAACGATGTTCCCATGGACGCAATTTACTATGCACTTAACCCCTGGTGGGAAGGAAAAGACTTCGAATTTGGCATAAATCGGCCGGAATACCTCGATCGGTTACCTACATTGCTCAAAAGAAAGCAGATCGAAGTGATTATCTGAAGCAGGCGGACCGGCAAGACAACGCTGCTAAAGCAGTATATCAAGAAGCTACTTGAAAGCGGAAACCAGCCAAAAGAGATTTTCTACCTGGCAATGGACCACCCATCACTTTCAGGCGTTCCTGTCTCAGAGCACTTGAGAAACATGCGGAAGACATTCATGCATGACCGGGAAAGGAGACTGTTTCTCTTTCTCGATGAGGTGCAGG
>DATKZQ010000156.1:0-7138 GCA_035527895.1 Desulfatiglandales bacterium
ATCATCGATGGTGATTTCATCAAACCACAGGATGAGTTTGTCTTCTCGATTCATGGAACACTCCTTGTGCTAAGGGATTGGGCCACAATGGTGGCGTTTTGAAGGTATACCGCAACACGGGGAGGTTGTCAATTTGGAAAAGGAAAATACCCAATAAAAGGTTGACAGAACCTCCCTCGGCGGGTTTAATGCCTCAGAGTAAATCATATCGATGGAGGAGTTCATAGGTGATCCATACAGCCACCTGGAAAGAGGTCAAAGAGGGACATGTTACCGATGTCTATTTCGAACGGACCAAAGAGATCTTACAGGCCAAGGGCCTCAACGTACCGGTGAAAACCGAGTTTATTGCCAAAGGGCTCCCATCAAACTGGCCCTGGGCAGTTCTGGCCGGAGTCGAGGAGTGTGCAGAGGTCTTTAAAGAGCTTCCGGTGGATGTAAGGATGATGAAAGAGGGAACGCTATTCGCCAGCCATCAGCCCGTGATGGAGATCAGTGGGATGTATCTGGATTTTGCCCAGTACGAGACCGCGCTCCTTGGGCTCATATGCCAGGCATCAGGTGTGGCTACTATGGCTGCTCGATGCAAAAAGGCGGCAGGCGACAAACAGGTTATCAGCTTTGGTGCCCGGAGGATGCACCCGACAATAGCCCCCCTGATAGACAGAAACGCATACATCGGGGGCTGCGACGGGGTATCGGTGGGCCTTGGGGCACAACTGGTTGGGATAGAGCCGGCCGGCACTATGCCTCATGCGCTCATCTTGATCATGGGTGACACCGTATCAGCCACCAAGGCATTCGATGAGGTCATCGAGCCAACGGTAAAAAGGGTAAGTCTCATCGACACCTTTAATGATGAAAAAATCGAGGCCCTGAACGTCGCCGATGCGTTGGGCGATAGGCTGTACGCGGTCAGGCTTGACACGCCGAGCAGCAGAAGGGGCGATTTCGTGGAGATCATGAGAGAGGTGAGGTGGGAGCTCGATCTCAGGGGATACGGGCACGTAAAGCTTTTCTTGAGCGGTGGCATCGATGAAATGGATATCGAACGGTACAATGTCCTGGCAGACGCCTATGGTATTGGGACCGCTATTAGCAATGCGCCGGTCATAGACTTCTCTATGGACATCGTAGAGGTCAATGGTCGCCCCCTTGCAAAACGGGGCAAAATGTCAGGCAGCAAACGAGTGTTCCGGTGCCCCGAGTGTTTTGAGACACGGGTTCGCCCTTTTGACGAAGGCCCCTTAACGTGTCCATGTGGTGGTGGTGAAGCGGAGATTCTGGTTGACTTTTTCTCGGGAGGAGCCCAGACGCATCCCCTCCCCGAACCTCGTGAAATCAGGGAATTTGTGTTGCGGCAGGTGCAAAAGGTCGAATTGTAGCCAGAGCAGAGAAACCGAGTGGGCAAGAAGAACTTAAGAAAAGTTGTTAATCTGAGCCGTTTGATGACCTATATGTTGGGAACGAGACCGGATGAATTCGGCCTTGTTCCCGACACAGACGGGTATATACCCTTAAAGGAGGTGCTCAAGGCAATCAGCGAAGAACCGGGATCCGGGTACGTTCGTGAATCCCATGTGAAGGAAGTGCTCTTGCATGATACCGATGGGGTATTTGAGATGAGCGAGAAAAAGATCAGGTCGAGGAAGCGAACCTTTGCTCCGGTCGATAAGGAAAGAGATGCCGGCCCCCCTTCCAGTGTTCTCTTTAAGGGGGTCAAGCGAAAGGCATATCCCTTTATTCTCAGGGCAGGCCTCTTACGGGGCTCTCAGGAGCACGTGGTGTTGACAACGGATAAGGATGTCGCAATCCGGATCGCACGCCGTTTGGAACAAACCCCAATCATGTTGGAGATAAGGGCAGGGGATGCCCATGAGAACGGTATAGCCTTCTATCCTTTCGGCGAGTCTCTCTATCTGGCAGATGAGATCCCCATCCAGTTTATCAGCGGGCCGCCATTGCCGAAAGAGCGTCAATCCAAGGAAGCACCTCAGAGAAGCGGCAAAGAGATGCCCACTGGATCTTTCATTTTGACGTCGGAAAGAGACCCTGATCTGAGGCGGCGAGCAAAGACAAAGAAGAGGATCGAATGGAAGGATGAGGGAAAACAAAGGAGAAGAAAAAAGGACTGGCGTTGAAAGACGGCTCATAAGCGGGTCTTTTTGAGGGCGTGACGGAAACACTGAAAGGGAGTTATGCATGGGTACGGCAGCAACATTGTCTACGGTGCAAATCGGTGCCCCCCTGTACATGGTTCTCTTCTATATAGCTATCATCTCACCCTGTCTCCTGCTCGGCCGCACACAGCCCGGCCTTGCCGTTTCTTTTCTCTTTGTCTTTTACCTGGGATACTTTTATAACAGAGCACTATTTCTTGATGTTGTGAGGGGCTCTACCGTCGGTTCAGTAATATATACCGGGCTGGGGTTTGTCCTCATCACTTTGGCTCTTATATCTTTTCTCTTTCCCCCAAAACAAAGAAAATAAGGCGTCTTGCAGTTCCCTTTCTCACCCGGAGAACAAACCATCGCTTATGTACGAGGGGTTGGGATTACCGATGACTGAAGGAAAGATTACGGAATACATAGATCAGAAAAAGGTCATTCTATCTGTCTGCCTGAAGGATAGAGGCAGTAAGCTGCAGCTCCTAACCCAGTCCAAACACGAGGTGAGCATATCCCCCAGGCGGGCGCTCTTTATTTCATCTACTGCCTTGGATATCTCCAGGTCGCGGGAGGAACTGCTAAGGGAATTGAAGGAAATAGAGAAGAGGCGCACGGATTACATGGAGCAGGTTTCCGTTCATGATCTCTGGGAACTTACCTATGAGGAAGACGAGGTTTTTACGTACAGGTATCTTGCGCAGCTTGTCTTCGGTGAATCGGCAACCGATGATCACATATCCGCTCTGGTGAGGGCCCTCTTTGCCGACAAGATCTATTTTAAGATGAAAGACGACTATTTCATTCCCAATAGCCCTGAAAAGGTGGAACAGATCAAATCCGCCCGAGAGGCAGCCGACTTACGGGAAAGAGAGATTTCTGAAGGCGCCAGTTGGCTCAAGGAGGTGAACAACACTAGGCATCCGAAAGATCCCCCGCTCAGGGATAAGATCATTGAGATCATTGCTCAGCTTGCGCTCTATGGAAAAGACGCCCAGGATTTCAAGCAGGGCAAAGAGATGTTCGCCCGTGCTGGAATCAAGGATATAGGCCAGGCACGCAGCCTCCTGGTCAAGCTCAAGGTGTGGGACCAAGATGAAAATCTTGATCTTCACCGGTTTAAGATCAGGACCGATTTCAGCGAGCCTGCTCTCAAAGAAGCAGCCACTGTAGCCGCCAAAGAGATAGACGCCTCAGATCGTGAAGACTTGACAGATCTTTCTGTCTTTACCGTCGATGGAGAACGCACCAAAGACTTCGATGATGCATTGAGCCTCCAGCCCATTGATGGGGGCCATAGGCTTGGTGTGCACATTACCGATTTAGCTCCCTTTATCGACCTCGATGGACACCTGGACAGAGAGGCCTCAATGAGGGCAAGCTCCGTATACTTGCCGGCCCGGCAGATTCCCATGTTCCCCTCGTCCCTCTCGAACGATGCTCTGAGCCTGATCAAGGGTTTTAACAGGTTGACCGTATCCCTTTTAGCGGATTTTGACCGGGAGTGGAACCTCGGGAACTATCGGTTTGTGCCGTCAATCGTACGCGTTCAAGAGCAGCTCACCTATGATCAAGTGGACAAAACATACGTTAACCACCCCATTTTTTCGGCCCTCCACCAATTGAGTCAGGCGCTCCGACAAAGGAGGATTGCGGCAGGCGCTCTCGTCATCCCCTTACCCGAAATCCATTTCGATTTTGAAAGCAATTCCGGTGTGCAGGTGAGCCTCGTCGAGCAAGACACACCTGCAAAGACCATCGTTGCTGAATGCATGATTCTCTATAATTGTCTGGCTGCAAAACTCGCCTCTGAGACAAGACTTCCTATCCTTTACAGGAGCCAGGAACCACCTCAAGAAAGATTATTCATTGATGAGTCCAACTACACCTACTACGTGTTTCAACAGAGGCGCAAGCTCCAACCCCTTCGCATCGACACCATATCACAACCTCATAGCGGCCTCGGGGTGGATCTCTACACCCAGGCTACATCCCCCTTGAGAAGATATTCGGACCTTCTCGCGCAGCGCCAGATCCGTGCCGCCTTGTTTGAGGAAAGCCCACCCTATTCCGAAACACAGCTTAGGGAGTTGAACCTGTTGATCCAGCAGACAGTACGGGATATTGAGGCAATGAAAAGGAATCAAATCCGGTATTGGATATTGAAGCATCTCTCAAAACAAATCAATGACCGCTTTTCCGCTCTGGTTTTCCAAAGATTGAGGAGCAAGTATTTGGTAATACTTACCGATTTTCTTTTCGTGGGCGAGCTTCCGATTACGAGCGGTCTTGAGTTGTCGCCAGGGGAAGAGATACGTGTTGTCGTGAAAAGATCCGATCCCTGGGATGACCTGCTCATCCTCGAGCTCGCACGGTAGATCCTCTGTAGTTTCTGTGTAGCCCCAAGCACTCAACGCCTGTGCCCGTTTTCTCATAACGCATGCATTGGGAGAGGTTTTTTCACTTTCGACATCCTGGTGCTCTTTGCCAATTACGCTCCATCTCTTGCATTTCGCCTATCGAACATCACCCAGAGAAGGCAAGACTGAGAGGCCTTGAGGTAACTGAAAGGCTGGCCAAGGGGTGTGAAAACGGATTCCCGGGCAAAAAAGGTGTTCATGGGCAGGGCGCGTAAGCGCTTGCTGTATTCAGCCAAGCCTTACAAATATTTCACCTAATAAGAGGCCTTTTCTGGTGAGATCAATCCTCAAGGTGTTTCCGGTTCTTCCTGCTATGTCTCTTATTTTCTTTGCCTTTCCAAGCAAGAGGCGATTGCCATGAGCTCCTACGTTTATCTCTTTTTCCTCTTCAACATTGCTCTTTACGCCTACTACGGCAAGATAATCGTCCGGGGTGGCCAAGATGGTCTCTCTGTTCTTGAGGGCGTAGGTCGTGTCGTTGACTTTCAGTATCAGGAATTCCAGAGACGGCTCGCTTATCTTTACGAGCATCTTACCGAAAATCCCCTTCTTGTTTGATACAATAACGCTGTAAACCCTTCTCTGCCCGTAGAGCGAGTACCGGTCCATAAGATCCCTGCCGGTATCGATCATGTATCCCCTGTCTTCACCGGTGTTGTTCTTCCAGTCTCCTACAAATCCCTTAAAGTTTACACAGATGCCCGGCCTCGATGCCAAACTCTCAGGAAGGATATCAAGTATCCTGAGAACATCCCCGCGAACAACATGAAGCGTCTCACCGCTTTTGAGAATCCTGCCCCTCTTGTTTACCTCAATCACAAAATGGGGAACGATATCCATTTTCAGGATGTTGCTGTCGGCAGTACGGTCTTCGCGGAGCCTTACGGGTATCTGAGCAAATACGTTGTTGTCCTTCCTGATGATCACCCTCGTATTCTTGTAAATGGAGAAATCCTTGCGAAAATCATTCAGGCTTCCATAACCCAATATATCCGCGCTCAACCCCCGATCATAGTTGGCTTCTACGTGAACGATGTTGATGCTATCCCCGGCCATGATATGCAAGGTTTGGTCCCTTTCTATGACGATAGGGGTCTCACCGTTAACCGACACAACCAAGTACTTCAGTTCCGGTGAATCGAGAAATAGCCGTGGCTGTTCAGGGATAACGCCAAAAAGCTTCATGAATGCATTGATCGCCAGATTGTGATATCTGACCTTCAGATCGATCGATGGCAGAAACTTGGATGTCTCTATCCCAAATGCGGGAATATGGTGGTGAATCAAGGCATAATACGTGGCTGCCTTTAGCTGTTCCCGATGGATGCTGCCCGGCTCATTCGTCCGGGTATCGTTAAAGTGAAACTTGTGGAGATCATTGGCGATCTCTTGGTTGATCTCCATTACGATCGTCCTGGCCATATCCCCCAGTCTGATTACCGTATCCCTGTCCGGGGGATGGTATTCTTCACAATCCGCTATTATCGACTGCCCGAATGCCGCGGGATTCCGCCACTTGCTGATATATTCGGGAAAATAGTAACCTGAACCATCATGGAGATTGAGGAGATAATCGCTCTCGGCAATGAGGTCCTTGAGTATAGACACGATCTTATCGTCCATATCCATCTTCTCGGGCTCTCCGGCAAACCTTCTGTTCATATCCCCATGGGCGCCCCTGTGATTCAGAAGTATCGAGTAGAAATTGGCCCTCGGAACAACAATTAGATTACCCTCGGCGAGAGACATGTCTGCGTAGAGATCGGCCGAGAGAAACCCACCCGGTTCATTACCCTGAATGCCGCCTATCAGCATCAGGGTCTTTCCGGATTTTTTGCCGTATATCTTGTATACATTTAGCTCATAAGGAGTGTTAGGGAAGTAAACGAGGTTCTCTCTTCTCGTCTGGCAATCCACTGGGCAGATCCAGGTAAAAGGAAGGGCGACGCAAAAGAACAAACACGCAATAATGGGGACTTTCACATACCAGGAGCCCACCTCACACCTCAACCGTCTTGTTAAAGATGACGTTGCCCTCATCATCGTAGACCAGGATCTTCACAATGAGCGGCTCATTGAGGGGGCTGGTGAGGGCGTATCTGCTGCTGATCGTCTTGAAGCGCTGGATCACAAATCGCTGGCCCCGTTGAAAATTAACGGGAAGACCGTCGTTGAGGGGACAGGATGGGTAGATAAGCATCTCATCGTGATCAGAGCCCTTGAGCTGTGCCAGCACAAACACATGGCCGCTGATGGGGGTATCTTCCTGGGTGTTGATGATCGTGAAGGTGATGGTGAGCACGCGGTCCTGGTGTGCCACGGTGAGCTGGCTGATATCCACCACCTCGGGAAAGGAGGGCTCCGGCAGCACGGTGTCCTTTTGCGCACCGGCCAGTTGCTCCTCGCGCTTCTCGGTGATATAGGCCTCCAGGAGGGCAACCTGGTGGTTCGCCCGCTCAAGCTCCTTGTGGGCGGTATCAAGCTCCTGGGTGAGTCGGTCCTGGTGAGCCCGGTTGGTCTCCTGGCCCCGGGTGAGCCCGAAGTGCTGATAGA
>DATKZQ010000157.1:0-25967 GCA_035527895.1 Desulfatiglandales bacterium
CAAAGAAGGGTGCACAAGGCTCATGAGGTCTTTTCTGATGTGACTGGCGGGAGGCCGCCGTACTTTTCACGACTTATCAGCGGGGGAAACCGCAGCCCCTGACTTGTCGGGGGAATGCGGAGGGGGCAAAACTCCCCCGCAGATAAGTCGTAGAAAAGACCAGGCTGGGAGCCTCGGAACCGAAGAAAAGGCTTCAAGGACCCGTAATATACATTCTAAGGCATTGACCCCCGGGCTCACGCCCGGGGTCCTCTGCCGATTCTTGGACCGAGTTTGGATGGGCATTAGCTTAGTCCCTCGATTCATAAATACGGTAACGTATTTGTTTCCTCGGGACTAAGTGCTGCCCTCGGCCATGAGCCTTTCGGCAGTGAGCTCAAGGCCGAACTGCTCGGGCCGAATGGAGTGAGCCCTTCGGTCTGAGCTCAGGGTCGAAGACAATTGCAGAGATTATAGTTATGAAAATACGTTATGTTATTTGCGAATCGAAGCACTTAGTTACAAAGCACGCCGGCTGGGTAATGTCGAGATTTCCAGCGTTAGGCACGAGGGCGGGCCGAAATTAGAAACACCGAGGACCCGTGAGTTTTGATTTCCAATTCCCCCTCCTCCACAAAAGCCCATCATAATGAGGTTCGGCCTCTCTCAACAGATTCTGGGATAGTTTTAAGCCAGCGAAGCCTTGAAAAATGGATTTTAAGCCCTAACTTGTATCATCGAAACACCGTATCGGCTCACGAAAGCTCATAGGTTTTTTAATTTCAGGGTTAGAATATGGCCTGCAATGCCATTCGAATAAAGGGAGCCCGCCAGAACAATTTGAAGGATCTTGATCTGGATATCCCCCTGAATGCCATCACCGTATTTACCGGTGTCAGCGGCTCGGGAAAATCCTCCCTCGCCTTCGATACGTTGTATGCAGAGGGCCAGCGCCGGTATGTGGAGACCTTCTCGCCCTACGCACGGCAGTTCATGGAACGGATGGATCGGCCCGCCGTTGACCGAATCGAGGGTATCCCTCCGGCCATTGCCATTGAAAACACCAGCTCGGTGCGTACCTCCCGATCAACGGTAGGCACCATGACCGAAATAACCGACTACGGAAAGCTCCTTTATACCCGTCTGGGGCAGCTCCACTGCAGCACATGCGGAAAGGCGGTGTTACCGGAAACTCCGAATCACGTATGGAAGGCCCTCAAGGGCTTTCCGACCGGTACCGAGATTGTTATCACCTTTCCGTTTTCCCCTCAGTCCACTGGCAGGGAGCAGGTTTTGCGGGAGCTGAGGAGGATCGGCCTGGACCGTCTCTTCGACAACGGCAAGATCAAGCCCATAGATGAGTGGGAGCAGGCGAACGGAAAACTCAACATCGTCGTCGACCGCCTTGTTTTCAAGTCCTCTGAGAGAAAACGGATTTTCGATTCGGTGGAGCAGGCCTTTCAATTCGGTGGGGGTCACCTCGATATTTGGATAAACCCGGACAACCATCTCACCTTCAGCAATCAGCTTGAGTGCCCGCTGTGCGGGATAACCTATAAGAGGCCTACTCCCAATCTCTTCTCCTTTAACAGTCCCATCGGCGCCTGCGAAACGTGCAAGGGTTTTGGCAGGATCATCGATATCGACCTGGATTTGGTCATCCCCGACAAATCCCTTTCCGTAGAGGAGGGTGCGATCAAGCCATGGGGTGACCTGCGACGGCACCACAGGGAGTTTGAAGCTCTCTTGGGTTTCTGCACCGCCGAGGGTATCCCCACCCGTGCACCCTTTGAGGACCTCACCGATGCCCAGAAGCAGGCCATTATCGATGGTGGCTCAGCCTTCTACGGCGTGAGGAAGTTTTTCGAGTGGCTCGAGGGTAAGAAGTACAAGATGCACGTGAGGGTGTTTCTCTCCCGGTACCGGGCCTATAGGATTTGTCCCGATTGCAAAGGAACCCGGTTTAAGCGAGAGGCACTGCTCTATACCGTGGGAGGCCTGACTATCGGCCGGCTCTATGGACTGACCATTGAGCAGATCAGCACCTTTTTTGAATCCCTCCACGTGCCTCGCGGAGATGATGCCAGCGCCCTGATCGTGGGGGAGCTCAAGAGCAGGCTTACCTATCTCTTGGATGTGGGACTTGGCTACCTGACGATCGATCGCCAGTCCCGAACCCTGTCAAGCGGCGAGCTTCAGCGAGTGGCCCTCACATCGGCTCTGGGTTCTTCTTTGGTCAATTCACTCTATATCCTCGATGAACCGAGCATCGGACTCCATCCTCGTGACAACAACCGGCTCATCGGGATCATGAAGAAGCTCAAGGATATCCAAAACACGGTCATCGTTGTCGAACACGACCCGGAGATCATTAATGCGAGCGACTACCTGCTGGATTTGGGACCTGGGGCCGGAAGCCACGGCGGGAAAATCATGTACTTCGGCCCTACCGCCACGGTGAGCGGCTCTTTGACCGGCCAGTATCTCAGGGGAACAAGGACCATTCCCTTTCCTGCCCGTAGACGAGAGCCCTCTCAGGATAGTTGGCTCACCCTTGAGGGGGCTTGCGAACACAACCTCAAGGACATCGATGTTCAGATTCCCCTTGGGCTCTTTACCTGCCTTACGGGGGTTTCCGGGTCCGGCAAATCCACCCTTGCCGAGGAGGTCCTTTTCAGGGCCGTTAAGATGGCGAAGGCAACGCCTCTGGGAACACCGGGTCGCCACCGGGGATTGCAGGGCCTTGAGGAAATTGCCGATGCGGTGATGGTGGATCAGAAGCCCATCGCCCGGACCCCGAGGGCCAACCCCCTCACCTACGTTAAGGCCATGGATCCCATCAGACGCCTTCTGGCAGGCACGGAGGTGGCGCGCGCCATGGGCTTTGGACCGAGCTATTTCTCCTTCAATGTTACCGGCGGAAGGTGCGAGGCCTGCAAGGGGCAGGGAGCGGAAAAGGTGGAGATGCAGTTCCTCTCCGATGTGTTCATCACCTGCCCTGAATGCCAGGGAAAGCGCTTCAAGAAGGAGGTCTTGGAGGTTACCTATAAGGGGAAAAATATTCGCGATATCCTTTTCATGACCGTTGATCAGGCCCTCGCCTTTTTTGCCGACCAGCGAAAGATAACCGATGCCCTCACGCCGCTGGCCGACGTTGGACTCGGTTACATGCAGCTCGGCCAGCCCCTTAACACCCTCTCAGGAGGAGAGGCACAGAGACTCAAGCTCTCCCGCCATCTCAAAACCTCAGGCCGCGGGCGTGTGCTCTTTATCCTCGATGAGCCCACCACCGGTTTGCATTTTGCCGATATCGAAAAGCTCATCGCCGTGCTCCGGAATCTGGTAGACCGGGGTCACACGGTTTTGGTTATCGAGCACAATATGGATGTGGTCAAAAACGCCGACTGGGTAATCGACCTGGGCCCTGAAGGCGGTGAGAGGGGAGGAGATATCGTGGTGGCCGGCACCCCTGAGGTTGTAGCCCACCATCCCACGTCCCACACCGGAAGGTACCTGAAGAAGTACCTCGTGGTTGCGAAAGAACGCGGTACACAGGTGGCATTTTCCAAAACGGAGGCAAAGATCTCTGAAAACGGAAGGAATACTATTGTCATCCGGGGCGCACGGGAGCACAACCTCAAGAACCTCGATCTCTCGATCCCGCGGCAGCAGTTCGTTGTCCTCACCGGGGTATCCGGTTCAGGGAAATCCACCCTCGCTTTTGACATCCTCTTTGCCGAGGGCCAGCGCCGGTATCTGGAGAGCCTGGCCCCCTACGCCCGGCAGTACATGAAGATCCTGGAGAAACCCGAAATCGATATCGTCTCGGGACTGCCGCCGACGGTGGCCATCCAGCAGCGGATCAGCTACGCAAGCCCCCGGAGTACCGTTGCAACCCTTACCGAAATCTACCACTTTTTACGGCTCCTCTACAGTAAGCTCGGCTCGCAACAATGCCCGGCGTGCGGCCGGGAGCTCACAACGCAATCGGCCGATCAGATTGTAGTTCAGGTTCGAGGTGCTTACGGTAAAAAAAGGGCAACTGTTCTGGCGCCGGTTGTGGCAGGTCGCAAGGGCTTCCACAAGGATGTGATTAGCCATGCCCTCCGCCGTGGGTTTGGGGAGGCCCGGATCGACGGCGATATGGTTAAACTGGCCGAGGGGATGTCTCTCACCAGGTACTACGAGCACACCATCGACCTGGTCATCGACAGGATCCCTACCGACAACATAGAGCATCTGGTGGCTACTGCGCTTGAGGTGGGAAACGGCACCTTCATGCTTCTCGATGAGAACGGGCGAGAGGAGGTCTTCTCCGTGAAGAAGGTGTGCCCCTCCTGCGGCATCGGCGCACGGGACCTCGATCCACGGCTGTTCTCCTTCAACAGCAAGCACGGTGCCTGCCCTGCATGCGAGGGGCTTGGCCGGCTCCTTTACTACCGTTTGCTTCCCGACCACGGTCGCCCCGTTTGCTATGCGTGCGGCGGAAGCAGGCTTAGCGAAACGGCCCTGAGCGTGAAGGCTAAGGGCTATTCCATCTGGGACCTCGTCCGGCGACCCGCCCAAGAGCTCATGGAAACGTTCAAGGACCTTTCCTTCACCGAGCAGGAATCCATGATCTCGGGACCCATTATGGATGAGATAAGAACGCGGCTTTCATTCATGGATCTGCTGGGGGTGTCGTATCTTTCCTTGAGCCGAAGCGGCGAGACCCTCTCGGGAGGTGAGGCACAGCGGATTCGCCTGGCAGCACAGCTCGGCTCAAACCTCACCGGCGTGTGTTACATCCTGGATGAGCCCACCATCGGCCTGCACCCCAGGGACACGAGGATGCTCCTCGATGCCCTCACAGACCTTAAAGACAGGGGAAACAGCATTCTCGTTGTGGAGCATGATGAGGAGACCATAAGACAAGCCGATCACATTATCGACCTGGGGCCCGGCGCGGGCAGGCAAGGCGGCCAGGTGGTGGCGTTCGGGACAATCGAAGAGCTCATGAAGGTTCCCGAATCGTTAACCGGTGTAACCCTCTCAAGAAAGGCCCCCGAGATCACCTCCCGGCTGAGGCCTTACAGGACAATGCCCCATATCATGCTCAGCGGTGCAGCCGAGCACAACTTGAAGGAGATCGACATAGGGTTCCCCCTGGGCACCTTTATCTGCATTACCGGTGTTTCTGGCTCGGGCAAATCCACTCTTCTCAAGGATGTGCTCTACCCGGGATTGCACAACCGGCTGCTCAAAAAACGGGTTCAGGCAGGGGCCTGCAAACGTATCGAGGGATGGGAGGCGCTCACCAGGGTTCTTGAGGTGGACCACTCGCCCATCGGCCTTACGACCCGATCGGTGCCCATCTCCTATATCGGGGCCCTGTCAGACATTCGGAACCTTTTCTCGATGACACCGGCGGCCCGTGCGCGGGGGTATCACCCGGGGAGGTTCTCATTCAATGTGCCCGGCGGCAGGTGCGAGGCCTGCAAGGGGCAAGGATCACTTAAGGTTGAGATGAGCTTCCTGCCGGATGTGCACGTCAACTGTGACGTGTGCGAGGGGAAGAGGTTTAACCAGGAGACACTGGATATCACCTACAAGGCGAAGAACATCGGGGACGTCTTGAACCTTACCTTTGAGGAGGCCGCGGACTTCTTCTCCACAGTGCCAAAGATCAGGAGAGCCCTCCAGTTTGTCTGTTCTATCGGGCTTGGGTATCTCACCCTGGGCCAGCCGAGCCCCACGCTCTCAGGAGGTGAGGCCCAGAGGATCAAGATCGCTCGGGAGCTCATCAAGCCCGCAAACGGCCACACCCTTTACATTTTGGATGAACCAACAACGGGGCTGCACATCGCCGATACGGCAACCCTCCTCCGGGTGTTGCAGGCCTTGGTGGATAGGGGAAACACGGTCGCCGTTATCGAGCACAACATGGAGATCATAAAAGAGGCCGACTACATCATCGACCTCGGGCCTGAGGGGGGCGATGGGGGAGGGCAGGTGATCGCCACCGGCTCACCCGCCGAGATCGTTAACAACGGCAAACAATCCTACACAGCCGAGTATCTGAGGAGATATTTGGAAAACAGAAGCCACGGTCTTGACATATAGTTACTGGGTCTGTAGAAGTGAGTTTTTTCAATACTGGAATACTGGAATGATAGTGGAAATGAGTGCCTGCTTTCCATATTCCTACCCAGTTTTCCATTATTCCGTGTGAATTGCATGACCACAACAAAATTGATTTCCTTTGATTTGGACTGCACCATCATCGACCCCACCTTCACCAGCTTTGTGTGGGAGATCGGCATCCCCCGGCTCTACGCCAAGAAGAACGATGTCAGCCTGTCCGAGGCTACCTCAATCGTGAAGGCCGAATACGACAGGGTGGGCGAGGGCGCCATGGAATGGTACGATATCTCGTACTGGTTCCGATTCTTTGAGCTTGCCGAGCGGTGGCAGGACCTCATGGAGGAGCACCGTGACAAGGTCAGGCCGTTCCCGGAGGTAAAAGAGGTGATGGAGGAGCTCGGTAAATCCCATGACCTTATCATAGTCTCCAACGCAGCCAGGCAATTCATCGAGATGGAGATCAATGAGGCGGGAATCGAGGCGTATTTCACCAGGATCTTTTCGGTTACCTCGGATTTCGGCCAGGTCAAAAAGACCCCCGAGTGCTACGAGGAAGTCCTAAAAACCATGGGGATTACTCCCACTGACACTGTCCACGTGGGAGACCACTACGAGTTCGACTACCTCATCCCCAGACAACTGGGAATTGAGTCGTACTTTCTCGACAGGGACGGAAACAAACCCAAGGATCGCTACACCATAAAAGACCTCACAGAATTCGCAAACCTCGTCAAGAATTTCTAGCCTGCCCCATAGCTTTGTCTTCAGGTCAATACCCGCCCCACCAAACCATGCAAAGGGTCAAGCAGCAATCCAGTATTGATGCTGGGTTACGGCCCTTCGACACCATTCGACCGTAAAAGACTTGTTAAGATTCAGGGGCTCGTGCCGATATTAATAGGTGCGGATCAAGACGTTTTTCAGCTTTACAGGTCTTTCGTAACAGAAATACACGCGAGGATAGACAAGAGAGGGGCAGGGAGATGAGTAACGTAATTGATTTCCGGGGGTCCAGACGGAGATTCGGGCCAAGCCCGACACCCGAACAACTCAGTGTCATCAAGAAGGTTTTTGCTATCGCTAGGCTTTGTCACAAACTGGGCATGTCCAATGAAGAGAGACAAAGGGTTTTGAACATAATCAACGGCTTCACGGGTATTCCGGTGGGAATTGAAGTGTCGATCGGTATACAGGCTCTTCCCGGTGAGGAGGATGAAACCGAAACTTCTTTGCTGAGCCGACCTAATTCTTAAGATTGAGCATTCTTTATAGCAAAAGTGATGGACCCTGTAACAGGAAAGCTCAGAGGCGTGTCACCTAGCAAGCTTTTGAATTCCATATTTGCAGTTGCACTACCCACATCGTCTGCTTTGAGAACAAATTCTTGAACGGCGGTGCCCCGAGGCGCAATTACATCCGGGCCAGCTACCTTCTTGGGTGATGTGCTCCCGCCAGGCTCTAAGTGAGCCGGTCCAGTTACGTTGACAAAATGAAACTCACTGTTCTTTAAAGGCCATGGCAGGTTATTCTTTATTGCCATGGAAACATATACAAGGTCGTTTACCTTTACAACAGTGCCTGACCCAACCCGGTATGAGGTTGCAACATCCACCACCGCCATACTATCATTCCCTGCTATTTATATTGTTTTTGCCTACGCACCATTAAACCATTCCGAACAGAGTGTCAGAAAAGCTGATTGATTTTTTGCTTACGTGCATCGAAGGTGCACCTCTAAAACAACAACTCTAGTCTTGTCAAGCTTTTTTCATTAGATGTTATTGCAGTGCGATGATGTCACCCCTTCGCCTGCCGTATCCCTTTGCAGCATTACAGCGAGGTGCCATTCACTCCTGTATCTTCGAGAAGCAGTGATGTTGGAGTATCAATCGTCATTGTAATCGTCGTCGTAATGGTCCCCGTCGTAATCCGATTCTTCTTCGGATTCTTCGTCCTCCTCGTACTCTTCTTCTTCAGCCTCATCTCTCAATCTATCAATAACCTCCTTCATGTAATCGCCACCTCCTTTACCCACGTCGCCAAATTCCTCGGCAAACATGTTCCCCGGAACATGAGCAGTCCAGTAATCGTATTGGCTTGTGTCTTTGACAATATCATCTGCTTCTCTGAGGAGTTGAACCAGCTCATCGTAAATCTCCTCAAGTCGATGAAGATCTTCTGTGCTCAATTCTTTTGCTATCTTCTCCTGCATTGCTTCCTCCTGTATGGTTGGCAAGAAGCCCAGCTCTTAGTTTATTTACGCATTTTTCACTCTAATAAAACACATATTTTTCGATGGCTATCGATTTTTTAATTGTACCTCAATTATTGATTCCTATCATCAAATGAGCATCTGTTTTCGATTTTGGCCACATCTAACGAACTTGCTGGGTATGAAATCCGGCTCTATTTCGCTACTCCCCGTGAAATCAAATCCCATCGTGCGCTATGAGTTCCTATAGAGCGATTCGGAGAGTTGTCTTGCAATGAAATAAGAAGTGTTTTTTCTATACAAAAGAACGTGATCCCTCATACGCCACGGGCGCACCCAAGAACCGCACTGATACTATGAGGTTCCATTATTCCGCCTGCGCATTTGGGTGGTCAGTCCAGCAGAAGTGGGGTGTGTGCTTGTTTTGAAAGGTTCCGAGAAGATCAATCAAGAATTTTCTTGCTCAATCGAGGCCCGTTCATCTCTTTACAACGGGGAGGCGACCACCAGGATTACCAGATCCTCTGTTCCGCCGTTGGTCAGCACGTGGCCGGCTTGAGTCAGCCGGGTTCAACGTGTGCCTCAATGGCTTATCCCGCCTGGGCTTAATACTGCGTAAATCTCAAACTGTGAGCAGACCTTGGAGGCATATAGATTGGAGCCATTTTAATGAAATCCGCCCCTGACCTTGCGGACTAACACGGTGCTGGTTTAGTGATTTCCAAATCTCCGCGCCCTTACCCTCCATCTATGACCGGAATAATTGCGAAATCGCTTTCGCGGTCTATAGCTGTTTCGGTAATCCCTCGCGGGGGTACGGGTTCACCGTTAAGAACGAGCATGATGCCACCATGAAGACCACCCCTCCGGTCGATGACTGCCTTGCGAAAACCATCGCCAAGACGCTCAGCCAGCAGGCCGACGAGATCGGCGACCGTAGAGCCTGTATCGAGCGCAACCTCAAATGGCCCCGCCGGCGTAATTCGGGTAAGAAAACCAGAGAGCTTCACGGTTACCGTTATGGCACGGTGAGACCTCTCTTTCGTTGTCTCTTGGCGATCGCTTAATCCGTCAGACATCCGCTTTTCTCAAGTTCATCGGCTACCCACCCCACTCCGAGTTCATGGAGCTTCCACCTCTTGGGCACCGCTAATTGACGATCCCACCCAAGCATGTCATAGGCGAGCTCTCGCATTTCATAGAATTGCCCACGCTCTATCGCCTGGCCCTTGAGGGCGCCGCTTCCGAGAGGCTCGAAGAAACGATCGGGCAAGACGTCTTGCTCTGTGGTAAAACCCTCCCGGCCGTTGAATGCCCTGGCCATGCTGAGAGCGCGTTCAGAGGCCTTGAGCAGTTCCCAGCTCGATACGTTCCAGCCCGTAACCGCCTCTACCTGGTCTACCAGCTGTTTCAGGCCGTACGGCATGAAGGAGCATATGCAAAGGCTGTTATTCACTGATTTGTTAAGCGTCATATACACCCAGAGTCGAACCTTCGCCGGGGTAAGCTCAACCGTATCAACTGGTTCCAGAATGGCCATTCTCTGTGCTTCTCTAAATAAGGGGGCCTCCTTGCTGGCATACATGGGGTCGTGGATATTGGCCATGTGTTCTGCCCCCGTCGGCGAAAGTGCATAGCCCAGGCCCATGCCGGGTTTCCAGCGGGGCTCGTGCAAGGGCAGGGGCTGGCCTTTGATTTGCAGAAAGCGTGAGGCGGCTTCCCGCCCGAGCTTCCCCTCAAGGCCTTTTGGCCCTTCGCCCAGAATGTCACCCAGGCCTTTGCGATTGACAATCTGGTCCAAGAGGCCCAGCATGCCCTCGGCTGAGCCAAATCGCAAGTCGAGGCCTTTGATTAGATCGGGGGGCAACAGGCCCTCCTCGGCGCATTCCAGGGCACCGGAAATCATCATACCCGTAGATATGGTATCTACCGTATGACGATCGCAGATCTCATTGGCTTGGGCCACGACCTTGATATCATCTATTCCACAATTAGATCCGAAGGCGCTTATCGTTTCATATTCGGGACCGCCGTACCTGCGGCTTACGGTTCTCCCGTCTTCATTGACCTCCACCACCCTTTTGCAGTGCACAGGACAGGCATAGCAGCTCTCTCGACCTACGAGGATGGTATCCGTCATGAACCGCCCGGAAAGTGTTTCATACCCTTCGAAGCTACCTTCCCGAAAATTTCGCGTCGGAAGGCCTCCAGCGGCATTTAGTACGGGTACACCACGAGCGGTACCCATTTCCGTCATGGTACCGAGAGAGGCTTCATAGTTGTCGCGCAGCCATCGAGTGATCCTTGTTATTCCCTGCTTATCGGCCACCTCCGGCCGTGTTTTGCCATTAACAGCTATGGCCTTCAGCCTTTTGGCGCCCATGACTGCCCCCAGCCCAGTTCGACCGACGAAATTGTGTGGGCCGAGCGCAATACAGGCAAATCTGATCAAACGTTCTCCACCGGGTCCGATCACGGCTACAGCTGCCCGGCGGTCTCCTACCTCGTCACGAATAGCTTCCTGTGTCTCATAGGTCTCCTTGCCCCACAGATTTGAGGCATCGCGGAGTTCAACGGTATCGTTATTGATCCACAGATAAACAGGTCTTTCGGACCGACCGGCAATGATCACTCCGTCATAGCCAGACCATCGCAACTTCACACCCCAGTACCCGCCAGCCTCGCCCTCGCCATAGGCACCGGTGAGTGGCGATTTGGCGCCTGCACTCACGCGTGCTGAACCCGGAATCGCCGTTCCGGTCAACACACTGGCTGCAAATACCAGAACATTGTCAGGGCCAAACGCGTCACATCCAGGAGGCACCTCTCTCAACAGATAGTCGACGATGAGACCTCGTCCACCAAAATAGGTTCGGTAGAAATGCTCATCGTGTTCATCTACGGTTATCCTGCCGCTCGTCAGGTCGACTCGCAGCATTCTTCCCCAATAACCATTAGGAATGGGTCACCTCCTGTTCGTGCCGATTTAGGCTATCTCCGTTTCATCTTGGTAAGGGATATCATGAGCGGAGCAATAGGGCATCGATACCTCAACACCCTCCTTGAAAAGCCCTACGCCGGACGTCCGGCCTGGGCTCAAACGAGGATTTCTTCCCTTACCTCCAGGTTATAGTCCCGTAAGGTCTCGAAAAATTTCTCAAGTTCCGACTCGCGCACCGGAATCCCCGCCCTTGATCGCTTTTCTTCCTCCACCGCCTCCAGTTCTCCAGGGAAGTAAACCCGTTCAAAGCCCTCCATTGGTGGGCAGGTAACACAGTCCTCTATGAGTCCGTCGACCTTCTCCTTGAACACATCAATTCCCGCAAAACAGGCTGGGTTCAGTGCCAACATGAAGTAGGACCCTCCATACGGTGTTGTCAAATCCTCAAGGGGAGGTACCTCCCTCCCGCAAAACGAGCCAGCGAGAGCACCGGTCAGAATGTCCACAACCAAACCCAGTCCATATCCCTTATGCCCTGCCATAGGAAGTAAAAACCCTCGCAGGGCCTTCTCCGGGTCGGTCGTTGGGTTTCCCTCTTGATCCAGGGCCCACCCTTCTGGGATGCTCTCCCCCTTTTTCAGGGCCTTGCCGATCTTTCCGGCCGACGAGGCGCTGGTGGCTATATCCACTACCAGCGGCGGGTACCTGCGCGCCGGTATGACGAAACTCATGGGGTTTGTTCCGTGCACCCCTTGACGGCCGCCGTAAGGCACAACTCTGGGAGTGGCATTGCTGAAGGTAAGCCCTATCATGTCCGCCTCGAGGGCCTGAAATCCATAAAACGAAGCGGCACCGAAATGGTTGCAATTGTAAGTAGACACGCCCCCTATGCCATTTTCACGGCCCAGCCTTATGGCCTCGTTCATGCTTTGGTAAGCAGTGACAGGGCCCGGTCCCCTGCATCCATCGATCAAGAGCGTGGAAGTCTTTCGCTTGACGATCTGGACATCGGCCTCCGGATCGACCATGCCTGCCGTGATTTCCCTCACCAACCTGGGAAGCAGCGCGAAAAAACCATGGGTGTCGATTCCCCTGAGACTTCCGAAAAGAAAGGCCTCAACGCAAATATCGGCCTTTTCGGCAGGGACTCCCAGCTGAGATAATACATCCATCCCGAATTCCCTTACCCTACTCGCTTCAATGGTTATTTCGGGCACCGTTTCCTCCCTGTCCGCATGAGTCACAGTCATCCGATCCCTCCTGCCTCCAAGGGTAATCTATCGCCGGTGTCCAGATCGATTCCCCTGCTCATCAACCATGTAACCCAATAGAATACCTTATTCCTACCGATGTCGAACTCCGTTCTTTCGCAATAGCGGCCTCGAAACCTCCCTTACCACTCCTTGATACCCGCCAGATTCTTGGCCAGCTTCTTCTTTGCATCGATATCCGCATTCCGCAGCACGGTCATTCGATGTGTTTCCGGTGAGCCGGCACCGTGGATATTGGAAACGATGTCTCTGCTTTCAAAGGCGAGCTTCTCAATCAGCCTGAACAGACGGACCCTGTCTTCCACGGGTACATGCTCCGCCCCCTTGAGGTATTTCCGAAGTAATGGACCGATCTCAGGATCCTCCATGTCTTTATCAGAAGGCAGATCAGCAACCATGCCGCCGGCGATCTCAATCATCAGCCTGATTGCTTCCTGCAGTTCTTTACCCTCGTACAGCTTGGACGTGTTGGAAAGAACAGGGTCAACCATGTAAATGCCCGACTCGGTTGGCACGGCCTCCACTGAGGCGGCTATAGAGCACCCGTAAATCGCCTGAACGGTCTTGATCATCTCGGCTAATTTACTGTTGATATGCGACACCCCCGACAAACCGTTGTATTCGGCAGCCGCTGCTGCTGCGCCGATCAGAACATCACCAACACCGCATTTACAGCCACCGTGGGAATGACGGTGGTAGTTTCCGAAGTTTCTCACCATGGGACCGGCAAACTCATATTCACCACACAAAAATACTCGTTCCCATGGCACAAAGACATCATTGAAAATAACCATGGGGGCGAACTTACCGTACTCAACGTTGCCGAGATCACAGTCGCCAAGCGCCCTCGCCTCCAGCGTGCCCCGGCCATAGACATGAATGACGCCCTCAGCGTCCACGGGCACGGCAAAACAGGTGGCGTAGTCTTTGTCTGGCTCCCGCATCTCTCTCGTGGGCACAATCACCCCCCAGTGTGCACAGAGAGATCCCGTCTGGTGGACCTTGGCACCTCTTACGACAATGCCGTCGTCATTTCTGTCCACTACATGCAGGTACATGTCCGGGTCCTTTTGCTCCGATGGGCGGAGTGACCTGTCACCCTTGACATCGGTAACACCGCTAAAAACGACCAGGTCGTTCTTTTGGACGAGTTTGACAAAATCCAAGAGCCTTTCGTAATACGTGGTGCCGTACTTCTTGTCACAATTGTAAGCCTCAACCCCTACCGAGTTTATGGCGTCCATGCCGGTACACCGCATGACACAGGTGCCGATTCTCTGAGTAAGGAATTTGAGCATTCTCACCTTTGCGATAAGGTCGTCACGGCTCCTATAAAACTTGACAAATCGGCTTACCTCTTCTCCGATTACCTCGGATTCAGCCACCAGGTACTTCTTGCCCTCGGAATCATGGGCCAAGTCGTAGGTCTTGGCCACCCCTGCCACCATACGCTTGATTAATGGGTGTCCGTAAGGGCTTTCCACCCTTTCACCCAGAATGTAAGTCCTTGGATGTAAATCCTTCAGCGATTCATAATATTCCTGGAGGGTCTTCACAGCCATCGCTACCTCCTTTCTCTTTTAAACATATCACGGTGCCGAGGGCCGCAGCAAGAGTCCACATCAGCGAGGTCAATCCGACCCCGCAAGGTCTTGCACGCTGTCGAACCCCATTCCGAATGCGTCAAGGTTTAATCTCTCTTTCCCCTTGGGCACGGCCTCTACAATGGCCTTCTCCAATGCCCCGCGGCTTACGACCCCCGTGGCCTTACATAAGGCCCCGAGCATGACCATATTGGTGGTAACAGGCGCCTTGAGCCGATTGCGTGCGAGCGATGTAGCCGGCACCTTGAAAACGCGGCGAATGTCGGCTGGCGGCGCGGGGATCATATCACTGTCGATAATCAGAATACCGTCAGGTTTCAAGACATGACTGAATCGATTTATGGAGTCCTGAGCCTGGGCCACGAGTACATCCGGTCTTGTCACCCGGGGGAAAACCACCGGCTCATCGGAGATGATTACCCACGCGGCCGCAAACCCCCCGCGCAGTTCCGAGGAATACGCCTGTGTCTGCACGGCATACTTCCCATCATACGTTACCGCCGATGAGCCCAGGATTACCCCGGCCAGAATCGAACCCTGGCCTCCGACCCCCGCTATGGTCAACTCCGTTCGGGTCATGAGCTAACCCTCCATCAACTCTTCTTTGAGGCGCGTCCACTGCGACGCGAGTTCTGGTTTCTCCATATCCACAAACTCCCCGACAATGATTTTGCCTCTCAACTCCTCCTCGCCGAGATCCCTGGCCCTTTTCCAGTTGACACTCTTGCTCTTGTAGTATTTGAGCATGTCGATCGCCTTGCCGAGCTTTGCGGCCCTTCCAAACTGTACCGGACACTGACTGATGGCCTCTACCAATGCAAACCCGTTCTTTTGCAAGGCCTTCGTGATAGAACGCGTCATCTGGCGGGGGTGATAGGTAGTCCACCGCGCTACATACGGGGCGCCGGCAGCAGCAACCATGGCACAGATATCAAAGGGGTGTTCCAGTGATCCGTAGGGGCTGGTAATAGTGGTCACGCCTCGAGGCGTTGTAGGAGCTGTCTGTCCACCGGTCATGCCGTAGATGCCATTGTTAACCAGGATTACCGTCAGACCGATGTTTCGCCGCGCCGCATGAATGAGATGGTTCCCCCCGATGGCCGCCAGGTCACCGTCGCCACTGATCACCATGATATTTTTCCCGGGCAAACCGAGTTTCAGCCCCGTGGCAAAAGCGATGGGCCTTCCGTGCGTTGTGTGGAGCGTGTCTGCAGCGAATAGGGGGCTCGGAATCCAGGACGCGCAACCGATGCCTGAGACAAAGACGAAATCGTCCATATCCTGGCCCAACTCTTCAATAGCCCTCAAGATTGCCTGCGTGATAATACCATTGCCGCAGCCCGGGCAGGTTGTCGTTCCCCTCACATGCTCTCGCATGTACCTCCTGTAAGGGTGAGCTGAAACACTCATGGTATCATCTCCTTGATGTGAGACAGAATATAGTGGGGGTCGTGAATCTGTCCTAAGGTCTGAGGCCCGAGAAACTCGACCTGGCACGCATGGGCAGCTTCGGCCTTAATGTATGGATAGAGTTGACCTTTGTTGTTTTCCAAAACAAGCATGTAGTCTACGCACTCCGACATCTGCCGTATTTCCTTATCCGGAAAAGGCCAGCAGGTCAGCATTCGAAATGTTCCGACCTTCAGGCCATCGGCCTGAGCAAGGCGTGCCGCAGCCCGAGCGGATCGACTCACCGTACCGTAACTCACCATCACCACATCAACCCCCTCACAATCAGTTTCAATCTGAATGATGTCGTCGCGATGGATCAGAATCTTATCAATGGGCGCTGAAATATACCGATGCATGATCTCGGGATCGCTCAGATTGCGCATGCCATGTTCATCGTGGCAGGAGCTCGTGACATGAGCCTTGAGACCGCGTCCGAAAACGGGCATCGGGGCTACAGTTACGTCCAGGAAGTCCTGGCGCTCCATGGGGGCTATTCCTGGCTCGGGGATTGTGCGATGTTCGATCTCTATCCGATCTTCGTCGGGGATGACAATCTGCTCACGCATGTGCCCGATAAATCCGTCGGCCATGAGAAACACGGGAACCCGATATCTTTCTGCCAGGTTGAAGGCTCGAATTGTCAGATCGAACATCTCCTGGGGGCTCTCCGGGCAGAGCGCGATGATCTGGTAGTCCCCATGCGATCCTCGAGCTACTTGAACGATATCGGCCGTTAGACCAACGGAAGGCACACCGGTCGATGGGCCAAGACGCTGAACATCCACGATCACCAGGGGTGTCTCTGTGGCAACAGCAAACCCAATGTTTTCCTGCATGAGGCTGATACCCGGACCGGAAGTAGCGGTAAGTGCCTTGCATCCTGCCCATGAAGCCCCAATTGCCGAGCATATGGCGCTGATTTCGTCTTCGGTTTGCAGTAATGTTCCACCGGTTAGGGGAAGCCGTTGGGCGAGACGATTAATGATTTCGCTCGCGGGCGTAATGGGATACCCGGCAACGAATTCGCATCCGGCTGCAATGGCCCCTTCTGCACAGGCCCAGTTCCCCATCTCGAAATAGGTACCGGTCAATACCCGTTTTCCCTTACCCATCTCTGCCCCCTCCTGTATCAGAGGCCTCCTGAGAGTCTTTCTCAACCACTATGGCGAAGTCGGGGCAGGATATCATACAGTTCTCGCAGCCTGTGCAAAGAGTCTCGTCCCTTACCGTGGGCGGGAGATATCCTGCTTCGTTCATTTCTCCTGATTCGATCAGTACGTGCTTCGGGCATACGAAGATACAAATGCCGCAGTCTTCTACGCCCTTACATGAGTCGGTCAATAGCGTTATCTTGGCCATTATTGATCCACCGTGAGATGCTAGAGATACTCTTCTTGAATTTTGCAGGAATCAGCCGGAAAGACCAGAGAACTGCCTTTTCTTGATCTCAGAAGCGGCAAGGGTAAAAGACCCAAAACGAGGCCAAGACCAAAATTGCCCTTGCTTTTTGCCAGTCGCAGAATCAAGTCATTCAATAGTATTCCAAAAATGCGGAGCGATCCACGGATTTCTTGGAAGTTCCTGGGTGAGTAAGGGGCGCGAATTCTCAGGCGCAAACAGGCTCTCCTCTCAATCCCCTATCCTTCGATGTGACGAATTGGCTTCAAAGATATGCATCTTTTCCATGTCGAAAACGAGCTCGATCTCGCGGCCGATATCGGTTTCAACCCGTGGGTCCACTCGTGCTACAAAAGAGTCTCCACCGCATTTGATATTTATAAGAATCTCCGGACCAAGAGGCTCTATTACCTCGACCGTTCCCTTGACAACGGCTTCTTGCTCGTGCTCTTTCAAGAAATCAGCGCTGTAGATGTCCTCAGGACGAATCCCGAAAATCACTTCCTTGCCCACAAGGCTCTTGTACTGATCATGCCTTGCCCGAGGGATGGGCACCCGGAAGGAGTCGGTTTCGATCACGATCCCGGAATTGGTAGAAAGGACACGAGCCGGGAAGAAGTTCATTGAAGGACTTCCAATAAATCCGCCGACGAACATATTCAGCGGCCGCCGGTAAATCTCCATGGGCTTCCCTGCCTGCTGAATCTCACCGTCCTTCATGAGGACGATCTTCGTGCCCATGGTCATGGCTTCCACCTGATCATGGGTGACATAAACGCTCGTGGTCTTTAAACTATAGTGAAGCTTGCTGAGTTCGGCCCGCATTTGAACCCGAAGCTTGGCATCAAGGTTGCTGAGGGGCTCATCAAAGAGAAAAGCGGCTGGCTTTCGAACAATCGTTCTCCCCAGAGCCACTCTCTGCCTCTGTCCCCCCGAGAGCTCCCGCGGTTTTCGATCAAGCAGTTCGGTCATACCCAAGATTCCGGCGGCTTCCTTGACCCTCTGGTCGATTTCATCCCTGGAAAAGCCCCGCATCTTCAGACCAAAGGCCAGATTCCGATAAACGGTCATATGGGGGTACAGGGCATACTCCTGAAAAACCATGGCAATATCCCTGTCCTTCGGAGCAAGATCATTAACAACCCGATCGCCGATATAGATCTTGCCTGAGTCTGGCTCCTCCAAACCCGCAATCATTCGCAATGTCGTTGACTTTCCGCAGCCGGAAGGGCCGACAAGCACCAGGAGCTCTCCGTCTTCAACCTCTAAGTCTAAATTCTTGACCGCATCCACTTTTCCAAATCTCTTGGTCAGGTTTTCCAGTACGATCCTAGCCACCTTCAGACTCCCTTCGAATAGTGTTCCCCTTTTCACCGATATCTGGGTATCAAGGCCATGGAATTCACCGACATCGCCTCACTTAAGGCTAAACCCTCCATCTACCAGAAGAACCTGACTGGTGATGAAATCCGCATCCTCAGAGGCAAGAAATAGTATGGCCTTTGCAATATCTATTGGTTCTGCCATTCGCTTAAGGTACGACCCCTCAATCATGTTTCGCTTGACTTCCTCGGGCAGCGCTGCGGTCATTTCGGTCAGCGTATGTCCCGGGGCAACGGTATTGACAGTGATAGTGGGGGCCAGTTCCTTAGCCATGGTCTTGGTCAGGTTGATCACTGCTGCCTTTGACGCGCTGTAATCCATGATCCCTTCGCGCCCACAGTGCTCGATCCCTCGAATTGAAGATATGTTTATTATCTTTCCCGAATTCTGCTTTAACATATGTTGTGCGGCCGCCTGGGAGCACAAGAAAACCCCAATCAGATTAACCCCCAATGTCTTTTCCCAATCCTCCACGGTCTTCTCCAAGAAGGGCCTGGAGATAGCGATCCCCGCGTTGTTCACCAGGATATCAATTCCACCAAACTCCTGGACAAACTCCTTCATCATCCTTTGAACCTGATCCTTTTTTGAAACATCGCCGACAAAGGTTCTAAACTCAAACCCCTTTTGCTTGGCCTGTGCCGCGATATCTCTGAGGCCTTCTTCCCGGAAATCAACGATCCCTACTTTCGCCCCTTCCTCGGCAAACACGAAGGCCGTTGTCGCTCCAATGCCTCTGGCCCCACCAGTGATGAGTGCTCTCTTATTCTTTACTCTCATACCTGCACCCCCTCCATAAAACGCAAATTCCTATCTTATGTCTGCATCTTCTCCACATCTTCTCTTATTTTCCTCTCGATGAAGTCCAGATGGTCTACGATTTTCTGCCGTGCCAGAGCGGGCTTTCTCTGTTCTATGGCCTGGTAAACCTCATGATGGTGT
Organism: Desulfatiglandales bacterium; assembly: GCA_035527895.1. GTDB lineage: Bacteria > Desulfobacterota > DSM-4660 > Desulfatiglandales > B25-G16 > JADFWK01. Next base: position 19,306 of record DATKZQ010000157.1, read on the forward strand.
TTCCACATGAGTTCCTTGTTATCGGTTTTCGAAAGAAGTTGTCGAAAGTCAAAAAAGGTGCCAAAATTGACCTTGAGCGCGTCCATAATATGGATTGCGATAACATGGTGTGTGGCTGCGGCGACAGAGAAGTGGAACTCCATATCCGCTTCTTCCCATTTCTTGTTCTTTGTGCTGAGCTCCTTCATCGTCTCGAGGATTTCCTTCATTTTCTCTAAATCCCCGGCATCGGCCTCCACAGCGGCCTTTTCCGCACACCACCCCTCGATCAACTTCCGAATTTCCAAAAACTCAAACACCCTCTCCGCCTGTTCGGCCAATAGAACTGCAAGCGGGGAACTCAATGATTCGCCAACAGACGAGAGGACGAAACTTCCCTCCCCCTGGCGGACCTCTATCAGCCCCATGGTTTCTGCTCGATAGAGGGCTTCCCTGATGGACTGCCTGCTGATACCGAAACCGGATGCCATCTCCCTCTCCGACGGGAGTTTCTGGCCCGGCTTAACCTGACCACTGCTGATTATAGAAACAATCTGTTTATATACTTCATCGGGTATCTTGCTCGTTTTTATGGGTGAGAATATCCCACTTGTGCCTTCGTTCTTCATCAAAATGCTCCCTCCATTGGGTCCATTCGCCGCCTCTCAACCTTTTACTGCGCCTGTCCCCCATCCGGCTATCAGATATCTCTGTATGAAGATGAAAAATACCAAGACCGGTATGGTGATCAACATTCCCCCGGACATGATCATTCCCCAATCAATCACGGTTGCGTTGTAGAGATCGGCGATGCCGACCGAAAGGGTCTTGAGCTCATCTGAGGTGATCAGAATTCTGACAAAAATATAATCATTCCACGCCAATATGAAGGTGAAGATCCCTGTCGCGATGATACCGGGCAAGGCGAGGGGAAGAGTCACGTAAATGACCGCCCGGATTCTTCCCGCTCCATCTGTTAAGGCGGCCTCCTCAAGCGCCATAGGTATACCCTGGAAAAAGGCCCTCAGCAGCCACAGGCTGAAGGGGAGACAAAAGGCGGTGTACGCCATTATGAGTGCAAGATGGGTGTTAGCGATGCCCATTTTCTTGATCAACACGTAAAAGGGGATAATGATCATTATGGGAGCAAACATGTAGGTGAAGAGGATGAGACTCGCTATTCTTTCCCGACCGTAAAATCTGAATCGGGTTAGGCTATAGGCCCCGGCCGTTGCAATGGTCATGGTGAGCACAACAGCCGACGTTGCGACGAACACACTGTTCTTGAAATAGGTCAGAAAACGAGTCTGCTCGAAGAGTCGCTCGAAGTTGGCGAGGGTAAATTCCTTGGGAAGAAAATACGGGGGGTAAACGAATATCTCCCGTAAGGGCTTAAAAGAGGTGGAGATCATCCAAAAGAAAGGGAATGCAGTCAGAACAAACAAGATGGCGGCACACCAGTAGATCTGTTGTCCCCGTACTGAGAAAAACTTGTTCTTCATGTTAAATCTCTTCTTCTCTCCCGAACATCTTGAAGTAAATCGCTGTGGAGGCAATCAAGATCCCGAACATGATCACCGCAAGGGTTGAGCCCAATCCTGCCTGATAGTACATAAAGGTCCTCATGTAAGCGTATACGGGCAGGGTCCTGACATATTTTTCCGCGCCTCCGCCCTGGGTAAGGAGCCAAACGGTGTCGAACTTGGTAAACATCCAGATGCTCCTGAGAAGGATAACCACAAAGAGAACGTTTCTCAACTGAGGGAGGGTCACGTGGATAAACCGGCTCGCCGCCCCGGCCCCGTCAACCTTGGCAGCCTCATAGAGGGCCGGTGGTATTGATTGCAGCCTGGCAAGCACACTCAACACCACGAAAGGAAAGAACTCCCATACGCTAATGATGATCAAAGACGTCATGATAAGGTCTTTTCCCATCCAGCAGAGGGGTTCTCTGATGACGCCGATGGCCATCAGCAGATAATTGACCAGACCGAACTGATCATTCAGGAGCCACTTCCAGAGGATGATGGCAACAACCGTCGGAATCATATACGGGAAGAGGATGACTCCCCTGACGAAATTTCTCCCTCGAAAGGCCTCGTTCAGAATCAGCGCAGCGATAACCCCGACAATAATCTGAAGACAGATGGTACTGACAGAGTAAACCGTCCCATACCAGACGCTCATCCAGAATTCCGGGTCCTTCAGCAAATAGAAATAATTCGCAAGGCCCACAAATCTCTGGTCCGGGAAAAAGGAGTGTTTCTTGAAGAAACTGAGCCAAACTCCGTATAGAACCGGGTAGACCAGCAACGCACAGATCAAGAGAACAGCAGGTGCAATCAGGATGATTCCCGCCTTTTGAGAGTGTATTTTCACCTTTTCATCTCACCTAATCTCATGAAAAAGAAAGTGCCAGGGACCCCTGAAGGTTCTCCCGGCACTTCCCTTACTTACACTACCATTTGGCGTAGCCTTTGTCCTTTATGAGCTCTTCCGCCCTCTTCTGGGCCTTGGCGGCGGCTTTTTCAGGAGGCACATCCTCCTTGGTCACCTCCATGACCATGTCCTTCAGGATGCCTGAACCCAGAATCTCCATAAGATAGGGCTTGCCGGCCATATCCTTCCAATCTACCACGAGCGTCGGTTTCACCAGGTCGTTATCCAGGTAATAGCCCTGGACGTCGAGCCAACCCTTCCATTTCTTGATCATGGGGGTCTCCTGGTATGCCTTGTTCCTGCCCAGGGATTTGGTGATGGGGAAGAAGTGAATCGGCACCGTTTGGATGTATTCCAGGTAATTATCGTCCTGGTAAAAGAACTTCAAGAATTCGATGGCCTCCTTGGGATATTTGCAACCCTTGAACATCAACCATGGCTCCTCATCGACCTGGGCAGCCGGTTTCGTGCCGCTGGGCCCGTGGGGCTTTATCCACACGTCGAAATAATCGCTATTGGCCATATCCTTGGGTGCATACTCCTCGATCAATGAGGCACCCCTGCCGTATCCCTGATACATCATGGCAGCCTTTTGGCCGTACATGTTGGCGAAGGTTTCTCTGTAGCCGTGTCCCTCCCAACCGGGTGGCATGTATTTGGTCAATTCCTTCAAGAAGTTCAAGGTCTCGATCATTGTTTTGTCCGTAAAGTGGGGCCGATTCTGATCGTCGAAGAGAATGCCGCCATTGGCCTTGGTCAGCTCTCCCATGAGGATATTGATAAACAGATTGTCGCCGGGTATGGTGAGGCCGTATATGTCGGTCTTTCCGTCGCCGTCGGTGTCCATGGTAAGCTCTTTGGCAATGCGAAGCAAGTCATCCCATGTTTTCGGGCCTTCTAGGCCTTTCTTCTGGGCCAGATCCTTCCGGTAGATCAGCAGCGACGTGCCTGCGGCATGAACCAGGCCGTAGTAATGGTCTCCATATTTACCAACCTTCTTTATTTGTTCCCAGATATTATCCTCACCGATAGCCTTCACCACCTCATCGAGGGGCATGAGCAACCCCTTCGCCTGCAGTGCTGCACAGGTGATAGGCTGTCCGTGTGTGAGCTCCGGCGGCGAACCAGCAGCCAGGGACGCCATGATCTTGCCCTCCAGGTCTCCCCATGCGAGGGCCTCTGCCTCCACCTTAATATCAGGATGAAGGGCCTCGAATCTTTCAACAATATTGGCGATCGCCGTCCTCGATAGCGGATTGGTCTCCGTATGCCACACATGGATAACCTTTTTTGCCGCAAGGGCCGTACCGCCAAAAACCATCAAGAACAGACAAACCAAGCCCAGCATGGCCATTAGTCTCTTGTTTGGCTTCATACCTCTTTCCTCCTTTCCAAAGCATAAGGTTTAATCGTAAAACTATACTCCTGCCAAAAAATACCTCCTGTTCACCTCCTTTCCATTGAAAAATGGAAATCGAAGACATATAAGAGGAAAGCTATATTTTTATCGCGATTTCTTCTCCTTCGTACACGGCCTCCAGGGCTTCGCGTGGTTGAGAGGCATCGCCGATCACGTAGAGTTCTGCAACTTTTCCTTCGAGGATCTTGGCAATGCGGTCGTCGGATACTGAACCCACCGCCAAAACCATGGCATCAAATCCATCAATCCTTCTGACCCCGGATGCATCTTCAACCACGGCATAGCCCTTTCCCAGCTCTTTGACCTTGGTAGAGGTAAGGATGGTAACCCCTTTTTCCCCAAGCCTCTGGGAGAGGTAGTGTTTCAGGTGCCCAACCAGATCTGATGCGATCTCCTCCAACATCTCGACCAGGGTAACCTCTTTGCCCATCTCCGACAGATAATCAGCTGTCTCCGCACCGATGCCACCGCCACCGATCACCAGAACCCTTCTTCCCATATCTCCTTCCCTCTTTGATAAGGCATCATCGACGGAGATGGCTCCGCTCTCTTCGACCCCCTTCCAGTCAGGGAAGTAGGGAATGCCCCCGGTGGCAACGATTACCACATCCGGCTTGACCGGGCCCACCATGTCGACAGTAAACTCCCTGCCTAACTCTACGGTTACCCCTAAATTCTTGACCCTTCTTTCGAGATAGTCGCTGAAATCGTTCAGGACCTCTTTCTTCGGCGGGATGGCGGCAAGCCTCATTCTTCCACCCAGCCTGTGAGCCTTCTCGAAGACCGTCACGTGGTGCCCCCTCCGTGCCGCCACCTCGGCAGCCTTCAGACCTCCAGGTCCCCCTCCCACGATCCATACCTTCTTGGGTCGATCCGTTTCAACCAGGCCAAATTGGCCTTCGTTGCCCGCCTCCGGATTGACGGCACATCGAACCGCCCCTTTTCTCAGGGTCTGAATGCACCTGTTGCAGGAGATGCAAGGAACAATTTCTTCAAATCGGCCCTCTCTTGCTTTTCTCGGCATATGGGGGTCTGCAATCAAAGCCCTGCCCATGGAGACCAGATCCGCCTTCCCCTCCCGAATGATCCTGTCGGCCATGACCGGACTCCTGATTCTCCCGACTGCAATAACGGGTATGTCCACCTCCGATTTGATTGCCTGCGCGAGGTGAACGAAGACACCTTCCTCCACGTAATACGGCGGGTGGTTCAGGTAGACTGAGGCGGCGTTGCACGCGGATATATGGAGTGCGTCAGCGCCCTCCTTTTCCAGGATCTTGCCGATCTGTTTGGTCTCCTCTATACTCAGCCCCCCATCCACGTATTCGTCCCCGCTCAATCTGCAGATAACGGGAAAATCCGGACCCACCCGGCCGCGCACCGACTTGAGAACCTCCGTGGCCAACCTGGCACGATTCTGAACATTGCCCCCATAGCGATCCGCTCTCCGGTTGGAAAATGGAGACAGAAAGGAGCAGATCAGGTACCCGTGGGCCATATGGAGCTCAACACCGTCGGCCCCGGCCTCCTTGACCCGCTGGGCCGCCGCCGAAAATGCCTGGATGATCTCCTCGATTTCGGGGATTGAAAGCTCGCGGGGAGTTTCATCTCTGGTTGGACAGGGTATGGGCGAGGGCCCGACGATCGGAGATCCGGTCACCGCCGATGAGGTTTGCCTGCCCGCATGACTAATCTGGACAACGATTTTCCCTCCCACACCGTGGATAGCCTCCACCAAATTCCGGATGCTCGAACCATGTTCATCGGTGTCGATGAGCAGCATGTTCGGAGCTGCCTTGCCCTGCTGAAGTATGCCCGTGTGCTCGGTGTTGATATATCCTGCACCGCCCTTTGCACGTTCAACATAGTAAGCAATCAGCCGTTCGGTCGCATAGCCTTCCGGTGTCGCGTAGTTTGTTGCCATGGGGGGCATCACGATGCGGTTTTCCATCCGCAAGGTTCCAATGGAAAAAGAAGAGAAGAGATGATCGAGGCTCATGTCACGCTCCAAGGGTTTCATTGTTGTCCTTGAACGTAAAGAAGATGAGGAGGCTGGTCAGGTGGTCAAACCACACATTATTTTTGTTAGCTGCTTTTCCCGCCCGTGTCAAGCTATTTCTTATTTGCCCATCGGCGGGAATGAACGTGCTTCTCAGGAGGTGGTCACAGAAACACAAAAAGGAAGCCCATACGGTGTGTCATCGGTAAATCACTGCCGGTTTAGCGACTCAGAGATAGGGGCGGTTCTGACCTTGAGTGACGCCAAGTACCATTAAAGGTTTACGTGCTGCGACCAGGGCGGGCATGCCGATCGGGCTCGCCTTCATGCCTTGTTCCGATAACCGGCTGATTTGCCTTTTCGCTTCTTGCCCCGGAAACCCGCCGGACGGCCGGAAGAGAATATTGAAATCCCACCGGGAATCACATAGCCATGCTTTGCGTCTTCATATTTGGACTCATCTATCCAGTTGAGCGCGGTCTTTTACATCGGGGATGCAACCACCAGGATTACCAGATCCTCTGTTCCGCTGTTGGTGAGGGCGTGGCTGGACCCCGTAGGGATCCATGTAGCATCGCCGGGCGTTACGTGTCGTGTTTCATTGTCTACGCTCATCTCCCCCTCACCGGTCATGATAAAGTAGATCTCCTCATAGGGGTCAATGTGCGCCTCAATGGTTTTGCCCGGTGCAAGGGACGCGATGGCGAGAAACCCTATCTCTTTTAAGGTCCTCTGATCCAGTATCATCTGCGCAATGGCCCCGCCATGGGCCAGATACGTCGTCTCCAGGACTTCCGTATCCCTTATGTTTCTGACAATCATACT